>JBDSMX010000043.1:0-37266 GCA_039915645.1 Gemmatimonadales bacterium | reverse complement strand
TGACCAGTGGGCAACTGCGCTTCTTCGAGGCGGGCGACAATATCCCGGCCGCGGGGCAGCGCCGCTACACCGACCGTTTTCTGGCGAGCACCACGCGCTATGTCGATGTCGAAGTCCAGCTCGATTATGAGGCGCCCAATCGCGACGTCACCGTACCGATCGCCTGCACCCTGACATCGAAGGGCGGTCAGGTGATCACGGCGATCAGCATCAACGCCAAGATCCAACCCACCTGGACTTCGTCGCTGCACGTGCAGGGCTGGGGGACGGCGGCCGGTGGCTTCTGGAAACCCGATCGCTATCGAGTTGAATGCCGCTACGGCGACAAGTTGATCGGCAGGAATTGGTTCGACGTGACGAGCGATGCGACCAAGGTGTCGGCCACGCTGCCACCCCGTACCGATGGACCTCTCGCCGAGGCATCGCCATGGCGTGAGATCCAGGCACGAGTGACCGGGATCCGTACCTTCGCGATGGGAGATGCGGTACCGGAGATCGCGGTCCGGCAGACCACAAGCAGCTTCCCGGCCTCAACGACCGGCTTCGTTGGTGTCGAGGTGACTCTCGGCTTCATCGCCCCGGGCCGTCAGCTGCGCGCCTCACTCAATTGCCGCGTCCTCCGCAACCGGACCGAAGAGATGGGGCGCATGGCGCTGGCGTTCGACATCAACCCGAACTGGCAGTCGGCGTGGGCGGCACGCGGCTATGGTCGTGCCGCCCCAGGCGTCTGGACTCCGGGAAGTTATCTCATCGCCTGTGATGACGGGCGACGCACCCTCGCGCAGATCCCCTTCGACATTCGCTGAGTCGCGCGGTTACCGACTCAGCGCGATCGTCGCCAGCCGCATTTGCACCGAAGCGGCTTCGATGCGCTGCCGCAGCTCCGCCAGCTCGCGCCGTGCTCGCTCCTGATCATGATCGCGGAGCGCCTCGCTGACGCCTGGGAGGGCGATGTTGGCGTAGCCGTTGTCACGATCCGCCGCGAAAATCAGGTTGCGCATGAACGGCCGCCCCACCAGACCGGTGACGCGCGTCAAACCCTGCTCGAGCTTCCGGACGCTGGCATTGACCGCAACGATCCGTGAGGAGGTGGCGCCCGCCGCGAGTGCGCTCTCTCGCGCGGCATTGAATTTCGCCGACGCCTGGGCCAGACCGAGGGCCGCCATCCGCACTCGCAGGAAATCACCTTGCAACGCCGGCGCCGTGCCCCGCTCCACGCGAGCGGCGAGCGCCGCGAGATAGTTGCCGAGTGCTTCGTGGTCGAAGGGGAGAATGTCGGCGTTGCCGAGGCGTCCCATCAGCACGGCGGAGAGCCGGCCAGCCGCCACGTGACTCAAATATCCCACGTCGCCGAAGCGTTCGTTGAACGCCCAGGTATCGTACGCCGAGTGGTAGACACCGCCGGGGCCACCGAAGCCGAACTCGAGCGCCGGAATACCGAGATGATTGTAGAAGCCGCCGAAGTCGGAGCCTCCACCAAGATCACCGAGGGCGGGCTCTCCGCGCGCGGCCGCCCCACGCCCGCGACCCCAAGACTGATACACCGATCCGGTGTCTCCCGGCTGCGCCACGGTGCGGGTGACATCGCGCATCAATGCATGGAGCGATGCCGTGCCGCTGGCGCCGAATGAACGACCCGACGCGGCGACGTCCTGGTTGATGTATGCCACGGCCTTGGCCTGCAGTGAATCGGGCATCGACTCGACCCACTCCGTCGAGCCGACAAGTCCCCATTCTTCGGCATCCCATGTCGCGAACACCAATGTCCGCCGCGGGCGCTCCCCGTTCTTCAGGGCGCTGCCCCAGGCGCGCGCCGCCTCGAGAATGCTCACCGTGCCGGAGACGTTGTCTGCCGCGCCCGGACCCCAGCCGTCGCGATGGCCGCCGATGATGACCCATTCGTTCGGCAGTTCGCTGCCACGGATCATGCCGAAGGTGTCGTAGATCGTCTTGTAGGCGCGATTGCCGCGCTCTGGCCAGACGGCGACGCGAGCCTGGACCGTGCCGTCGCCGACGTGGTACGGGAAGTTCATTCCACCCTGCCATCCCTCGGGAGCAGCAGGTCCGACCATGTCGCGCATCAGCACTTCGGCGTTGCCATAGCTGATCGGCACGACCGGAATGTGAGAGACCGCGAGCGAATCTTCGGAGAGCCGCTTCGCGTTGAGGGTGGAGGCCCAGCCCGGAGTAGTCGGGTCGCCGAAGCCGTTGAAGATCGAGCCGCGCTGCACGCCCTGCGCATTGCGATACGGTCCCTTGGGATAGACCTCGCCGCGGGTAAAGCCATCGTCGAACGGATCCGAGTAGATGATCAGCGCACGGGCGCCGTTCGCCTCCGCTTCCCGCGCCTTGATTCCGCGGAAGGAGCGACCGTAGCGAACGATGGCAACCTTCCCTTTCACGGAGATGCCGAGCGAGTCGAGCCGGGCGTAGTCGTTGGGTAGGCCGTAGTTGACATAGACCAGGCCAGCGGTGACATCACCTGCGCCCGAGTTCCCGTTCATTGCGGGCCAGCTCGGCAGGAACGTCGTCGAGTCGCCGGGCACCGGTGGCTCGGAAAGGTCGAGCCGCTGCCGCGTTGGGGTGATCCGTTCGACGATGGTCGAGTCATGATACGGGAGATACACCTTGAAGGTCGCCCGCGAGGTGTCGAGTCCCCACGACTTCATCTGGCGCAGCACGTAATCGGCGGTGGCCTTCTGGGCAGGCGTCCCCGCGACATGCGGGCGTCCGGCAAGGACGTGCACGTGCCGCCGTGCAGATGCGGTATCGGGCACCGCCTGCAGCCGCACTTCGAGCGCGCTTTCCTTGGCGGAGTGGGCGACCGTGAATCCCGGCAATTGTTGTGCAACAAGCGGAATTGCGGTGGTCAGCAGCGGGAGGACAACCAGCAGGGCACGACGGGTCATGACGGGCTCATCGGGACGGGTGTGCAGTGGTGTGGGGTAGCCTCAAAGATGCCCTCCCGATAGCACAACGCCAACCCGCGGTGGGGTTGGCGTTGTGTGCGGCAGGCGGGGCCCAGTCGGTTCAGGGCACGACGCCGGTGATGTCATAGATCAACAGCGCGGGGTTCGCCGGGTCGCGCGCCGCAAAGACGTAGGTGCGACCGTTGATGATCGCGATTTCGCCGGTGTGAACGCCCTGGGAGACAAACACCGAGCCACGCAGCGCCGGCCGCCTTGGATCGACGCGATCATAGACGTACATCCCGGCGCCACCCGACCCGCCTTCGGCCGTGATCACCAGCGCCTTGCCGTCCGGCGTGACCGCGACATCACTCACGGTGGTGATGTTGGGGACGATGATCGAATCAATCAGCGTGGGGATGCCACCCGGCGCGCCCAGGGACCAGACCTTCACCGCGTTGCCCCTGATTCCGCTGCGCGTGCCCCAGCCACCGCTGTAGGCCCAGGCGCCGGTTACCCACTGGTCCGAGCCGTACCGCTCAGGGACATTGTTGCCGCCACCCTTGGTCGCGAGGGTGATCGGGTCCAGCGCCCAGAAGCCACTCAACATGTCGGTGGCATAGAGGGTCCCGTTGGAGAGCATCACTCCCCAGACGTAGGTGTTGCCCGCACCGCCCGGCTTCGCTTGCGCCGTGATCCGCGAGGAGAGATCACCCGACAGCGTCCCGCTCACGTCGACCGCAATCACGCCGCCGTTGTAGTAGGCGGCATAGAGCACCTGGCGCTGCTCGTCCATCCAGAAGTTGTGGGTACCAGCGTTGGCGACGTGCACAAAGCCGACTTCCACGGGCGTCGAGAGATTCGAGATGTCGACGACGTGAATGTCACCCGACGAGGCGCTGCCAATCGCGCCCGGCCCTTCCTGACCGATGAAGAGGTATTTCTTCTCGCCCGTCACCGGATTCTGGAACCACCAGGCGTTGTGCACCTGCGCGCCACCAGACACCCCGTTGACTTCGGTGATCAGGCTCGAAATCAATACGGGATTCGTGGGCGATCCGCCCTTGACGCCATTGCCGACATCGTAGATCAGGACACCGGTATTCCAGGCGAGCACGAAGGCAATCCCGTCGCGCACGAAGGTGTCGTGATGGCCGTAATTGGCGGGCACCGGCACAGTGGCCACGAGCACTGGATTGCTGCTCGCCCCGAACGCGGTAAAGGTAAAGGTGACCGAAGTCGTGGTGCCCTCGACCGTCGCGATGATGGTCTGGGTCCCCGTGCCCGCCCCAAGGGTCGCCGTCATATTGGCGACGCCCGCTGGATCGGTGGCACTACTTCCCGAGGCCGGCACCACGCCACCAGTGCCCGCGGCCCAGAGGACGTTCCGAGGCTGCGCGATCGGGAGACCGTTCTGCAGCACCTGCACACGCAATTGCGCATTGAGCGGGGCGCCAGAGGTGCCGCTCTGATTGTTCCCCTGCAGGATGCCGATCGTGATGCTGGTGGTGGCAGTCGCGCTGAAAGTGAGATTGGTCGAGCTGCCTCGAAGCGTGGCCTTGACGGTGTTTGCCCCTGCCGCTGCACCGAGGGTGAGCGACGTCGTCGCGATGCCGTTGGCATTGGTCACGGAACTGGCGGGCGTCACGCTGCCACCGCCGGACTGGACACTCCAGTCGATGGTGATCCCGCTGAGCGGTGCGCCGAGCGCATCGACTGCCTTGACGCTTAGTGGCGTCGGAAGGGATGTCGCGAGGACCCCTGTCTGCTGGTTGCCGCCGGCGGCGGTGATGACGACATCCGAGTTGGCATCGGTGCCGCCGTTGCACGCCGCGCCCACGAGGAGAAGTGCCGCCGCGAAGAACCTGAATCGCATCAGAGATATCCTGCGGCCGCGAGCCGCGTCAGTGTTGGTGCCCTGCCATTGGTGCATCGCCGCCGTGATCGGAAGCGAGCACGCCATATCGCCCCATTCGATGACCCCGCATTCCCCAGTCGAGCATCAGGCCCACGCTCAACGCCTTCACGTTCGTCGTGCCGTAGAGCGATTGGGGATCGAAGATGCCGTTGTCCCGCTTCGCCACCGACCCCAAGGTGCCTTCGACAAAAAGCTGGGCCTGTGCTCGTTGGCCAGCTTTCGTGAGCTCGGCACCGAGTCGGAGGGTGTGCAGCGACCAGCGACCGATGCCCAGAATGCTGTTTTCGAAATGCGGCCGCCGGGTCCGGAACAGATTGTCGAGCCGCTCCTCCTCCGGACGATCTGTGACCTCGAATCGATACGCCCCGCTCAGGCGACCTCGCTGGAGCATGCCCTCGGCAAGTACCGAGTGAAAAACGAAGAAGCCGTCCAGCTCCGAGGTCCGCGCCCACTCGGCCATCAGGTATCGCTCGCCCCACTGCGGCTGGTCTGCAAAGCGTGCCGAGAGCGAACTCTTGACCACGTTGCCACCTGCACCTTCGCGATGTTCGGGCGAATGCACCGTGGCACGCGAGCCCTGCACTTCCAACCCACGCAGCGGCCGGATTGTCACACGACCACTCCACGAATCTCCGAAGCGCCACACGCCCGAGGCATTCTTGAGCAACGGCCCCTGCCCCGGCCGCTCCGGCTCATCACCGTTGAAGAGGGCACCCTCAAGCGTCACCCTGCCGACATCGTACTGCGCCATCGCCACGGCGCGTTCCAGGATTTGCGCGAAGTGGTGATTGACTGGATAGCGACTGATCGGTCGCGACATCGGGTCGTCACTGCCGAAGGGGACGAATCCCTTCCCGAGCATGACACCGAGGCGCCCGCGACCATCGAGGCGTGCCAGGAGATCGACTCCTGCCACATTGAGCTCGTGCACCGTTGTGTGGGGGTGGCGCCGATCCACGAAGCCTTCTCCCCACGCCCCTGGAGTGAGCTCGCCTTTCGGCATCGTGAGACTTTCGAAATCGAAGGTTGCGGTCGCCACCAGCCTTCCGCCGAATCCGGTCAACGTTCCCATCAGCACCGGTTGCACGACGCGCAACTCACTGAGGTGGCCGCCCCCTGGAATCGCAGCCACTGTCGTCCCGAGCACCACGGCATGCGCCATTGGCCGGAACTGAAAATCTGACTGGGCGGGAAGCGCCATTGCGCCCCCGCCCAGTACGGAGATTGTCAGGAACGCCGTGCGGCGCGTCAGCCGGTACCCGCCGCGACCGCAGACTCGCCCCGATCGGAGAGCGTCGCGCGCACCCAATCGCGGTTCATCCGCGCAATGTTCTCGACCGAGATTCCCTTGGGGCATGCTTCCTGACACTCGCCGTAATTGGTGCAACCGCCGAATCCCTCGTCATCCATCTGCTGGACCATCGCCAGGACCCGTCGGTCACGTTCCGGTTGTCCCTGCGGCAGCCGGCCAAGGTGACTGACCTTGGCGGCCGTGAACAGCATAGCAGACGCATTGGGGCAGGCAGCCACGCACGCGCCGCAGCCGATGCAGCTGGCAGCGTCCATGGCAAGATCGGAATCTTCCTTCGGAATCGGGATCGCATTCCCGTCCTGGGCCGATCCGGTCGGTGCCGCGATGAAGCCGCCCACGGCGATGATCCGGTCGAGCGCGCTCCGATCAACCACGAGGTCCCGGAGCACCGGGAAGGCCGACGCGCGCCACGGCTCGATGACGATCGTGTCGCCATCCTTGAAGGTCCGCATGTGCAGCTGGCAGGTCGTGGTCGCCTTGCGGGGCCCGTGTGGCGCACCATTGATCATCAGGGCGCAGCTGCCGCAGATCCCCTCACGGCAATCGTGATCGAACGCGATCGGCTCGTCGCCCTTCGTGAGCAGTTCCTCGTTGACCACGTCGAGCATCTCGAGGAACGACATGTGTTCATCGGCCGTGGTGGTGTACTGCACGAACTTGCCGGCGGCCTTGGGGCCCGGCTGACGCCAGACCTTGAGAGTCAGGTTCATAGTCTTGCTCATCGGGTACCGGATCCTTCGCCGCGCTCAGGATGAGTAGCGCCGGTGACGGAGAGACCACGATTCAGTGGAGAAGCGCTGCTCATTTGTAGGACCTCGTCGCCAGCTTCACGAATTCGAAGGTGAGCGGCTCGATGTGTCGCACGGGTGCCTTCCCTTCGCCCTGATACTCCCAGACCGCCGCGTGGGTGAAGCGTTCGTCGTCGCGCATCGCCTCACCGTCCTCGGTCTGGTACTCGGTCCGGAAATGCCCGCCGCACGACTCTTCACGAATCAATGCGTCGGAGCACATCAGCTCCCCGAATTCGAGGAAGTCGGCGACCCGTCCGGCCTTCTCGAGCGACTGGTTCAGCGTCTCGGCCGACCCGGGCACCTTCACGTTCTCCCAGAACTCGGCACGCAACGCTGGAATGCGCGCGAGTGCGTCCTGCAGGCCGGCACGATCGCGCGCCATGCCGCACTTTTCCCAGAGAATGTGGCCCAGTTCCTTGTGGAAGGAATCCACGGAACGTGTGCCGTCGATCGAGAGCAGCTTGCCGAGTCGCGCGTTGGCCTCGGCCTCCGCGTCACGGAAGGCCTGGTGCGTGGTATCCACCGGCTCCAGCTTCGCACCGGCCAGATAGTCGCCGATGGTATACGGCAGGATGAAGTAGCCATCCGCGAGCCCCTGCATCAGGGCCGATGCACCGAGTCGGTTGGCGCCGTGGTCGGAGAAGTTCGCCTCGCCAATCACGTGCAGGCCCGGCAGGTTGCTCATCAGGTTGTAGTCGACCCAGAGTCCGCCCATGGTGTAGTGCACCGCTGGGTAGATCCGCATCGGCGTCTGGTACGGATTCTCGTCGGTGATCCGCTCGTACATCTCGAACAGATTGCCATAGCGCTCGCGAATGGTGTCCTCGCCGAGTCGCTTGATGGCCGTCGAGAAGTCGAGGAAGACGCCGCGCCCGCCCGGGCCGACGCCGAGTCCGGCGTCGCACGCTTCCTTGGCCGCACGCGATGCGATGTCGCGCGGAGCGAGGTTGCCGTAGCTCGGATACTTCCGTTCGAGGTAGTAGTCGCGCTCCGCCTCCGGAATGTCGGCCGGCTTGCGGGTGTCGCCCGGCTCCTTCGGTACCCAGACACGCCCGTCATTCCGCAACGACTCAGACATCAGCGTCAGCTTCGACTGAAAATCTCCAGCCACCGGGATGCAGGTCGGATGGATCTGGGTGAAGCAGGGATTCGCGAACCCGGCGCCCTTCTTGTAGGCGCGGTAGGCGGCCGTGACGTTGCATCCCTTGGCGTTGGTCGAGAGATAGAACGCGTTGCCATACCCGCCAGTGCCAAGCACCACCGTATGCGCCGCGAACGACTGCATCTCGCCCGTCACCAGGTCACGCGCCACGATGCCGCGCGCGCGGCCATTCACCACCACCAGCTCGAGCATCTCGTGACGGGAGTACATCGTCACGGTGCCCTTGCCGATCTGTCGCTCCAGCGCCTGGTAGGCGCCAATCAGCAACTGCTGGCCGGTCTGCCCGCGCGCATAGAAGGTGCGCGACACCTGGGCGCCGCCGAACGAGCGATTCGCGAGCAAGCCACCATATTCGCGCGCAAACGGGACACCCTGCGCAACGCATTGATCGATGATGTTGGCCGAGACCTGCGCCAGCCGGTAAACATTCCCCTCACGCGCCCGGAAGTCGCCGCCCTTGATGGTGTCGTGGAAGAGACGCCAGGAAGAGTCGCCGTCGTTCTGGTAATTCTTGGCGGCGTTGATGCCTCCCTGGGCCGCGATGGAGTGCGCGCGGCGCGGCGAGTCCTGGAAACAGAAGCAGGAGACGTTGTAGCCGAGTTCGGCGAGCGAGGCCGCGGCAGAAGCACCCGCGAGCCCGGAGCCGACGATGATCACGTCGAACTTCCGCTTGTTGGCCGGCGATACCAGGCGGAGATCCTTCTTGTGCCGATCCCACTTCTCTTCCAGCGGGCCGCCGGGAATTTTCGCGTCGAGATTCATCAGAGTAGCCCGAGAAGCGCGGCGACGGGGATGCTCAGCAGGCCCCCGGCCACGAGAACGGCCAGGGTGACCGCGATCACCTTGCGTGAGGCATTCCACGCCGGATGATTGAGTCCGAGTGTCTGGAAGACCGACCAGATCCCGTGGCCGAGATGGAGTCCGAGAAAGATCATCGCCAGCGCGTAGAAGGCGGCAACCGGCTTCACGGCCAACCCGCTCTTCAGGTTGCGCGAGACGGCACCCTCGACAAAATCGGGATGGAGCGTGCCTAGCGTGAGATGGAAGATGTGGAACACGATGAAGGCGAGGAGCAGTACCCCGCCCCAGCGCATCGTGCGCGCGGCATAGGACGATACCCGCAGCTCGTGCCGATTGTAGTCGGCCGGTCGTGCCGCGCGGGCCATCCGGGTCAACTGCCACGCGGCAGCGATGTGGATGCTCACGGCCGCCAGCAATCCGAGCCGGGCAACCCAGAGCAGCGGACCGAAGGACCGCAACCACGCGCCGTAGTCATCGAGGTGCTGGGGATTCTCGAATACCAGCACGTTCGAGATCATGTGTGAAATCAGGAACAACACCAGCGCGAGACCGGTGACCGCCATCGCCACCTTCTTGCCGACGGCGGTCTGCCACAGGGCAATGATTCGGTTCATCACGCCCTCAGACGATCGCCTGAATCGCCCGCACGGCCTCCGCCGATTGGTGGAGTGCGGCCATCTCGGCATCCGTCAGCGTGATCGAGATGATCTTCTCGAGTCCGTTGCGCCCGAGCAGGCAGGGGACGCCGCAGTACACGTCCTTCAGGCCGAACTCGCCTTGGAGCCATGCCGAACACGGCAGGATCCGGCGCTTGTCGAGCACGATCGCCTCGGCCATCTGGACCGCCGCCGAGCTTGGCGCGTAGTAGGCGGATCCGGTCTTGAGGTGCGCCACGATCTCGGCACCACCGTTGCGCGCGCGGGTCACGATCGCGTCGAGCTTGTCGGTGGCGAGGAGCTGTGTGACGGGAATCCCGGAGACAGTGGTGTAGGAGATCAGCGGCACCATCGTGTCGCCGTGTCCGCCGAGGACCATCGCCTGAATGTCTTCGACCGAGACATCCATTGCTTCGGAGAGAAACATCCGGTAGCGCGCGGTGTCGAGGACGCCGGCCATGCCGATGACGCGTTCGCGCGGAAAGCCGGTGGCTTCGCGCATCACGTAGCACATCGCGTCGAGCGGATTGGAGACCACGATGATGATCGCGTTGGGCGCGACCCGCTTGATGTTCTCGCCGACTGACTTCACGATCCCGGCGTTGGTCTTGACGAGGTCGTCGCGGCTCATCCCCGGCTTGCGGGCAATTCCGGCGGTGACGATGAAGAGCTCGGAACCGGCGGCGAGGTCGTAGTCGTTGGTGCCGAGGACGCGGCCGCTGAATCCCTCGACCGGAGCCGACTGCCATTGGTCGAGTGCCTTGCCCTGCGGCACGCCCTCCACCACGTCGACCATCACCACCGTCTTCGCCAGATGCTTCTCGGCAACTCGCTGAGCCGCCGTGGCGCCCACGTTCCCTGCCCCAACCACTGTGATCTTCTCGAACATGTCGGATCCGCTCGTGACGAAGTGATCAGGCGCCCGGAGGCGCCCCGGAATGCTAAGGAATCAGCCTGTTGAACCTAATCGAAACGTGCGGGTCACCCAAGCGTTCAGCGTGGTCGGCGACTCCGCGATCGCCGCCGCTCGCCACCCGCGCCTTCCGACGGCGTCTTGTCGGCCCGTTGGGCGGCGAAAGCGAGGGTCGCCTCAACAGCGGCCGGCAAATCGGGCTTGCCACGGCCCTTCCCTCCGGGAAGACGGAAGACTCGATCGGGATACTTCTCCCGGATCTTCTCGGGCAAGCCGAGCGCTTCATCGCCGAACACGAGCACGCTGTTCGGCCGGAAAGGGGCCTCGGCCGGGTCACGCGTCCCGTTCGCAGCGAAATAGATGCAGCGATCGCGACGCATGGCGTCACGGAAGTCGCGCCAGCCAGGGTGCAGCCACCAGTCGAGGGCGTCCCAATCGACATCCGCCGACGTCCGGAAGGCAGGCTCCTCGGCACCGAATCCGAGGGGACCCACCAGGTGGAGCGAGGCGTCAACCGCAGCGCAGCGTTTGGCCACCGCGGCCGTCGTGGTGGGCGTTCTGGGCTCCAGCAGGGCGATATGAAGCGGCATCGAGAATCCTTCCGCGGACAGCGGGTGAAGATGAGTACTCCCGCAAGGTAAACGAGACGCCGCCCGGAGCACCCTGCAGGGCTCCGGACGGCGTCGCATTTCAGGAGTGGAGACTTACTGCTGGCAGGCCGTCGCCGGCGCCGGGTTCGGCTTCACGCCGTCGACCAGGACACGATGATCGAGGCTCGCCGCGCGCAGCGTTGAATCGAAGATCAGGTTCGCCAGCAACGCCATGTGATCGTAGCGGATGTACTGGGGCTCGTCGGTCACCTGGTGGTAATCGGCGTGGCCACCGGTGGTAAAGAAGACGGCAGGAACGCCCCACTTGCCGTACGACCAATGGTCCGAGCGGCAGTAGATGTTCTGCGGATGGCCGTTGGCATCCATCGCGTAGTCGAGCTTGAAATTGTACTTCGGGCTCTTGTTGACATCCTCGACCAGGTTGCCGAGTTCGGTCGAGAGGCGACGCGAGCCGACCAGCTGGACATAGCGATCGGCACCAGCGAGGAAGCCGCCTTCCTTCTGCACGCCGGTGACGTCCGTCGGCGCGCCACGACCGACCATGTCGATGTTGAAGTCGGCGACGATCGAGTCACGCGGAACGGTCGGGTGATCCATGAAATAGCCCGAGCCGAGCATGCCGGACTCTTCGCCGGTCTGCCAGATGAAGAGCATTGAGCGCTTCGGCTTCCCAGCGCCCTTGGCATACGCTTCGGCGATTTCAAGCAGCGTCACGGAGCCTGAACCATCGTCATCGGCGCCGTTGGAAATCGAGTCGGGCCGCGGCGGATTCAGCTTGCGGAGCTCCGCAATCTCGGCATTGATCGCTGCCCACTGTTCGGGCGTCGGCGGAGTCGGCCGGGCGTCAGCGCCCTGCTTCTGGACGGTCTTCAGGAAGACCTTCATCGAGTCGTGATCGACCGGACGGTTGTTGAACCCGATGTGGTCGTTGTGTGCGCCGACAACAATGTACTGGCCCTTGAGCTTCGGATCGGAGCCGGGAAGGACGGCGATGACATTCCGGCCGCCGCGCGCAACATCCGTGAAGCGAATATCCGCGGCGATGCTCTTGCCCATGGTCCCCGGGGCAGCGGTCATTGCGGTCGGGCCGAAGATGTCCTCAGCCACCTTCTTGGTCACCGTGACCGCGACCGGCCTGGTTTCCTTGACGCTCAACAGGCTGCCAGTGGAGTTGGTCGCGTTGCGGACCTGGATCGTCGAAAACGTATCTGCCGCGTTGATGCTCAGCCGACCAGCGACCGAAGTCGATGACTGCATCGCAAGGAAGCGCTGATATCCAGCAGACTTGATGAACGTTGCCTGATCGAATCCGGCCGGTGCACCGGTGGCAGGGCGGACAAGCACCCACTTGCCGGCGTACTGCTCGGGCGTCGGGTTGCCAGTGGTATCGAAGACACTTCCCCACACCACGACCGGCGCAGCGGCGACGGGGTGCATGACGCCGTTGGTGTTGCCGAGGAAATCGACGCCAGCCTTGTACGCCTTTCCGTCCACGGTGAGAGTCGAGCTTGTCGAATCAAGGGAACGGGAGACCATTCCGATGCTCTGGAAGTAGCCATCATCACCCGCCGGCTTCAGCCCCATCTTGCGCACCTGGCTTTCGATGTACGCGGTGGCTTTGAGGTTGTAATCCGTCCCCACCCGCCGCCCCATGAGCGAGTCGTCGGCGTAGATATAGAGGCGGGTCATCAGGTCGCCGGCCGTGATTGCTGCCACGGTGGGCGGGCCTGAGTACTTGATCGGCAGGGGCTTGGTCTGGGCGCTGGCGCTGCCGGCGGCAAGGGCAGCGAGGGCAAGCAGCGAGCCCGCCCGCATCAGGGTGGTGCTGGAACGCATTGGATCGGTATCCCGGGTGAAAGACAAAGGGTTAGACGCACGAGGCGCCGATAGGGTTTCGGAGGGTGGGCAGACTACCCCCCTCGAACGTGCATTTCCTTGCGTGGATCGGCCTTGAGCCCGGCGAGCTGGACCAGAATCCCCCGATCTGCAACGTGGGTCCGATCCTCGGCGCCCCGGTCAGCGCGGTCGCGCCAGGCCGCCGCAACCAGTTCGCCGAGGCCGCCATCTGATATGCCCTCGCGAATGGGGCCGCGGAGATCGATCCCGGTCTCGCCATAGAGACAGCGAAAGAAGGTTCCGTCGGCCGTCAGCCGCGCCCGGTCGCAATCGCGGCAGAACGGGGCGGTGGTCGAGGCGATGATCCCCACGATCGTGCCATCGCCCAGCCGGAATCGCTCGGCAGGCGCCCGCGGGTCGTCGATGCGTGGCATCGGAGTGACGCCGGCACATTCTGCGGCGAGCGTCGTCAGGATCTCTTCGCGTGACACGACATCGGCGCTGCTCCAGCGCGTGGCGCCCCCGACATCCATGTACTCGATGAACCGCATCTCGACACCGCGTGCCCGAGCGAAGCGGACCAGCGGCACGATCTCGTCGTCATTGAATCCACGCACGAGCACGGCGTTGATCTTGAGACGTTCGAAGCCCGCCTCGCGGGCGGCATCGAGTCCGGCAATCGCATCGGCGTGATGGCTGCTTCGCGCGAATGCCGCCATCCGCTCCGGTTGCAAGGTATCGAGCGACATGGTGATGCGGTCAAGACCGGCCTCGCGCAATTGCCGCGCAAGCGGCGCGAGCAGCAGCCCATTGGTGGTCAGTGCAATCTCTGCCACGCCGGGCACCACCCGGAGCATCGCCACAAGATCCGTCAGTCCCTGACGCAGCAACGGCTCACCACCCGTGAGGCGAATCTTCCCGGCGCCCAGGGAAGCGAACGCAGCCGCCGCGCGAGTGATCTCCTCGAAGGAGAGCAACGAGCTTCTTGGCAGCCAGGTGTACTCATCCTCAGGCATACAGTAGCGACACCGCAGATTGCAGCGGTCGGTTACCGAAATGCGCAACGAGCCGAGCGGTCGTTGGTACCGGTCGAGCACGCCGGTCATCTGTTCTCCCGCACCGGCGTCACCCCTTCCGGCGCCGTCGGATCGACCCACGCTTCGCTACCGTCGGCGTAGCGCTCGCGCTTCCAGATCGGTACTCGCGACTTGACCGCATCGATGACCATTCGTACCGCATCGAACGCAGCAGCCCGGTGCGCGGAACTGGCCACCACGAGCACCGCGGCTTCGCCAATCGGGACATCGCCAAGACGATGCTGCAGCGCGATCCGCACCGGCCAGCTCGCTTCGGTCTCCCGCACGATCTCCTGGCACACCTGCTCTGCCATCGGCTCATAGGCCGAATAGGCGAGCGCCGTCACTTCCCGCCCAGCGTGGTGATTGCGCACCAGGCCAGCGAAGGTTGCCACCGCGCCACGATCCGGCGCGGTCACCGAATCAATGAGCGGGGTGAGTTCCAACGGCACCTGCGACAGGAATCGCACGCGAATCATCCGCCCGCCAGCGGTGGCAGGAGCGCGAGCTCTGCTGAGGGGTCAAGCTGCTGTCCCGCGCGGACTTGGGCGTGGTTCATCACCAGAAATGGCGTCGGGGGAAGCAAGTCGCCCCCCGGCAATTGCCGGAGGGCGTGAATCAGGTCGGCAGCGGTGGCACCACTCGGAAGATTCACTTCAACTTGTGCGCTACCAAGGAGTTCCGCGTAGCGAGCAAACAGCAGCACTTGAAACTGGTTCATTCGTCGTCGTCGTCATCGTCCATGTCGGAGCCATCAGGGATGTACTCCTCGTGGGCGACGAGTGCACGTAACTCCTTGCTGGGCTTGAACACCGGCACTGGACGCGCGGCAACTTCGACTGGATCACCGGTGCGAGGATTGCGCGCCATCCGGGTCTTGCGACGACGGATCTTGAAGGTGCCGAATCCACGAACTTCGATGTTGTGCTGGTCACGCATGGCAAGCTTCACCGCATCCAGGAAGGCGTCAACGACGCGCGCACAATCCTTCTTGGAAATCATCGGTCCGGAAGTCCGGGCGATTGCGGCAGTCACCTGTTCGACGAGATCGGCCTTGGTCATCGCTCCCTCGGGGAGATGCCTCGGGGGCTAAGGTGGGAGCCCCCATCGGGCCGATATGTACGACGCTTAAGCGTTGTCTGTCAAGAGGTTGCGCTCTTTTGGGCTGCCCGGGCCTGGATCGCCGCGAGGAACTCCCCGAAGTGCGGGTAGGCATCGTGGGGGCCGGGGGCGGCTTCCGGGTGGTACTGGACGGCGAAGACCGGAAGGCGACGATGCTTGAGCCCTTCCACGGTGCCGTCGTTGAGATTGAGGTGGGTCACCTCGAGGTCCGGCGCCCCGGGGACCCCCTCAGCGCTCCCCAGGACCGCAAATCCGTGATTCTGGGTGGTAATGAGGACTTTCCCGGTCGCGAGCTCCTTGACCGGGTGATTGCCGCCCCTGTGGCCGTAGGAGAGCTTGCTTGTCTCCCCGCCAAAGGTCAGACCGAGGAGCTGATGCCCCAGGCAGATCCCGAAGGTCGGGATCCCGCTCTCGGTCAGGGTCCGGATCGTCTCCAGGGCGTAGCCGACGGCCGCCGGGTCGCCCGGGCCATTGGAGAGGAAGAGGCCGTCCGGATGCAGCGCCATGACCGCGGCCGCGTCGGTTTGGGCCGGAACCACCTCAACCCGCAGCCCCGTCGCCTCGAGCATCCGGACAATATTTCGCTTCATCCCGAAATCGAACGCCACAACCAGGGGGCCTTCTCCCTGGCTGTAGGAGACGGGCGTGGTGGCGCGCGACGCGAGGTCGAGCCCCTCCATCGAAGGCGACGCCATCAGCTCGGCCCGGAGCGCGGCCGACGGCTCACTGCCCTCGGCTATCACTCCTCGCATCGCTCCGCGCTCACGCAGGTGCCTCGTGAGCTGGCGGGTATCCACATCGGTGATGATCGGTACCCCGGCCTCGGCGAGCCACTCCGGCAGCGACCTGGTGGCCTGCCAGTTGGAGTAATGGGCCGAGAGTTCGCGCACCACGACGCCGCTCACCTGTGGGTGGGCGGATTCGTCGTCGGTGTCGGTGATGCCATAGTTGCCGATCATCGGCGCCGTCATCACGACGATCTGACCGAGGTAGCTGGGATCGGTGAAGGTTTCCTGGTAGCCGGTCATGCTGGTGGTGAAGACCACTTCGCCAAAACCCTTGACCACTGGCCCGACCAGCTGACCCGGGTACCAGGTCCCGTCTTCCAGCAAAACGAAGGCGGGACGACCAGTCCCGCCTGCGAAATCCTTGATCAAGGCTTGGGGACCGGCGCGGGAGCCGGCGGTGGTGCGGTGGTGCCCGGGATCGGCGCGGGAGCCGTTGTTCCCGTGATCGGGGCCTGCTGCGGCGCGGCCGCCGGCGCGGTCCGAAGCTGCTGCTGGACCTCGGAGGAGCCGGCGTTGCGGCTGGTCGAGGCGAGCGAGAGGAGGAGCGCCAGCGCCATGAAAATCCCGCCAGTCCACCAGGTGGCCCGGGTCAGGAGAGTCGTGGCCTGCCGTCCGCCCAGCACCTGCGAGGCGCTGCCGCCGCCCAGCGAGGCGAGTCCGCCACCCTGGCCAGCCTGCATCAGGACAACGGCGCTGAGGAGCAGGCCGTCGAGGATCATCAAAACGAGCAAGAAGCCGAACACAGTGCAGTCCTTGGTTTTAGCCTAGCTAGCAAAGATAGCGAATGGTCCCCTGCGGCTCAACCGGAGCCTTCAGCTGGCCTCGGTGGCACAAATCCCCGCCCAGACATCGGGATCCAGCGACGCTCCGCCCACCAATACCCCATCGATCTCACGCTCGGCCAGCAACTGGGCCACGTTGCCGGCGTTGACCGAGCCGCCGTAGAGTACCCGGGTGTCGCGTGGGAAGCCGAGATCACCCAGCACGCCTCGGATCGTCGCGTGCACGGCTGCGGCATCAGCTGGCGTGGCGTTGCGACCGGTGCCGATTGCCCACACTGGCTCGTAGGCGATCACCAGATCGGCGCTCGCATCCACGCCAGCGAGCGCGGCCTTCAGCTGGCGCGTGACCACGGCCGACGTGTCGTTGGCCTCTCGCTGCGTCAGCGTTTCGCCAACGCAAAGCATCGCCAGCAATCCACCGCCCAGCACGGCGTGCACCTTCAGGCCAGTCTCGGCATCGGTTTCACCAAAGACATGGCGACGTTCGCTATGGCCGATCAGTGCGGCGGCAGCGCCTGCACCACGTGCCAGTGCGACTGATGTCGCACCCGTAAATGCGCCCTTCGGCTCCCAGTGCACGTCCTGCGCACCGGCGAACAGATGATCGTGTCCCCTGAGCGTAGTGGCGACGGTCTCGATCGCGACCGCCGAGGGGAAGAACATCACGCTTCGTCCGGGTCGCGGCGTATCGATCGCGAGAAAGCGATCGAGGTAGGTCCGCGCCTCGCCGGGAGCCAGATGCATCTTCCAGTTCGCGGCGAACAGTAGTGATCGACTCATGGCAGGTCGTCCAGGGCGGCCACGCCCGGGAGCGGCTTTCCTTCGAGAAACTCGAGCGACGCTCCGCCACCGGTCGACACATGCGTCACCTGCGCGTCGAGGCCTGCCGCAGTGATCGCCGCAGCGGAATCGCCACCGCCGACGATGGTGATTGCACCCTTGCCTGTTGCGGCCGCGAGCGCATGCGCGACCCCTAGCGTCCCGGCGTCAAACGGCGGCGTCTCGAACACCCCCATCGGGCCATTCCAGATCACCGTGCGCGCCCCGGCGATGATCTCGCCAAAGTGCGACACGGTGGAGCTGTCGATATCAAACATCGCCCAGCCGACAGGAATCCTGTCACGCGATGCCTCACGCGTCTCGACTCCCGGCGCGAGCTTCTCGGCGATCATCGCGCCAGTAGGCAACACCAGCTTGTCGCCGGCCTTGGCCAGGAGCGCCTTCGCCATCTCGACCCGATCGGCCTCGACCAGCGAATTGCCGGTCTCAAGTCCCATCGCCTTGAAGAAGGTGCACGCCATTGCACCGCCGACCAGGATGTGATCGACCTTGGGGAGCAGCGCCTCGATGAGATCGATCTTGCCGGAGATCTTGGCGCCGCCGAGAATCGCGACAAACGGCCGCACCGGCTGATTCACCGCCTCACCGAGGAACTTCAGTTCCTTCTCCATCAGGAAGCCTGACACGGCGGGCTTCAAACGATGCGCGATGGCTTCGGTACTGGCATGAGCCCGATGCGCCGAGCCGAACGCGTCGTTCACGTAGATGTCGCCGAGTGCGGCGAAGCGATCGGCCAGCGCACCGTCGTTGGTTTCCTCACCCGGATAGAAGCGGGTGTTCTCTGCCAGCGCGACACCGCCACGCGGCATGTGGCGCACCACACCAACGGCGGCCTCGCTCGTGGGGTCCTCGAGAAAGGTGATGGGAATGCCCAGCGCTTTCTCGAGCGCACGCGCGACCGGCTTGAGCGAATACTTCGGATCCGGTGCCCCTTTCGGACGCCCGAGGTGCGAGAGGAGCACCACTCGGGCGCCCTTCTCACGCAGATACTTGATCGTGGGGAGCGACGCACGAATGCGGGTATCGTCGCCCACCACGCCATCGGTGATCGGGACATTGAGATCGACCCTGACCACGACGCGCTGGCCATCGAGGCGCCCGCCGTCGAGTTGGGCCAGCGTCCGCTTGCTCACAACTGGCTGCCGATGTGCCGGATCATGTCGACGCACCGCGCCGAGTAACCCATCTCGTTGTCATACCACGACGAGACGTGCACCAGCGTGCCGTCAACCACGCCAGTGGAAAGCGAATCGACGGTGCTCGACGCCTGATTGCCGATGTAGTCCACCGAGACCAGCGGTTCGTCGTTCACGAAGAGGACACCCTTGAGCGTGCCGGCTGCGGCAGCGCGGAATGCAGCGTTCACCGCCTCGACCGTGGTTCCCTTCTCGACCGTGCAGGTCAGGTCGACCAGCGAGACATCTGCCGTCGGCACCCGGAGTGCGATGCCGTCGATCTTCCCCTTCACTTCCGGAATCACGAGGGACGTGGCCTTCGCGGCACCGGTCGAGGTCGGGATGATCGACAAGGCGGCGGCGCGGGCGCGGCGGAGATCCTTGTGCGGCAGGTCGAGGATGTTCTGGTCGTTGGTGTAGCTGTGCACCGTGGTCATGAAACCGCGCACGAACCCGAACTCCTCGAGGATGACCTTCACGACGGGCACCAGACAGTTGGTGGTGCATGACGCATTCGAGATGACGTGGTGCTTCGCCGGATCGTAGTCGAGGTGGTTGACGCCGTAGACGAAGGTCTTGTCCTCGCCCTTGGCCGGCGCCGAGATGATCACCTTCTTCGCACCAGCCGCAAGGTGCAGCGCCGCCTTGTCGCGATCCGTGAAGTGGCCGGTGGACTCGAGAACGATGTCGACGCCGAGCTCGCCCCACGGCAGCTTGGCAGGATCGCGCTCCGAGAGGACGCGCATCACGTCACCGCCAACGTCGAGACCGCCATCGACTCCCTTCACGTCCTTCGGAAAGCGTCCGTGGACCGAGTCGTACTTCAGCAGGTGGGCCAGGGTTGCGGTGTCGGTCAGGTCATTCACGGCGACGAAATCGATATCGTTCCGGCCAGCCGCCATCGCCGCGCGAACCACATTACGGCCGATCCGGCCGAAGCCGTTGATCCCCACGCGAATCTTGCTCATTCGTGCTCCTCATCCCCGTTCGGGAGAGTGAAAGGTGCCAGTCGAGATGCTGCGTCGGTCAATGACGGTTCTGCCCGGGCAAATGTCACAGCCCCGACCTGGGGCGCGCCGGCGTCGAGCAGGGCCCGCGATGCCGAAGTTAATGTGGCCCCGGTCGTGAATACATCGTCGACCAGCCAGGCGGACCGATCGCTCGGCGCGGCCACAAACGCCTCGGCAAGGTTGGCGAGGCGCGCCTCGGGCGTCAGCCGGGTCTGCGTCGGAGTTTCCCTGCTGCGGTACAGGCGGTCGGTGCGCGCGGGGAGGCCGGTCAGGCGGGACAGTGCCTCCGCAAGCATCTCGGCCTGGTTGTAGCCGCGCTGTTGCCGCCGCCGAGCCGCCAGCGGGACCGGTACCAGGTCGACGTCGCCTACGTCGGCCAGCAGCGGAACCATTCGGCGAGCAAATGAATCCGCGAGCCGCCACCAGCCATCGTACTTGAACTTGTGGACCAGCGCACGCGCTGCCGGATCGAGGCGGACCGCGCTTCTGACGGGGCCGCACCCTGCGGGCCAGTCGACGCAGAGCCGACAGCCGAGCCCGGCCTGGAGCGGTTCGCCGCAGGTGTCGCAGCGTGGGTCGGGAATCGCTCGCCAGCGTGCCTGACAGAGCCGGCACACCAGCCCATCGTCGTGGGTGGTGAGGGGCTGTCGGCAGGCCATGCACTCGCCTGGAAGCACCCACCGCTCGGCCGCGAGGGCCGCGTCAGCCCAGGTGACCATCGAGCGCCGCGCGCATCACCTCAATGGGCGGCTCAATGCCGGGAAACCAAAGAGCCCACGACGCTGCTCCCTGCGCCAGCAAGACCTCGCGGCCGTCGGTCGCTCGCATACCGGCGGCACGACACATCATGGCCCAGACGCTCTCACCGCTTTTCCGGTACGTCAGATCAACAACACCACGAAGCATCGGGAGCGATCCCGGCGCCAGCGGCAATGCATCGGCAGGCGTAAGCCCCAGCGGTGTCGCGTTAATGGCGATCGCGCATTCGGTCTCGGGCACGATCGTCACGCCGAGGGAAGCGGCCCAATTCGCGAACACGTTGGCGCGCGCCGCGTCGCGTGAACGCACCGCGAGTGCGACACCGCGTTCGTGTGCCGCGCCTGCGACCGCGCGCGCACTGCCTCCAGTCCCGAGCACGAGCCAGGCCGACGCGGGGATTTCGAGGGTGTCGATGGCAGCGAGCACTCCATCAACATCGGTATTCCCCAACATCACGTTCTTCGCGGCATCACCGCCGAAGAGATTGGCCGCGCCGAGTGCCTTCACTCGTGGCGCAAGGAGAGCGTCGAGCCGGGCCGCATCTTCCTTGAAGGGAATGGTGATGTTGCCGCCACCACCACTCGCGACGATGGTGTGGATCACCGCAGCGAGTGCCGCGGACTCGACCCGAAGCGCGACGTACTGCGCATCGATCCCGGCAGCCAGGAACGCGGCATTCTGAAATCTGGGAGAGAGCGAATGCGCGACCGGATCGCCGAGGACGGCAAAGAGACGCGTGCGCGCACTCGCCCTCACGCGTCGCGCTCCCGCTGAAGGCGCGCTACAACCTGGGCCATCAATTGATCGAGTTGTTCCGCCGTCTCGCGGTACACCTCCACCGCCTGCCCGTACGGATCGTCAACATCCTCTGCCGATTCGCCGGCCCACTCAGTCAGCAGGTGGGCCCGATCGGCTCCGCCGAGGTCGGTCACCTGTCGCAGATGAGAGGCACCCATCGTGAGGATCAGGTCGGCACCTGCCACGAGCTCTCGAGTCAGCATCCGTGACCGGTGTGCCGAAAGGTCGAGCCCACGCTCGAGGGCAACCAGGTAGCTCCCCTCCGAGGCGGGCTCCCCGCTCCGCGCACCGGTGCCTGCCGATGACACCAGCACGTCGCGCAACGCCGGCGCCTCGGCGAGGCGCGCCGCGAGAATGACCGCCGCGAGGGGCGAGCGACAGGTGTTGCCGCTGCAGACCCCGAGCACGCTCCGGACCGGGAGACTCATGGCGCCATCGACCCCGCGCGGCGCCGCAACTCGCTCCGCGGAATTGCGCCCTCGCGTACCAGTCGCGGGAGCGGGCCAGTGCAGTCGACCAGCGTCGACGGCGGGACGTTGCCGAGCACTCCGCCATCGAGCACGAGGAGTGTCCCGTTGGCGACTGCTTCCGGGAAGAGTTCGACGATCCGCTCCGAGCCGGGCGCAGGCGGCCCGCCGGGCAGGTTCGCGGAAGTCGAGGTCAGCGGCCGATTCATCGCGGTCACCAGGCGAGCAATGGCACGATGCGAAGTCCAGCGCACCGCAATGCCACCCTCGGCGCCGCGGAGACGATCCGGAAGTCGACCCTCACCGCCGGGCAGCACCAGAGTCAACGGACCCGGCCAGAATTCCGCAGCGAGTACTCGCGCCGACTGATTGAGCGAGAGCCCGATCTGCTCCACCATCGCCGTGCTGCTCACGAGCAGGAGGAAGGGCTTGCGGGGCGGACGTCCCTTCATCGCGGCGAGTCGGTCAAGACCGGTGTCGGTTGCGGCGCTGCCGAGGCCGTACACGGTCTCGGTGGGATAGGCGAGAACGCCACCCGTGGAGAGATGGCGCTCGACCTGCGGAATCGCGGCGGTGACGTCGCTGTCGGACTGGAATGGCAGGATCACGGGTGCTCCGCATACCAGGTGGCGAGCGCGGCGTCATCGGCAGTCGTGATCTTGAGATTGCGTGAACTCCCCGGGAGCAACTCGACCACTTCTCCGAGTCGCTCGACGAGGCAGGCATCATCGGTGCCGGTGATTCCCTCGCGCTGCGCCGCCTCATGAGCCCGGATCAGGGTATCGCGAGGGAAGCACTGCGGCGTCTGCACGCGCCAGAGCCCCTCGCGCGGAACCGTTCCCAGTACGCGGCCATACTTGTCGGCGCGTTTGATGGTGTCGCCCACAGGGAGTGCGGGCACTGCGCTATGTCCCGCGCGGGCCGCAGCGATCCCGGCATCGATGGTGTCGCGCGGCGGGAAGGGACGGGCACCGTCGTGCACCAGGACGACGGTGCACTCGGGCTGCAGCGCTGCGAGGCCAGCCATCACGGAGTCACCACGTTCTGCCCCACCCGCCACGGCAGAGAGCGAATTGCCGAGCAGTGGCGCGAGCCACGCCGGCGGTGCCGCAGCATCTTCAGTGGGCAACACCACTACAACCTGTGCGACATCGGGATGCGAAGTGAATGGCCGGAGCGCGTGCAACAGGACCGGGATGCCGAGGAGCGGGAAATACTGCTTGGGCAACTCATGCCCGAAGCGGGCGCCCCGCCCCGCCGCCACGATGATGACCCCGACATCACGCGGCAAGGGCGCGCACCAGTTGGTCGACGTGCGCGAGTCCACGGTGGCGGATGCCGGCGACCTTCGCGGTGGATCGGTCTGATCCCCACGCCTCATTGAAGCCGAGGCGTGCCGCTTCGGCGAGGCGACGGTCGAGGCCACCGATGGGACGGATTTCTCCGCCGAGGCCGACCTCGCCGAGGTAGAGCGCGTTGGCCGGCGTGGGGCGGTCGTGCATTGAAGAGAGCAGTGCCGCGGCGACGGCGAGGTCCGCGCCCGGCTCGCTGAGTCGCACGCCCGCGGTGACCTGCACAAAGACATCGAGCGCGGCGAACGAAGCGCCCGCCCTGCGCTCCAGCACGGCAAGGATGACGGCGAGACGCTTCTGGTCGAGTCCTGTCGCAACACGCTGCGGGGTGCCGTAGCCGGATGGCGCCGCGAGCGCCTGGACTTCGACGAGTACCGGACGGGTTCCTTCCATCAGCGCGGTCACGGCGCTGCCGGAGGTACCACTGGCGCGCGCCGCGAGGAACACAGCAGAGGGATTCGCGACCGCGACGAGCCCCCGCGCCGTCATTTCGAAGACGCCGAGTTCGTCGACTGCGCCAAATCGGTTCTTGGTGGCGCGAAGGAGCCGGTAATCGAGCGATGCCTCGCCCTCGAAGTACAACACCGTGTCGACGATATGTTCGAGCGTCTTGGGACCGGCGATGCTGCCGCCCTTGGTCACGTGGCCAACCACGACAACGGCAGTCCCGCTCTCCTTCGCGAAGCGCATCAACAGCCCGGCGCACTCACGGACCTGCCCCACATTGCCAGGCGCGCTCTCGAGCGCATCGGTGAACACCGTCTGGATCGAATCGAGAACGAGAACCGAGGCGTTGACCATGCGCGCCGCGTGCAGCACGGATTCGAGTCGCGTCTCCCCCACCACCTGTACCCCGCCAGCCGCATCGCCGAGGCGATCGGCGCGAAGCCGCAACTGTTCGGCCGATTCCTCGCCGCTGGCGTAGAGCACCGTGTGCCCGGCCTGTTCAAGCAGACCGGCGGCCTGCAGCAGGAGCGTCGACTTGCCGATACCGGGCTCGCCACCGATGAGCGTCATCGAGCCCGGCACGATTCCCCCACCGAGCACATAGTCGAGCTCAGGAAGGCCGGTGCTCCAGCGCTCGAGCCGGACGCCGGTGACATCCCGCAAGCGGACCACCGGTGCGCCGATCGCCACACTCCCGGCACCGCGGGACGGCGCTGCGACCAGTGGCTCCTCGCCGACCGAATTCCAGGCGCCGCACGCTTCGCAGCGACCAACCCACTTGGGGTGGTCGTGCCCGCATTCGACGCAGCGCCAGATCGACTTCGGCTTTGCCACGCTATCCCTCGCGCTCGCTCAGGTTGTCGAAGCGCGTGAAGTGCTTGTGGAAGTAGAGGTCGAAATCCCCGGTCGGGCCGTTTCGATGCTTGGCCACGATGATGGTCGACTTGCCATCAAGGGACTCGCCCTTCTCTTCCGCCTTGTCACGCATGTCCTTGTACATCTCGGGACGATGGATGAAGATCACCACGTCGGCGTCCTGCTCGATCGCGCCGGAGTCGCGGAGGTCGGAGAGCAGCGGCAGCCGATCGCCACCGCGCGTTTCTGAGGCACGCGACAGCTGCGACAAGGCGACGACCGGTACCTCCAGCTCACGGGCCAGCTGCTTGAGCGAGCGCGAGATGTCGGAAATCTCCTGCACCCGATTCTCCGAGTACTCGGGCGAGCGCATCAGCTGCAGGTAGTCGACGACGACCATCCGGAGATCATTGTCGGCCTTGAGCCGGCGCGCCTTCGAACGCATCTCGAGGAGCGTGAGGGCCGGGGTGTCGTCGATCCAGACCGGACAGGTCTGCAGGTGGCCGGCCGCCCGGGCGAGCCGGGTGAAGTCGGCATCCTTGAGCGTGCCGCGCCGGACACCCTGCGAGTCCACCCGCGCCTCGGCGCACAGCATGCGCTGCACCAGCGAGTCCTTGCTCATTTCCAGCGAGAAGATCGCGACGCCGAAACCTTCGGTGGCGGCGTGGGTCGCGAGGTTCAGACAGAACGCGGTCTTACCCATCGACGGGCGCGCGGCCACGATGATCAGTTCGGAGTTCTGAAAGCCGGTCGTCATCTCATCAAGATGGGCGAAGCCGCTGGGCACGCCGGTGATCGAAGTTCCGCTGCGCTGGAGCGTTTCGATGCGCTCCATCGCCGGCCAGAGCATCTCCTTGATCCGGGTGAACCCGGCATCCCGCCGCTGCTGCGCAATGGTGAAGATTTTCCCTTCGGCGGCGTCGAGCAGTTCACTCGCGGTGTTCTTGCCGTCGTAGGTCTCGGTGATGATCTGCGTGGCCGCCTCGATCAGCCGCCGCTGGATCGACTTCTCCTTCATGATCTTGGCGTGGAACTCGATGTTCGCCGCCGTCGGCACCGAGTTCACCAGCTCGTCGAGATAGCTGTCGCCGCCGGCCATCTCGAGGTCGCCGCGTCGCGTCAGCTCGTCGCGCAGGGTGACATAGTCGACCACCATCC
The DNA here is from genome assembly GCA_039915645.1 of Gemmatimonadales bacterium. GTDB lineage: Bacteria > Gemmatimonadota > Gemmatimonadetes > Gemmatimonadales > GWC2-71-9 > Palsa-1233. The sequence goes on along the minus strand of JBDSMX010000043.1, from coordinate 11,728 downwards.
GGCTCTCGACCAGGCCGCGCAGGGCCCGGAAGAGGCGACGGTGGCCCTCCTTGTAGAACATCGTGTCGTCGATCAGTTCGGCGCCGCGCAACGCGGCGTCCCCGTCGATGATCATCGCCCCGAGCACGGCCTGTTCGGCCTCCTGACTCCAGGGGACGGAGCGGCCCTGGAACGGATCAGTCATCGATGTCGAGGAGCTGTCGCGCAATGCGAACGTCATCCCAGGCGGGCCTCTTCCAATTCGGATTCCGCAGCAGAGCCGCGGGGTGGTACGTGACGATCAGCGGAATGCCGTTCCACTCATGCACCTTGAGTCGAACTTCGCCGAGCGGCTTCTTGACGCCGAGCATCGCCTCGGCGGCGGTGCTGCCAAGGGCGAGCAGCACCTTCGGCTTCACCAGCGCGATCTGTCGATGCAGGTACGGCAGGCATGCAGCCCGCTCATCAGGCAACGGCGCACGATTGCGAGGAGGCCGGCACTTCACCACGTTGGCGATGAAGACCGTCGCGCGCGGTGCCTCGATGCTCTCGAGAATCTTGTCGAGCAACTCGCCGGCTCGACCCACGAACGGCCGACCGGTCAGGTCCTCGGTCTCCCCCGGCCCTTCGCCAATCAGCATCAGGCGTGCATCGGGGTTCCCCTCGCCGGGCACAGTCTTTGTCCGATTGGTGCAGAGGGGACACTGCGTGCAACTGCTCACGACATCGGCAACTTCGGCAAGCGTCTTCCACCCACCCGATTCTGGCGAAGTGACGATCAGTCCCGGCCCAGGGATTGGCGGGGCGCCCTTTCGCCACCCGAGGGCATTCTCGTCGCTGATCACCGGGGACACTCGCTGACGAATTGTTGCGGCCACAGCCGCAGGAGCAGAAGCAGCGGCCGATGGGCTGCTGGCCGCGGGTCGCGCATTCGTCGCGGCGGCAACGCGGGCTCGCGGAACGGCTGCCGCAGGCGCTGGGAGCGTGACGGGCACATCGAACAGGATTTCATCACCACCCAGATCACGCTGCGCGGCGAGGTAGCGGCGCAGCGGATCAGGCACGATATGCCTCGATCGCGTCGAGGATGGCGTCGGCCACGGCCGACTTGCTGCTCAACGGCACCCGCAGTTCGCCGCCCAGGCAATCAAGAATCGTGACCGCATTGGTGTCGACGTCGAACCCTGCGCCTGGCTCCAGCGCGTCGTTGACGACGATCATGTCGAGCTGCTTCCGCTGGAGCTTGGCTCGACCCTTCTCGATCGCGGCACCGGTCTCAAGCGCGAAACCGACGACGGTGAGCCCAGCATGGCGCTCGGCCATGGTGCCAAGGAGGATGTCGTCGGTTGCTTCAAGGGCGAGGGTGAAGCCGCCGCTCGATCGCGGCAACTTGGTGTCTCGCGCGCTCACGGGGCGGTAATCGGCAGGGGCCGCCGCCATCACGAGCACGTCGCTGGTCCGCAGTTGCGCCTTTACGGCCGCCGCCATTTCCGCAGTGGTGTCGACGTGCTGACGAGTGACACCCACCGGGGTGGCTTCGTTCGACGGGCCCGAGATCAGCATCACGTTGGCGCCGCGCCGCCAGGCCGCTTCGGCGAGGCGGAACCCCATCTTGCCACTCGAGCGATTGGTCAGCACGCGCACCGGGTCGAGCGGTTCGCGGGTCGGGCCGGCGGTGATCAGCACCCGACGACCGGCGAGTGGTCCGTCGCCGTAGAGAGTCCGTTCCGCGTGCGCCACGATCTCCGCGGGTTCGACCATGCGCCCGGGCCGATCGGAGGGACCCTCTGCCAGCGCACCGATAGCCGGGCCGACGATTCGCCAGCCACGCGCGACGAGTGCCGCGACGTTCGCAGCGGTCGGATCGGCCGCGAACATGTCGTCGTTCATCGCCGGCGCCAGCAGCACTGGTCGCGTTGTGGCAAGGAGCAGTGCAGTGAGGAGATCGTCCGCCATACCGGCGGCGGCCCGCGCGATGAGATGCGCGGTGGCCGGCGCCACAATGATCAGGTCGGCGTGCTGCCCGAGGGTCACATGATCGAGCGCCCCGTCACGCTCCCACAACGAGGAGCGCACGGGGCGCCGAGTGACCGCTTCGAATGTCGCACGGCCGACGAATTCGGTCGCGCCGCGCGAGAGGATGACGTCCACGAGCGCACCGCGCGCCGACAGCTCGCGAGCCACCAGCACGCTCTTGTAGGCCGCGATCCCCCCGGTTACCCCGAGGACGACATGGCGGCCCCGCCACATCTCAGGCCTCGGTGCGGCGCCGACGGAGTTCGCGGAACGTCAACTCACCGGTGGTGAGCTTCTGCAGCGAAAGGGTGGTCAGCTTCTTGACCCCTTCGACGCGTTCCCAGTTGGCAACCGCTTCGCGCGGAAACTCGTTCAGGTAGCGGGCGAACTTCGCCGCCACCAGCACGCCGCGATACTTCGAGCCGGTTTGGGCAGCAACTTCCTGAGGGGTAAAGATTTCCATTCCATTCTCCTGCGATCAGTGATCGCCACTCGTACGGTCGAGTTCGGCGGCGACTTCGGTTCGGAGCCGGTCAAGCAGCACGGTGACATCCCGCTGCCGGCTGGTGCGCCGTGCTTCTGCTTCCAGGATGGCGTGCACGGCGCGCACCGCCTCATCCAGGTCGTCATTGACGACGACAAAATCGTATTCCACTGCCGCCGCCAGCTCTTCGAGCGCCTGCTCGAGTCGTCCGGCAACGTCCTGCTTCCCTTCGGTCCCGCGAGCGCGCAGTCTCGCAGCCAGTGCCATGCCGCTCGGCGGGACCACGAAGATCAGCACCGCATCGGGGAAGCGCTCACGAACGAGCCGAGCGCCAACCACTTCGATGTCGAGCAACACGTGCTGCCCGCCCTGCATCACCCGACGGAGCTCGCTGACGAGCGTCCCGTAGCGGTGGCCGTTGTACACGGCGTGCTCCAGGAACTCGCCCGCCTGCACCCGCCGTTCGAATTCCTCGTGCCCGAGAAAATGATACTCCCGCTCGTGCACTTCCCCGACTCTTGCGGCTCGGGTCGTCGCCGAAATCGAATACCCGACGTCATCCCGCTCGGCGAGCACTCGACGCGCAATCGTCGACTTGCCGCCACCCGACGGAGACGAGATCACCACGAGGAGCGGCGTCACTCGAGATTCTCCAGCTGCTCGCGCACCTTCTCGAGCTCACCCTTCATCGCGACGACTTCATGGGCGATGGCGGGGTCATTCGCCTTCGATCCCATCGTGTTGACTTCGCGGCCGAGCTCCTGCGCCAGAAAACCGAGTGCTTTCCCGACCGGCTTCTCGCTCGCCAGCAACCCCCGCGCGGCCTCGAGGTGGGCGGCGAACCGCACCAGCTCCTCGGTGATGTCGAGCCGGTCGGCAGTCAACACCAGCTCCTGCGCCACGCGGCCCTCATCGATCGTCCGCCCTTCGAGCAAGCTGGCCAACTGGGCCCGAAGGCGTTCGCGCTCCCGTACCAGTCGACCCGGCGCGAGCTGCGCGATCCGTTGCGCACCCGCGTGCAACGCGGCCACACGCGAGCCGATCTCGGCCACCAGCGCTGCGCCCTCACGACGACGCGCCTCGAGGCACTCGGCGGTGGCCGCAGCCATCAGGGGCGCCAGAGCAGCCCATCCGACTGCGGCCATCGGTTCGTCCCGACGGGTACCGAAGAGGTCAGCCTGCCGGGCCACCATTTCCACCGTCACATCGCCAGCGAGCGCGAACCGGTCGCGAACCTGACGCAGCGCGTCGACGACCGCCTCTGCCCTGACCCAATCGATGCCAAGTCCGCTGGCGGCATCGTCACTCCAGCGGACGCTGACCGTGACGTGTCCGCGGTCGAAGTCGCGGCGCAACGCCTCGCGGAGTTCAGTCTCCAGCGCGCCGAGCTCCATCGGCAAGCGAGCGGAGAGGTTGAACCAGCGGTGATTCACCGTCCGGATCTCGGCCCGCGCGCGCCGCCCTCCGACTTCCCCGTCTGCCCCGCCGAATCCGGTCATGCTCAACGCCAAACAGCTGACTCCGGTCGGAGGATAGCTAGGGAAGATAGCCGCATTCGGGGTTCCGGGGGACCCGAAGGTTCAGTTGGCGAACTCCCACCGGACGCCGAAGGTGCTGCCAAGCCCCAGATAGGGATATCCGGGTACGTACCCAGCCTTGGTGGACCGGAAGTTGACCCGGTCATAGTAGGCGAAAAACGGTCCGATCTGGAACTGGAGCAGGCCACGGACAAACGACGCCCCGGGGAACGCCAGCGGGGTCCCCCCGGCATCCCGCCCGATCAGCCCCGGACTCCAGCTCTCGACCACCCCCTGCACCTTCAGGCCGAAGATCCCGCTCGGGAAATTCCTGAGGAACCGCGACCGAATCGTCGCCGTGGTGTAGGCGTGCTTCGGCGGCTGGCCTTCGGGGAGGACCCCTTTGAGTGGGTGCTCGAAGTGGCTCTCGAGGGTGAACCAGCTCAGCGGTACCAGCCTGGCCTGGAGGGTGACCCACTCGGTCCGTGGGAGCGGGCCGATGCCCGGTACCAGGAGGAACTGACGGAACGCCACCGGCGACCAGCCATCATTGCGACTGTAGCCCGCTTCGAGCCCGAGACTCCGCCAGGCCACTGCCGCGCTCCCCTCGAAATCGGTGAAGCTCTGCTCGGTCGAGGAGGCGAGGGCCGGCGCTTCGACGCGATGCCCTTTCCTTGCCACCCCGGCGATGGTGACACCTACCGGGAGCTGGAAACCGGCACGCCCTTCCAGCCATCGACTCGAGCGATCGCCGTCGTGTCGCTGGTTGACGGCTGTGATTGAGGCGCTGAGGCGAGAGACGGGGGCCCAGCCCAGTGCGAGCCGGGCGTCGAGCGGAGTCCACTCGGTCCGGTGCCAGAGGTCCAGCTGAGCCGACCACGCCGGCTGCCGATACGCGGCGGTCCCGCCGAAGTGCCCGACGTCCTGATTGATCGAATCGCTGCTCCACCGGGTGCGACCTGCGAAGAGATCGACGCGCGGACCAAGCCCGTCCTGCCGCTGCTGCCACGACCCGCGCAATTGGAGATCAGAGCGGGTGCCCTTCACGAACGGCGAAATGGTATCACCCGGGGCGCTCTCGGTGCCGCCGGCGAGGAGCGCACCACGATCGACGGCCTGGATCATCGCCTGCATCTGGAATCCGATCTTCGGCGACGGGACCCAGCCGAACTGGGCCCAGACGTTGGTCGCATTGGCTTCACCGCTACCACCATTGGGCGAGTTGACACCGAAATAGTCGGCCGCGAGACTGAGCCCCAATCCGTTGGAATAGCGGCGCGCATACTCGCCGAGGTAGCGCGCGATGCCCCGATCACCCGCGGCGATCCCGATGCGTGTGCGTGGCGCTTCGCGATCGTGACGCCGGGTGAAGAGGGAGACGCGGAGAAATCCCGGCCCGCGCTCGACCTCGACGCGATCGATCACGGAGAGCGCGATCATGGAGGGATCGACTGCCGCGGAGTCCGGTCCGATGGCGATGTATGGGAGGCCATCGAGCAGATACTCGATCGAGGCGGCACCACGCCCCTGATAGTTGGGCAACTCCGCCCGGCCGAGCCAACCGCCGCGCTGCACGAACACTCCGGGTACCTGCGCCAGCAGGTCACTCACGGTCTGGGCCGGTGCCCAATCGATGGAATCACGCGTGAACACCTTGCGTGAGCCCCCGGGCAGGAGCGCTCCTGTTCCGACGATCGGGAGCGGCTGCAGCTGTACCCGCTGCTTGAGTGACTCCGCGAGCAGTCGATCGGTGTCCGAGAGCGTGTCGGCGTGCGTCTTCAGCGAATCACTCAACGAATCCCGCGGCGGGACGACCGGCACCTGGCCACGCGCGCGCGCAGTCGCGCCGAAGAGCAACAGAGCAGCCAGCAGCAGGCGACCGACGCCACGTGCCACAGTGATCAACGACGCGCGAGAAGGAATTCGGTGAAGAGTCGCACCAGCACACCGGTCGGTCCGCGCACCTGCGTCGCCAACTCGCGCTCGGTATACGCCGTGCCTGCGATATCGAGATGGGCCCACGGGAACCCTTCGACAAACTCCTTGAGGAAGAGCGCGGCCGTGATGCTCCCGGCCGGACGCCCCCCGGTGTTCTTCATGTCGGCAATATCGGACTTGATGTGTTCCTTGTACTCATCCCAGAGCGGCAATTCCCAGGCACGCTCCCCCGCCCGTTCCCCTGCCGCGAGCAGCTGCGACACCAGCGCAGGATCGGTGCCCATCACGCCGGTCGCCGAGTGCCCCAGGCCGATCACGATGGCGCCGGTGAGCGTCGCGCAATCGACCACGGCGGCTGGCGAGTAGCGACGCGCCCACGAAAGCGCGTCCGCGAGGATCAACCGTCCCTCGGCATCGGTGTTGAGGACTTCGATGGTCTTGCCGAAATGCGAGCCGACCACATCGCCGGGACGATACGCTGACCCGGACGGCATGTTCTCGCAGGTCGGCACCAGACCAATCACGTGCAGGTCGGGACGCAGCTGTCCCAGCGTCTCGAAGGTGCCGAGCACTGCCGCCGCGCCGGACATGTCGTACTTCATTTCTTCCATCGACGGGGCCGGCTTGATGGAGATGCCGCCCGTGTCGAAGGTGATTCCCTTGCCGATCAGGACCACGGGCGCTGCAGCACTCCCCTTGTACTCGAGCACGATGAAGCGTGGCTCGAGGACACTCCCTTTGGCGACCGCCAGCAGTGCGTGCATTCCTTCCTTGACGATCGCCTCGCGGTCGAGCACCGTGATCGCGAAGCCGTGTCGCTTGGCGAGTGCCTCGGCCTGCTCCGCGAGATACTCCGGTGTGCAGGTGTTCCCCGGGGCGATCTGCAACTCGCGCGTGAGTGTCTGGCCCGCAGCGATGGCACTGCCCCGCGCCACGCCCGCAGCGAACTCGGCATCGTCGGACACAGTGACAATGTCGCAGTGCGTGAAGTCCGGCTTTGGTGATTCGGGCGGACGCTTCAGGTGCGGATAGTGCCAGGCGCCAAACGGGAGCCCTTCGGCGAGTGACTGGCCCGCGACATCCGCCGGGATCGCATCGGCGACCCCGGCCGGCAGCGCGAGCACCGCCGTTGGTGCACCCATCATCCGGGCCCGCTTTCCGGCAAGCATCGCCGCGCGGCGAAGGGAGCCTGCCGCGAGCTGGGTTGAATCACCCATCCCGATGAGGAGTACGCGCGCAATTCCGGCGTCGGCAGGATAGAGGAGCGCCGTCTCGTCGCGTGCACCGGTGAAGTCGCCGGCAGCCCAGCAGCGCGAGAGTGCCCCGCTCGTGCGGGCGTCGAGCGCCGCAAGCGACGCGGGCAAGGGACCCTTGGCGACGGTGACCATCAGAAGCGGTGTATCGATCGCGGCGAGATCCGCCACTCGGTGCGCAACGGTGAGTGCCATTGGGGTCCGGGAGGTGAGATGCCAGTCCTGGCGGTCGCCGGGAAATGCCCGAGACCACGACCGGCCAAATATAGCGGGGCCTCAGACGCCGGTCGTCACCGCGCCGTCGAGGAGGTCGCGTACCCGGCCAAGAAATTCCTCGGCCGTGAACGGCTTGGCGACGAAGGCACGACCCGATTCCATCTGCGCGTCCCGGACGACCTCGTCATCGGTATACCCGGAGATGTAGAGCACCCGGAGGTCCGGCTGGAGCGCGAGCGCTCGCCGTGCGAGCTCGCCACCGCCGATCCCGGGCATCACCATGTCGGTCACCAGCAGTGCAAACGGCGATTCGCCACGAATCGCACGTTCGGCCTCTTCACCCGATTCCACGGACGCCACGTCGTAGCCTGCCCGTAGAAGCATCCGTCGTACTACCGAGCGCACTGCCGGGTCGTCATCGACGACGAGGATCCGCTCATACCCGCTCGCGTTTCGTGGACCGAGACCCTGGGCGCGCTCCACGACGGGCTCACTCAACACCGAAGGCAGGTAGACATGTATGGTGGTGCCGGCAGAACCGGTGTCGGCAACCACGAGGTGTCCGTTGGCCTGTCGGACGATGCCGAACGACGTCGACAGACCAAGCCCGGTTCCCTTTCCAGCGGGCTTCGTGGTGAAGAAGGGCTCGAAGAGATGCTCCAGTACGTGCGGGGTCATGCCGCTGCCAGTGTCACGAATCGTGACTCGGCCCCATTCGCCAACGGGAATGCTGGCCTGGCCATAGTGACGCGGCGCAGCGAGCGAGACCTGTTCGGTGAAGACCGACAAGGTGCCGCGGTCGCCCATGGCATCGCGCGCATTGAGGATCAGGTTCATGAGCGCCTGCTCCAGCAGCAGCTTGTCGACGTGCACGCAGGGCGACGCCGGTCCTTGCACAGCATCGAGCCAGATCCCCTGTGGCAGGACGCGCCGAGTCAGGGCCACAATCTCACCGACCAGATCCGGCAAGGCGATCGTCGACGGCGCGACCGGTTGCCGGCGCGAGAAGGCGAGGAGTCGCTTCGTCAGGTCGGTGCCCCGCGTGACCGACCCGAGGATCTCGAACATGTCGGCCCGATGGTGCAGCGCGAGGTCACGGTCATCGATCATCATCACGGTGATCCCGTTGATCACCGTCAGCAAGTTGTTGAAGTCGTGGGCCACCCCGCTCGCGACGCGACCGACGGCATCCATCTTCTGCGCGTGACGGAACTGCTCTTCGAGTTGCCGCGCGGCGGTGACGTCGCGCGAAGTGATCGCCACTCCGTCGCCGACTTTCACGATCTGCTGCTTGAGGAACTGGGTTGGTACCCCGGCCACGGTCGAAACGATCTTGAAGTCGGTCTCCAGCGGAATCCCGCTCTGGATGACCGATTCATAGGTCGACAGAAATTCCCCGGTCCGGTAGACCGGGAACTCTTCGCAGAGTGAGGTTCCCAGCAAATCGCCGGGCGCGCGCAGCAGGAAATCCGCGGCCCGGATGTTCAGATCCAGGAAGCGAAGATCCTGCAGCGACCCGTCCGGATGACGCACGGCTTCCAGGAGGTAGAACGAGTCCAGACTGCCGTCGAGGGCGGCATGGAGGAGTTCCGTGCTCCTCGCGAGTTGAGCCTCACGCTGCCGGAGGACGGCGTTCGCCGATTCGAGCTCCTGCCGGGCACTACGCGCACGCTCGACCCCGAGACCGATCACCGCGATCAGTGTCGCACCGGTCACGGCGAGCAACGCCATCGTCGCCGGCCAGACGCCGACCTCATCCGGCCGGGCCACAACCGACCCGATCAGGTGCAACACGTACGCGAGGGCAACCGACCACGCCGCGAGCAGCCACCACCGAACGAGGTTGTGCCGCACTTCACCGTGGACCGCTCGCCAGGTCCGCTCCAGCAGCGCGAGTCCGAGGAAGAGGACTGCCACTGTCGCGACCACTGACAAGCGTGCGGACCAGAGGGTCCCGCCCGCCTCGATGATGCCGACCGTATAGCTGACGAGTACGGTCCAGGCACCCGAGGCGACCGAGGCCGCCAGCATGCCGCCGACGGTGAGCGAACGCACGCTTGCCGCATCGCGCGCGAGCAGGATCATCGCGAGCCCGAGTGCGCCCATCGCCGCCGCTATCACCAGCGCCTTCGAGGGGTCGCCGGTCAATGCCACAACTCTCGCCGAGTCGAACGGGTGCAACCGGGTCACACTCGCGAGCGACGGGACCAGAAAGGCTGCCGCGGCTGTCAGGCCCACGAGCAGGACGACGCTACCGATGCGCGACATGCCCCGCTGCCCCAGCAGCAGGCCGATGGCCGCCAGCAGGATCAGCTCGGCCGTGAACGGCGCCATCGCGGGGAAGGTCGGGAAGAGCGAGAGGAGGAGTGGATTGTTCGACGACCAGCCATACAGGTTCCCGAGGGACACCAGAAGGGCGATGGCGACGAAGATTGTCAGCCGCCTCGGTGAGGTGGTGACGGGCCCGCTGGAAGGCACGACGACTGCGTCGGGGATACAGCCCCCTTCGGGGATACCAGGACAGTTACTCGGTGGGAACAACGAATGCCCAAGGTGGGAGTCGAACCCACATGACCGTGAAGTCTGCGGATTTTGAGTCCGCTGCGTCTGCCATTCCGCCACTCGGGCTCGCCCCGAAGAATCGTTGGCACCGGCCGTGCGGGCAAGGGTGAACTGTTACGGCGCGACCGGCCGCTGTTGCTGTTGCTGGACTTCCTGCATCCGGAGGAGGAGCCGATCGCGCAGCAACTGGAATTGCCCGCGCTGTACCGGCGTGAGAATCGGGGTCAGATCCCGCATCTCGTCCCGAAAACTCTGCGCGTACGCCACTCGATTCGCGGTCAGCTCGTCAACGAAGGCGCCAACGCTGTCGCTGTTTGCCGCGACGCCTGGGCGAAGCTGCAGGTTCAACGATTGGCGAAGACGGCGCTCATCCTCCTCGAGTGCGCGACGCCGCGTCGCCCAGGTGACCACGACACGCTGCATCCGGCCAGCAGTCTCGTCACTCAGTCCGAGCTCCGTCTGCATCCTCCGGGCAAACTGCTCCTCGATCCTGCCACGGAGGAGTGCCGCCCGTCCCCCCGGCTTCTGCGCCGCTGCCGGGGTGGCGAGGAACACGCCGAGCGCACCAGCAAGGGCCCATTGACGGATTTTGCGCATCACCCTCCCTCCAGGTCCCGGAGCACCAGCTCCAGTTGAATTTCATTGAGGTCGCCCAGCCGGGGCAATCGCATCGGTGACACCAACTCATCGGGAAGATCGACGTCGGAGAGTACCCGCTCGAGTTGCCCTTCGCTCAACTGATCAAGTTCGGGGAGGAGAGCACTCGCCGCGGCCGCTGCGACCGGGGTCGAGCCGACCGGGTGCTGTCTTCCGGTCCCGAAGAACAGTGCCACACTGGCGGCCGCTGCCAGAAGACCGAGGCCACTCCGCCACGGGAGGCGGCGCGGCTGAGGAGCGGCGGTGGCCCGAATCCTGGCGCGCAGCGCTTCGGAGATCGCGGCTGAATCCACCGAGAGCTTCGATCCCAACGATGCACCTGCGGTAACGAGGCGCCAGGATGTCGCACAGTCATCGCAGTCCGCGAGATGGCTCGAGTCGACCGCGCTCCATATCGCACGGCCGTGGGCCACTTCGGGCATCCGTTCCTGCAGCTCGTCGCACTGAGTCATGTGAGCAGCTCCTTCAACCGCTTCACGGCGTGATGGTAATGCACTCGGGCGGCCCCTGGTGTGGTCGACAGCGCCACCGCGATTTCCGCGTAATCGAGCCCTTGCTGGACCCGGAGGAGGAAGACCTCCCGCTGGAGTCGAGGCAGGCCCTGCAAACCACGCGAGAGTTGCTGGCCGACTTCGGTCGCCACGAGTTCCCCTTCCGGATCGGCATGGTCAGCGAGGTCCTGATCTGCGACTTCCACAAAGATCCGACCTTTCGCGGCACGGAAGCGGTCCTTCAGCAGGTTGCCGGCGATCCGGAAGAGCCAACCTCGGAAGCTCCCCTCGCCGCGCCAGCCCTCGAGCCCACGGAAGGCCCGAAAGAAGGTGTCCTGGACCAGGTCATCGACGTCTGCGCTGCCAGCTCCACCGGCCAGGAGATAGCGGCCCAGCGCCGCGGCATGCCGCCGGACCAGCTGGTCGGCCGCAAGCTCGTCCCCGCGGCGCCACGCGGCAACGAGCTCCGGATCATTCGGGAAGTCCGCTGCCACGACCGTCATCGCCCCCTAGGACGTCACCATCACCACGACGTTAAGGCCCGCCTGCATCCAGCCGCGAGCCGCCACCACGAATGGTATCATCCAGTGGGTGCCTGGGACGATCTGGGGCCGA
>JBDSMX010000013.1:0-20548 GCA_039915645.1 Gemmatimonadales bacterium | reverse complement strand
CGCACTCTGGCTCCTGCTGATACCGACTGGTCCCCGGGCACCAGCACTCGGTGGCGGGCTGGCGTTACTTTTCGCCGATGTCGGCCAGGGCGATGCCGCGCTGATCAGGACACCCGGGGGACATTGGTTCGCGGTGGACGCGGGGCCGATCGATCCGGCGGGGCGCGACGCGGGGCACCGGGTGCTGCTGCCGTTGCTGGCGCAGGAGCGGGTCGGCCGGATCGAGGCATTGGTGCTGTCGCATGCGCATCGTGATCACGTAGGTGGTGCGGCGGCCCTGGTCGACGAGCTCCCGGTTGGCGTCGTGATCGAACCGGGGGAGGCGTTCAGCGACAGTGCCTACGATGGCTGGCTCACCACCGTGGCCGATCGAGGCGTGCGCTGGCACCCGGCCCGGCGCGGGACCGAGTGGTCGGTGGACGGCGTGCGCTTCACCGTGCTGCACCCTCCGCTGCACTGGCCACGGCAAGGCGACGATCTCAACGAGGATTCGGTCGTGCTCGCGGTGTCCTACGGTAATTTCACGGCGTTGTTGATGGGTGATGCGGGCTTCGTGGCGGAGTCGGCGCTGGCGGGTTCACTCCCAGGCGTCGACCTGCTCAAGGTGGGTCATCACGGGTCGCGCTGGGCTAGCAGTGTCTCGTTTCTTGCAACGACACACCCGGCCGTCGGAATCATCAGCGTCGGTCGAAATCGGTATGGTCACCCTGCGCCGGAGACATTGACGCGCCTGGCCGACGCCGGCACGCGCGTGTGGCGGACCGATCAGGAAGGAACCACCACGGTCCTCACCGATGGTGTCACGTTCACCGTTCACGGGGGCCGGACGTCGGCCACCTTTGCAGCCAGGGCCCGTCGCGGGCCAAGGAGACGCCGTGCTGGAACGCCGCCTCGGACGGACCAAGGTCACCACGCTGGAGCGCTTCATCCTCGGTCAGGAGCGCGACCATCCCAACGCGACAGGGGAACTCACCAACCTCCTCTATGACGTCGCCCTCGCGGCCAAGGTGATCGCCTCCCAGATTCGCCGCGCCGGCCTCGTGAACATTCTCGGCAGCGCCGGCACCAGCAACGTGCAGGACGAAGAGCAGCAGAAGCTCGACATCTTCGCCAACGAAACGATGAAGAATGCGCTCAACCACACTGGGCGCGTCTGTGCCATGGCCTCCGAGGAAGACGAAGAGCTGATCCCGATTCCTGATGGAGTTCCTGCAGGGAAGTACGCGGTGCTCTTCGATCCGCTCGATGGCTCCGCCAACATCGATGTCAACGCCGCTGTGGGAACCATCTTCTCGATCTACCACCGGGTGACGACTGAGGGTCCCGGCAGGATGGAAGATGTGCTGCAGCCAGGCTCACGGATCGTGGCTGCCGGGTACGTGATGTATGGCTCGAGCGTGATGATGGTTTATTCGGCGGGTCACGGCGTGCACGGCTTCACCCTTGATCCGACCATCGGGGAGTTTCTGCTCTCCCACGAGAACATCACCACGCCGGCGACGGGCAAGTACTACAGCGTGAACGAATCGAACTTCGGCCGATGGTCGCGGGCGGTGCAGCGCGCGGTGCGCGGATTCCACGGCGACGACCCCGCGCGCCTCAAGGGCAAGAACTCGAGGTACATCGGCTCACTGGTGGCCGATTTCCATCGCAACCTGATCGGCGGTGGCGTCTTCCTCTATCCCGGCGATACCAAGAACCCCAACGGCAAACTCCGACTGCTGTACGAGTGTGCGCCGATGGCATTTCTCGCGGAGATGGCCGGCGGCGCAGCAACCGATGGTGCCACCCGCATCCTCGATATCGAGCCGACCGGATTGCATCAGCGAACTCCACTCGTGATCGGCGGCAAGGACGACGTCGCGTACGTCTCCAAGGTGATTCGCGAAGTCGAGGGCAGCGAGTGAGCAAGCCGCTGCGCGTCGATGGGCCCCAGGTGCCGCGCCCAGCCGACTGGACTGGCGACCCGGTGCGCGACCTCGGCGAGCCGGGACAATTCCCGTTCACCCGCGGGCCCTACGCCGAGATGTACACCCGACGGCCGTGGACCATGCGGCAGTACGCCGGGTTCGGAACGGCGACCGCGACCAATCTTCGCTTTCGTGCCCTCCTCGACGCGGGCCAGACCGGACTCTCGACGGCGTTCGACCTGCCGACCCAGATGGGCTACGACTCCGATCACGCGATGGCCGCAGGAGAAGTCGGCCGGGTCGGTGTGGCCATCGACACGGTCGACGACTTGCGGGCATTGTTCGACGAAATTCCGCTCGACCGCGTCAGCACGTCAATGACCATCAACGCGACGGCGGCGATCCTGCTTGCCATGTACATCGTCGTTGGCGAAGAGCAAGGTGTCCCGGCAAAGGCCCTGAGCGGGACGATCCAGAACGACATCCTCAAGGAGTACATCGCCCGCGGAACGTATGTCTTCCCAGCGGCACCTTCGCTGCGGCTCATCACCGATATCTTCCGCTTCGTGTCCGATGAAGGGATGAACTTCAATCCCATCTCGATCTCCGGCTACCATATGCGCGAGGCGGGGGCAACGGCGGTGCAGGAGGTGGCGTTCACGCTCGCCAACGCGATGGAATACGTTCGTCGCGGCATTGATGCGGGCGTGGCGTTGGCGTCGTTCGGTCCGCGACTCTCCTTCTTCTTCGCGGCGCACAACGATCTATTCGAGGAAGTCGCCAAGTTCCGGGCGGCGCGCCGTCTCTATGCGCGCCTGATGCGGGAGCGGTTTGGCGCCGATGATTCTTCGGCACGGCTGCGCTTCCATACCCAGACCGGCGGCGTCACGCTGCAAGCCCAGCAGCCGCTCAACAATGTGGTGCGAGTCACCGTGCAGGCGCTCTCGGCCGTGCTCGGCGGTACCCAATCGCTCCACACCAATGGCTATGACGAAGCGCTCGCGCTTCCCACCGAGGCGTCGGCGACCCTCGCACTGCGGACCCAGCAGCTGCTCGCCTTCGAGAGCGGGATGTCGCGGGCGGTCGATCCGCTCGCCGGGAGCTACTATGTCGAAGCCCTCACCGACCGGATCGAATCGGAAGCGCGCGCCCTCATTGAAGAGGTTGACGCCCTCGGCGGTGCCGCCGCCGCGGTCGAGCAGGAGTTCTTCCAGCGGGCCATCGCCGAGAGCGCCTGGGCGATGCAGCAGGCTCAGGAGTCAGGTGAACTGAGCGTGATCGGCGTGAACCGTTTCACCGATGGCAGCCCGCCGCCGGTGATTCCGGCGCCCGACTTCAAGGAGCTCGAACGGGAGCAGCGCAGCCGCCTGGCTGCCACTCGTGCCTCGCGAGATGCGAGCGCTGTTGCCGACTCACTCGCGGAAGTGCGGCGAACCGCGGGCACGGCGGACTCGATGATGCCGTCGATCATCGCGGCGGTGCGGGTCCGGGCGTCGCTCGGCGAAATCAGTGACGCCCTGCGCAGTGTGTGGGGCGTCTATCGTGGGGGACACAGCGGATGACCGCGCCGACTGACGAACTCCAGCGCGCGCTCGGAGATGCCTACACGCTCGAGCGGGAACTCGGCCGAGGCGGGATGGGGGCGGTCTTTCTCGCGCGCGACAATCGGCTGCAGCGCCCGGTCGCGATCAAGCTGCTGCCACCCGATCTCGCCACCAACGCCGATCTGCGCGAGCGATTTCTGCGCGAGACCCGGCTGGCGGCGTCGTTCTCACATCCCAACATCGTGCCGGTGCACGATGTGGTGGAGCGCGGCAATCTTCTCGCCTTCGTCATGGGGTACGTTGATGGCGAGACGCTCGGCGCGCGGGTACGTCGTGGCGGTCCGATGCCGTTGCCCGATGCGGTGCGCGTGCTGCAGGAAGTCGCCTGGGCGCTCTCCTACGCACACGGACGCGGCATTGTCCACCGTGACATCAAGCCCGACAACATCCTGATCGAACGCGCGACCGGTCGGGGACTCGTCACCGATTTCGGTATCGCACGCAGTGGCGTTGCGCCGGCACCGGGACAAGGACTGACCCGAGTCGGCGAGGTCGTCGGAACTCCCGAGTTCATGAGTCCCGAACAGGCCTCAGGCGACGTCGTCGATGGGCGGAGTGATCTCTACTCACTTGGTGTGGTGGCCTTCTACATCCTGGCGGGCAAGCTCCCATTTGATGCGGCGACACCAACCGGATTGCTGGCGATGCATCTGACCCAGCCGCCGCCGCCACTCAGCGCCTTGCGACCCGACCTGCCGCCGGAGATGGTGGCAGCGGTCGAGCGCTGTCTTGCCAAGGACCCGGCTGATCGCTTTGCCAGCGGCGAAGAGCTCGCGAATGCACTCGATGGTTTGCGTCGCAGCGCGCCCGAAGTCGCTCCGGCGGTTCGCGTTTTCCTCCAGCGGATGGGGACGTCGTTTTTCGCCATCCTCTTCATGGGCGGTTGCGCGGTCTATCTCGTTCGGCGAGGGCAAAAAGGAGGGAGCGACGATTGGATGATCGCTTTCCTGATGATCCTCGCTGCCGCCTGGGGACTGCTGGTCCAGTTGATTGGGCGAGTGCGCCGATTGCTGCGGCAGGGATTTCGCTACCGCGATGTGTACGCAGCCGCCGGTGCCATTCACGGCGAGGACGTCGCCGCACGTGATGCGGTCCGCGCGTCGAGTGACGAGATGCGACGTCGGACCAAACGCATTCGCGTCGGCCTGATCTCATGCCTCTGGCCACCAGTGGCGTTCTGGCTGGTCAAGAATCAGCTCCGCTATGCCGTGCCTGGAGCACCGGGGCAGTACCGCGTGGGCGCCCCCGGTGCGGTGATCGTGGTGTCGGCCGCTGTCTCACTCGGTCTGGGCATCACACTGCTCGGATCTGATCCGCTGAAGGCGAATCCGCTCGCCTACGTGCAATCGATCTTCTGGCGCGGACCGCTGGGGCGACTGCTCTTCCGCATTGGCGGCTGGCGCTTGCCCGAGGTTTCCGACGTCGCCACTCCCGTCACCGGAGTGATGTCGAGTACGCCCGGCGGTCCGTTGACGCTCCTGCTCGGGTTGCCCAAGGAACTGAAGCGCGACTTGCGCGGCATCGAGGCCCGACTCGCGGCACTCGAAAGTGAGATCGTCACAAGCCGAGGTCGCGAAGCCCAGTTTGCCGCCGCACTCGCGGATGCCGGAACGCAGCGGGGAACAACGAGTGAGCGCGCTACCGCCCTCGTCCAGGAACTCGGTGACGCGGCCTCAACTGCCGCCCGAGAGCGTGAGGCGAAGGAACTGCAGCTTGAACACGTCCGGCTCGAGCTGATTCGGCTCCGCGCCGGCCTCGGTTCCGCAGCTGCCGTGCGTCAGGCGCTCGGGGGATAGGTGCCGCCAGCGTATCGCTCCCTGGTCGTCAACCGTCACGCGCGGATCGGCATCGCCGGCGATCCTGAGACGGCCACCGAGGCCTGGCTGATCCTTCACGGCTATGGCATGCTCGCGCAGGGGATCCTGCACTGGTTCCGTGCGGCCGAACGCCCGGGGCGGGTGCTCATCGCCCCCGAGGGGCTCTCCCGCTTCTACGTCGAGGAAATGGGTCACCGACGGGTCGGCGCGTCCTGGCTGACCCGCGAGGACCGCGAACACGACCTCGTCGACCAGCAGGCCTACCTCGACCGGGTCGTGGCCGAGCTGGTCGGCAGCATTCCGCGGCTCGAGGTCCACGGCTTTTCTCAGGGCGTCGCCGCCGGTTCCCGTTGGGTCGTGCGGCAGCTCCGGCCGGTCGCCCGGCTGGTTTGCTGGGGCGGCACCATCCCGCACGACGTCGATGTTCCACGGCTGCATGCCTCGGTTGGGGGCGCGCCGGTGCACTTCACCGTGGGCGACCGGGATGTCTGGGTCGCGCCGGCCGCGATCGACGCCGACGCGGCGAGGCTGGTCGAGGCCGGGTGTCCAGCGGTGGTCCACCACTTCGATGGCGGGCACCGCGTGGACAACGGTGTCCTGGAGGAACTGGAGTCGGCGACGGGGTGACAACCGCTTTGCTTGCTGGGTGAGGCGAGGGGTCTTAAACTTCGGCGCAGCTTTCAGTTACGCCAAGGTGGGGTATGCCGACGTACGAGTACGAATGTAGCAACGGGCACCGGTTCGAACGGGTCCAGAAGATGTCCGACAAGCCGGTCGCCAAGTGTCCTGATTGCGGGGCGAAGGCGTCGCGGCGGATTTCTGGTGGTCAGGGGCTGATCTTCAAAGGTTCAGGCTTCTACATCACCGACTACGGCAAGGACGGCAAGGGCGCGCGGAAGGACAACGACGGCGCACCCAAGTCCGAACCGGCCACGACCGCACTGGCCACGACCGCACCCGCGGCACCCGCGGCACCCGCGACAGCGACTCCCGCCCCAAAGGCGAACAGCCCGAAGGACGCCTCGTGAGCGAGGCGCTTCGGGCCGAGCTGTCACGCATTGCGGTGGCACTCGGTGGCGGCGATGTCGAGTTTACGCTCGAACGCCCGCGCGATCCCACGCACGGTGACCTCTCTACCAACCTCGCGATGCAACTCGCCAAGCGTGAGCGGAGCAATCCGCGCGCGATGGCCGAGCGGGTGCTGGCCGAGCTCAACGCTCCGGCAACCACGGTGCAGGAGAGTTCGATCGCTGGCCCCGGCTTCATCAACTTCCGGCTCACCGCCGACACACTGGCAGCCGACCATGCGCGGATCCTCGCCGAGGGGAGCGCGTATGGCCGCTCAGCCAGCGGGGCGGGGCAGCGTGTGAATGTGGAGTTCGTCTCCGCCAACCCGACGGGCCCGCTGCACGTGGGGCATGGCCGTGGGGCGGCGCAGGGCGACGGCATCGCGGCGCTGCTCGAGTGGACCGGTCATCAGGTCACCCGCGAGTTCTACATCAACGATGCCGGCGTCCAGATCACCCGGCTCGCCGAATCGCTCTGGGCCCGGGTCCAGCAGGCGGTCGGACGTGAGGCGAATGTGCCCGAGGGCGGCTATCACGGCGAGTACCTCGTCGAGGCCGCTGCCACCTTGCTTGCCGCCGAAGGGACATCGTTCGCCGATTTGCCAACACCCGAAGGGGTAGCACGCTGTCGCGCGGCGGCGCTGGTGATGCAGCGTGCCGAGCAGGACGACACGCTCGCGACCTTCGGTGTGCGCTTTGATGTGATGTCGTCGGAAGAGGCGATCTACGCGAGCGGCAAGATCGACGCGTTGCTGGTGCGCCTGGCCGAGGCGGGGCTCTCCTTCGAACAGGATGGCGCACTCTGGTTGCGGACCTCGTCGTACGGCGACGAGAAGGATCGCGTCCTCCGCAAGCAGGACGGCAGCTACACCTACTTCGTTCCCGACATCGCCTACCACCTCGACAAGGTGGCGCGCGGATTCACCCACGCAATCAATGTCTGGGGCGCCGATCATCACGGCTACATCCCTCGGGTCCAGGGCGCGCTGACGGCACTCGGCGTTCCTGCCGACTGGCTCTCGGTGTCGCTGGTGCAGCTGGTGAAGGTGGTGCGCGGCGGCGAAGAGGTGAAGATGTCGAAGCGCTCAGGCGACTTCGTCACCCTGCGCGAGCTCTACGAAGAAACCGGTGTCGATGCGGCACGCTACTGGTTCCTGATGCGCCGCGGCGACACCCACCTCACCTTCGACATCGAGCTGGCAAAGTCACGGACCGACGAAAATCCGGTCTTCTACGTCCAGATGGCGCACGCGCGGATGTGCGGCATCTTCCGTAATGCGGGCGTGGAGGTCAGCTCTGTGAGTGGCCCGCTCGACCTCGCGGTCCTGACCACCAGCGATGCCGAGCTGCTGCGCGCCCTCACCGAGTTTCCCGACATCGTGCGGCGCGCCGCTCGCGATCACGAGCCGCATCGCGTGACCACTTACCTCGAGACGCTCGCGCGCGAGGTGCACGGCTGGTATCACGGTTGCCGTGTGCTCGGCGAACCCGAGCCTGTCCAGCACGCCCGTCTGCTCCTCGCGCGTGCCGCTATCCAGGTGCTCGCGAATGGCCTGACCCTCCTCGGCATCACTGCCCCAGACCGGATCTGATCGGATGACCCTCCTTGTCGTTGGCAGTGTCGCGCTGGACTCGGTGGCCACTCCGTTTGGCCAGACCGCTGATGCACTCGGTGGCTCCGCGGTCCATTTCGCGGTGGCGGCCTCACTGCTGCACCCGGTGCGAGTCGTCGGGGTGATCGGTGACGACTATCCGGTGCACGAACTCGAACGTCTCGGCGCGCGCGGCATCGACTGGAGCGGCGTCGAACACGCGCATGGCGAATCGTTCCGCTGGAAGGGGAAGTACTCCTACGACCTGCAGAGCCGGGAAACGCTCGAGACGCGACTCGGCGTCTTCGCCGACTTTCATCCCAAGCTCCCCGCGGGTGCCGAGGCGGCGAAGTACGTCTTCCTGGGGAACATCGATCCGGAACTGCAGCTCAGCGTGCTCGACCAGGTGACGGCACCGTCCCTCGTCGTCTGCGACACGATGAACTACTGGATTCAGTCCAAGCGCGACACGCTGATGCAGCTGCTCAAGCGCGTCGACATGCTGATGGTCAACGACAGCGAAGCGCGCGAGCTCTCCGGCGACTGGAACGTGCACCGTGCCGGTCGATGGATCCTCGAGCGCGGTCCCAAGCGCGTCGTGATCAAGCAGGGGGAATTCGGCGCGCTGCTGCTCGAGCCGGGCCGCACCTTCCACATCCCGGCGCTGCCCCTTGAAGAAGTCTTCGATCCCACCGGCGCCGGCGATGCCTTTGCTGGCGGATTCATGGGGTACCTCGCTCGCACCCGGGGCACCAATACCGCCCAGATGCGTCGGGCGATGGTCTACGGTTCGGTGATGGGGTCCTACTCGGTGTCGGGCTTCGATATCAAGGGATTCGAAGGCGTGACCGCCAACGATGTTGATGCCCGGGTGCAGCAGTTCACCGACTTGGTCCACATCCCCGCCGCGGAGCCGCTGCCGTGACCGAGTCGCAGTATGCTGCCGCTGGCGTCGACTTGAGTCAGGCGGAACTTGCCAAGCAGCAGATTGGCAAACTCGTGGCCGGGACGCGCACGCCGCTGTCGGTGGGACACGTCGGCGCGTTCGGCGGGATGGTGCGGGTACCCGCAGGAATGCGTTCGCCGGTCCTGGTGATGAGCACCGACGGTGTCGGGACCAAGGTACTCGTGGCCCAGCAGGCTGGGCGCTACGACACCGTGGGCGAGGACCTGGTGAATCACTCGGTAAACGACATTCTGGTGCACGGCGCAACGCCGATCGCCTTCATGGACTACATCGCAGGGCATCGCCTGCCGGTCGAGATGATTGCCGGTGTGGTCGAGGGAATCGCTCGCGGCTGTCGGGCACACCAGATGGCCCTTGCCGGCGGCGAGACCGCAGCGATGCCTGGCCTCTACGCCGAGCGAACCTTCGACCTCGCCGGGACGATCATCGGCGTGGTCGAAGAAGATGAAGCACTGCACGGCGACAAAGTGGTCGCCGGCGATGTCGTGCTGGCTTACGCGTCGACCGGTCTGCATACCAATGGCTATACCCTCGCGCGGCGGGTGCTCCTCGACCAGCTCGGTCTCACGCTGTCGAGCATGGTTCCGGGTTCCAACACCTCGGTCGGTGATGCCCTGCTCGCGGTCCACCAGAGTTACGTAAGCGCGATTCGCCCAGTGCTCGGCGAGCTTCACGCGTTGGCACACATCACCGGCGGCGGCATTGCGGGCAACCTCGTCCGTGTCCTGCCCGAGTCGTGCGAAGCGGTGCTCGATCCCCGATCGTGGCGATGGCCCGCGCTCTTCACGGTGATCGCCGAAGGCGGCAACGTCTCCCTCGACGAGATGCGTGATGTCTTCAACCTTGGCGGCGGGATGATCGCCGTCCTGCCCGCGAGCGCGGTCGACCGTGCCCGCAGCACGGCGAGCAGTGCCGGAGTCGCCACCTGGGTGCTTGGCAATATCCGCTCCGGGCGACAGCGCGTGAGCTTTGCCGACTGACCTGATGACCGACGCGGCCGCGATGTCACGCGCCCTCACCCTCGCCGAGCGGGGGTGGGGGCGTGTGCATCCCAACCCGCTGGTGGGGGCAGTGCTGCTTCGTGATGGCGCCGTGGTGGGGGAGGGTTGGCACGCCGAGTATGGCGAGCGCCACGCGGAAACGGTGGCGCTCGCGGAGGCGGGTGAACTGGCTCGCGGAGCCACACTCTTCGTCACCCTCGAGCCGTGCAACCATCAAGGAAAGCAGCCACCATGTGTGAAGGCGATCCTTGCGGCCGGTGTGGCACGAGTAGTCGTTGCCCAGGCGGATCCCAACCCGACCGCTCGCGGTGGCATTGAGCACCTGCGTGGCGCCGGGGTGGCAGTTGAGGTGGGACTCCTCGAGGATGCCGCACGTCGACTGAACGCGCGATTCCTGCATCGGTACTCCGGCCGCGCCCGACCGTTCGTTGCCATCAAGCTCGCGGTCTCACTCGACGGGCGGATCGCGGACGCTGCCGGCCGCTCGCAGTGGATTTCCGGTCCCGAGGCGCGCGACTACGTGCATCACTTGCGAGCGGGGTTTGCAGCCATCGGCATCGGCGGCAGGACCTTGGTTGCCGATGATGCCCGTCTGACCGTGCGCGGCCGGCTCACGCCGCGTGAGGCGCCGATTCGTGTCGTCTTCGATCGCTCCGGGGTCGTCCCGCCAACGCAGGGGATCTTCGAGGGCGCCGCCGACGTTCCTGTATGGCTGGTGGCAGGGGGCGCAGTGCCGGCCATGCAAACGGCGGCGATCGCCATGCGTGGCGCGCAGGTGCTGGTGGAAGACTCGCTCGCGCTTGCGCTTGATCTGCTCGGTGCGCGTGACGTCGACTCGCTGCTCATCGAAGGCGGCGGCCGGCTCGCCGGTGCCCTGCTGGCCGGTGGGCTCGTGGACCGCGTGTACCAGATCCAGTGCCCGGTATGGCTGGGAGAAGGGCGCGATGCATGGAGTGGGCTCGGGACGGACGATATTCGCGATGCACTTCGCTGGCACACGGTTGAACGCCGCGCGCTGGGCGACGACACGTTGCTGGTGCTGGAGCAATAACGATGTTTACGGGTTTGGTGACGGCCGTTGGCCGAGTTGAAGAAGCGACGGTTGCCGATGGCGGCCTCGACCTGAAGATCGGAGTCGACTGGACCGATCTCCAATTGGGAGAAAGTGTCGCGGTCGATGGCGCCTGCCTCACCGTCAAAGAGCTGGGTCGTGGTTGGTTCGCCGCCCACGTGGTCACGACGTCGCTGGCGCGCACCTGTTTTGCCCAGTACGCCGTCGGCCGCCGGGTCAACCTCGAGCGGGCACTCGCCATCGGCGACCGCCTGGGTGGTCACCTGGTGCAGGGCCATGTCGACGGGGTCGGGACCATTGTCGCCACCCGTCCGGAGGGGGATGCCTGGCTGGTTGATCTGGCGGTACCCCCGCAGGTTGCCGAGGTCTCGATCCCGCTCGGGTCGATCACCGTTGACGGGGTCTCGCTGACCGTCAATGCGATCCCCGGCCCCGGCCTGATCCAGCTCTCGTTGATCCCGTTTACTTTGGGGCACACCACCCTTGGAGAACGCCGTGCCGGCGACGCCGTGCACGTGGAAGGAGATACAGTGGGGAAGTACGTTCGGCAGTTCACCGTGGCGCATCGCGCCGCGCCGGAGGCATGATGGGATTCGGGACGATTGACACGGCGATCGCCGATCTCAAGGCTGGCCGGATGATCGTGGTCACCGACGACGAAGACCGCGAAAACGAGGGCGACCTCGTCTGCGCGGCCGGGGCCGTCACGCCCGAAATGATCAATTTCATGGCGCAGTATGGTCGTGGAATGATCTGCCTCGCGCTGACGCCGGAGCAGTGTGATCACCTCGAACTGGGCCAGATGGTCGAGCGCAACACCGAGTCGATGCAGACGGCGTTCTGCGTCACCATCGATGCGGCCCATCACTTTGGTGTGACGACCGGCATCTCCGCGGCCGATCGTGCCAAGACCATCCGAGTGGCCAGCGATCCCGCGAGTGTGCCGGCGGACTTGCGCCGCCCCGGTCACATGAATCCACTCCGTGCCAAGCGGGGCGGCGTCCTGCAGCGTGTAGGGCACACCGAGGCCAGCGTCGACCTCGCGCGGCTCGCTGGTTTCCAGCCGGCCGGCGTAATCTGCGAGATCATGAATCCCGATGGCACGATGGCACGGTTGCCTGAACTCGAGGCATTCGCCGCGCAACATCAGCTGACGCTCATCAGTGTCGCTGATCTGGTGGCATACCGGCTCACCAAGGAACAGCTGGTCCATCGCGTGGCCGATGCGCGCCTCCCCACCGACGCCGGCGAGTTCCGGGTCATCGGCTACCGGAACGATATCGATGGCGCCGAACATGTGGCCCTGGTGCATGGGGATGTCGAGGGGCAGCAGGGCGTGCTGGTGCGGATGCACTCGAAGTGCCTCACCGGCGATGTCTTCCATTCGTTGCGCTGTGATTGTGGTGTCCAGCTGCACCGCGCGATGGATCGGATCGTCGCCGAGGGCCGCGGTGTGGTCGTCTATCTCGATCAGGAAGGGCGGGGGATCGGATTGCTCAACAAGCTCCGCGCCTATGCGCTCCAGGATTCCGGGGACGACACGGTCGAGGCCAACGAGCGCCTTGGCTTCAAGGCCGATCTTCGCGACTTCGGCATTGGCGCCCAGATCCTCCGTGATCTCGGACTCTCCACCCTGCGCGTCATGACCAACAATCCGCGCAAGCTCGTCGGACTCGAGGGGTACGGTCTCGAGATCGTCGAGCGCGTCCCGCTGGTGGCCGACACGACCGAAGAAAACCGCAGCTACCTCGCGACCAAGCGTGACAAGCTTGGCCACCTGCTGGCGCACTGAATGATGACCGAGCGCGAAGGAAGACTCGCCGATGTCGGGCGCGTGGCGGTCATTGTCTCCCGCTATCACGAACGGATCACCGGCCGACTCCTCGATGGGGCCCGCGAGGCGTGTGCCGAGGCCGGGGTCGCAGCGAGTGCGGTGGATGTGCTGTGGGTGAGCGGGGCGTTTGAACTTGGCGTCGTGGCCACGGCCGCCGCGCGAAGCGGTCGCTATGCCGCACTGGTGGCGCTCGGTGTCGTGGTGCGAGGCGACACGCCGCACTTCGACTTCGTCGCCGGCGAGACATCGGCGGCATTGCGGCGCGCCACCACCGAGACGCTGGTCCCGATCGGCTTCGGTCTGCTGACGTGCGACACGATGGAACAGGCCGTTGCCCGCGCAGGCGGTGAGGCAGGCAACAAGGGGCGTGAAGCGGCGGAGGCGGCCCTCCGCACTGCCGACCTGCTGCGCCAGATGCGGGGAGCATAGATGCTGCGAATCGAATCGAAGCGGCGGGCCAGGGCCCTCCAGGTCCTGTACGCGCTCGATACCACCGGGGAGAGCGACGCCGATTCCGCCGCCACCGGCCTCGCGCGTCTCACTGGTCCGGAGCCCGGCATCTTCGAGGAGGCCCAGGCGATTGTCGATGGTGTGCTCGCGCAGCGCGACACCCTCGATCGCTACGCGCAGGACGCCGCCGAGAACTGGCGCCTCGACCGCGTGGCCACCATCGAGCGCAACATCCTCCGGATCGGGATTCACGAATTGCTGCTGGGCGTGCTGCCACCCCGCATCGTCATTGACGAGGCGATCTGGCTGGCGCACCGCTTCGCCGGCCCGCGCGCTCCTGCCTTCATCAACGGCGTACTCGACCGCGTGGCGCGCGACCTCGGCCGACTCTGAGCCTGCCGGCGTGAATATCCTCCTGGTCAACTGGCAGGATCTCCGCAACCCGCACGCTGGCGGCGCCGAGATCCATCTCTTCGAAATCTTTTCGCGGCTCGCCGCACGCGGCCATCGCGTCCGGCTGGTCTGCTCCGGCTTCGAGGGCGCTCCCGCGACGGAAATGGTGCAAGGGATCGAAGTCCATCGAACCGGTGGTCGCCACTCGTTTGCACTGCAGGGCCGTGGCGCAGTACGTGCCGCCCTCAAGCGCGAGCCCGCCGATGTGCTTGTCGATGACATCAACAAGCTGCCGCTGCAGACCGCATCGCTGTCGCGCTTGCCGCTCTACGCCGTGATCCCGCACCTCTTTGGCACCACCGCCTTCCAGGAAGTGAGCTGGCCGATGGCGGCGACGGTCTGGCTGGCGGAACGGACGATTCCTCGTGGGTATCGTCGAGCATGGTTTCATGCGATCAGCGATTCGACTCGTGACGATCTGGTCGCGCGCGGAATACCGCGTGAGCGGATCGCGGTGGTCTACCCGGGCGTGGATGCGGTGCATTACTGCCCGGAGCCGGAGACACAGCGGTTTGACCCGCCCACCTTTGTCTATCTGGGACGACTGAAGCGCTACAAGAGCGTCGAAGTGCTGATCGAGGCGCTGGCCATCGCGCGTCGCGAGCGCGGAGACCTGCGCGTGGAAATCGCGGGCAACGGGGAAGACCGCCCTCGGCTCGAGGCCCTGGCCCGTGAGCGCGGTCTTGACGACGCCGTGCGGTTCCTGGGCTTCGTCGACGAACCGACCAAGCTTTCACTCTTGCGTCGGGCGGTCGCGAACGTATTTCCTTCCCCGAAGGAGGGGTGGGGGATCACGGTGATGGAGGCCGCGGCATGCGGCACGCCCTCGCTCGCCTCTGATTCGCCAGGGCTTCGCGACTCGGTTCGCGATGGCGTGACCGGCATGCTGGTCCCTCACGGTGACGCGACGGCGCTCGCTCAGGGTATGCTTCGTCTGGCAGGGGACCCGGCGCTGGTGGAACGGCTTGGCCAGTCGGCGCGGGTGCATGCCTTGACCCTGAGCTGGGACGCGGCGGCTGAGCAAGTCGAGGCGCATCTGCAGGATCTCGTGGCGGGGCGCATCCCCCCGCCGTCATTTCAGGTCTGAGGGGGAGCCGTGCGCTTCCGTGATTTTCTTGGCTCGGCCGACCAGCTCCAACTCGAGGCCCTCACCGGCGAACTCGGGCTCGACGGGCTTGTGCCGGATGCCGATATCGCCTCACCGGGACTCGCGCTCGCGGGATACCTCGGCCGTTTCATCCCCAACCGATTGCACGTCCTCGGCGAGACCGAGATCACCTATCTCGCGTCGCTGGATGCCGCCACGCGACAGTCGACGCTCGAAGCGTTCTTCCATTACAACCTCCCCGCAGTCTTCATCACCAAGGGGCTGGAGCCACCCGAGCCGCTGCTCGCCCTGGCGATCTCGCGCCAGATCCCGGTCCTTCGCAGCGCACTCAAGACGGCCGAGTTCTACAAGCGGATCAAGCCGATCATCGAGGACGCCTTCGCGCCGCGTACGACGCTGCACGGCTCGCTGGCCGACGTGTACGGCGTGGGGCTGCTCTTCATCGGTCGCTCGGGGATCGGCAAGAGCGAGTGCGTACTCGACCTGGTCGAACGCGGGCATCGGCTGGTGGCGGATGACGTCGTGAAGGTGACGCGTCGAGCTGGCGATGTCCTGATCGGACAAGGGCACGAACTGGCGGGCCATCATATGGAGATCCGCGGTATCGGTCTGGTCGATATTCCGGTGCTCTTCGGCGTCCGGGCCGTCCGCCAGCAGAAGCGCATCGAAGTGGTGGTGCAGCTGGAAGACTGGGAGACGGCGCAGGACGCCGATCGCACCGGGCTGCAGCGCGACACGATGCCGATCCTGGATGTGCCGATCCCCAAGGTGATGGTTCCGTTGAATCCCGGAAAGAACATCACCGTCGTCGCCGAAGTCGTGGCGATGATGCATCTGTTGCGCTACACCGGCGTCGACACGGCTGGCGCCTTCAATGAACGACTGATCCGCAAGATGCGCGAGAAGCGTGGCGTGCGGGAATACCTGCGGGACGATATCGAATGAATACCATCAAGGGAGTGGTCGTCGGTCACGGATCGCTGGCGGCGGCACTGATCGACGCGGTGCAGCGGATCGCCGGCGCGGACACCGGTCTCGTCGCGGTGTCGAACACCGATTGCGACCGTGGTTCACTTGAGGAAAAGATCCTCGCGGCGGTCGGCGATGGGCCTGCCCTGGTCTTCATTGACATGCCCAGCGGTTCCTGTCTGTTCGCGGCGATGCGGCGGCTCGAAGGGAAGAGCGGGACGCGAGTGGTGACGGGCGTGAACCTCGCGATGCTGCTGGAGTTCGTCTTCCATCGAGACGGTGAGGTGGATGCCGTGGCCGAGCACGTCGTGCAGGTCGGGATCCGCGCAGTGGCCGCGCGCTGATGGGCCTCGTCCTCTGTCGGGTCGACGATCGGCTGGTGCACGGTCAGGTTGTGATCGGATGGGGACGCCCCCTCGCCGCCAAGTTCATCGTGCTGGTGGATGACGGCGTTCGGGCCAGCAGCTGGGAACAGGATCTCTATCGGATGGCAGTTCCCGAAGGCGTCGATGTGATTTTTGCTCGCACCGATGAGGCGATCGCGGCACTCGACAGCTGGGCAGCGGACTCGCGACCGGGAATACTCCTCACCGGCGACCTGGCCACGATGGCCGCGCTCCATGAGGCGTCCCCCACCATCGTCCATCGAATCAATCTCGGCGGCATCCATCATCGCCCGGGCCGTCACGAACGGCTGCGCTACCTCTATCTCTCGAGCGAGGAAGAAGGACTGCTGGCATCAATGCGCGGGAGTGGTGCCGACATCACGGCGCAGGATCTGCCGACCACGCCACCCGTCGGCGTCGAGGCGTTGCCATGACGGTTCTCGTCATCGTCGGATTGATCGCGTGGGGCGTCTTTGTCGCCGTCGACCTGGTCACGATGCCGCAGGGGCTCTTCTCGCGTCCGCTGGTGGCAGCGACGGTGGCCGGGGCGATCACCGGGAACATGACATCGGGCTTGGTGGCGGGCATGGTGCTCGAGCTGTATGCGCTCGACGTCTTGCCGATCGGCGCCTCGCGATATCCGGACTACGGGCCCGCGGCGGTCGCCGCCGGTGCCGCGTCGGCGTTGGTGCCGCAGGAACTGGTCATTGGCGTCGCCGGGCTGGTTGGATTGCCGCTTGCCGTGATTGGCGGCTACACGCTTCACGTGCATCGACGCCGCAACGCGATGTCGGTCCAGCGTCGCCTCGCGCGCGTCTCGGCCGGTGACGCTCGCGCGATCTGGGAATTGCAGCGCAACGGCCTCGTGCGCGATGCGGGTCGCGGGCTGGTGTTGAGTGTCGCCGGAGTGATAGTCGCGCTCGTGATGTCAGCGCTGCCGTGGTCGGAGTATCCGCGCGCGACGTTGCTGAACTGGGCGACGGCGGCCGGCGGACTCTCGGCTGTGCTTGGCGGCGCGTTGCGGAGTGGTGGTCACGGCGCACGGCGGCTCTGGCTCGGCGCCGGTCTGGCGGTCGGTCTCGTCGTGGTGCTGCTGCAATGAAGCCGCGCGCCGAGGCGCTGGTCCGGCTGCTCGCGGTCCAGGCCGCGTGGACCTACGAGCGGATGTCGGGGATCGGCGTCGGTCACGCCTCGGCGCCGCTATTGCGCGACCTCTATGCGAAGAGCTCGCCTGAGGAACGCCGCGCGGCGGTGGCGCGCTCGGCCGAGTTTTTCAATTCGCATCCGTATCTGGCCGGTGTCGCGGTCGGCGCCGTGGTTCGTGCGGAGCGGGACGGTGTGCCTGGTGCGGCCATTGTGCGGCTGCGCACCGCGCTGTCGGGGCCGCTAGGTGCACTGGGCGACCAGCTGATCTGGGCCGGCGAAGTGCCGGTACTGATCGGTCTCGCGCTCGCCGCGACGCCGTGGCTCGGGGCGTGGACGGTGTTGCTGGTGGTCGTGATCCACAATGTGCTGCGCCTCTGGCTCACATCGTGGGGACTCGATGTCGGTTTGCGCGAAGGGCTCGGAGTCGGAGCCGCGTTGCAGCGGTCGTGGCTGCCACGCGCGGCGGCCCGGGCCCAGAGCGCGGCAGCATTCGCGGTCGGCCTGGCGATTCCGATTGTTGGCTGGCAGGTGCTTGCTGGTGCGAGTCGACAGATCGTCGCCGGCGTGATCGGCTGCACCATTCTCGGCGTCATGCTCGCACTCGGGCAGCAAACCCGCGAGCGCGTCACCGGGCTGCGATTCGGCTTGGGGCTGCTGCTCCTCGCACTCATCATCGTTGGAGGGTTCCGGTGATCGAACGTGAAGCGACCATCGTCAACTCCCTCGGAATGCACGCCCGGCCGGCCGCGCAGATCGTGCGACTTGCGGCGACGTTCAACGCCTCGCTCGAGCTGGAATGCGATGGCCAGTCGGTCAACGGGAAGAGCATCATGGGCGTGATGATGCTGGCGGCGGAGCAGGGCGCCCTGGTCCGCCTGCGCGCCGAAGGGCCCGATGCCGAAGCCGCCATCGAGGCACTCGCGAGCCTCATCGCGACCGGGTTCGGCGAGCCGTGAGCAGTCGCGAGCTTCGTGGTGTCGGTGTCTCTCCCGGCGTGGCGTTCGCGCGGGCGATCACCGTGCGCTGGTCGTTCCCCGATATCCCCAATCGCACGGTGCCAACGGGTGAGCAGGATGCCGAGGTCGCACGACTCCACGCGGCGGTGGCGGCAACGGTGGCGCAGCTCGAGACGCTCCGCGAGCGCACCCGGGTGCGCGCGGGCCCCGAAGAAGCGGGGATCTTCGACGCTCAGATCTTCATGGTGCAGGATGGCGACTTCCTGGCCGGTGTCGAGTCGCTGATCCGCCAGGGCAATCTCGCGGCCGAAACGGCCTACGAATTCTGCGCCCTGGAATTGCGCAATCAATGGCAGGGATCGCGCAAGAGTTTTCTGCGGGATCGGCTGGCCGACCTCAATGCCATCCACCTCCGGACGCTGGCGCACTTGCTTGGCCGCCCCACAGAGGAGGCCTGGCTCGGCGAGATCACCGAACAGGTGGTACTCGTGGTGCGCGAGCTCTCTCCTGGCCTCACGGTGCAGCTCGACCGCGAACATGTGGTCGGCTTCGTGACGGAGGAGGGGACCCGGACGTCGCACGCGGCCATCCTGGCCCACTCGCTCGGTATCCCTGCGGTGATGGGAGTCTCCGGTGCACTGACCGCGATCGAGGACGGCATGATCGTCCTGCTCGATGGCCATGCCGGGACGGTGATTCTCGATCCGAATCCGGATGAACTCGAGACCGCCCGGCTGCAGAACTCGCGACGGCACAAGCTCGAAATGCAGCTCGAGGGGATCGCCGGCGAACCCGCGATTACCCCGGATGGGACCAGCATCATGCTCCAGGGCAACGTCGACCTCCCCGAGGAGATCGAGCCCGCATTGCGTCACGGGGCGCAAGGCGTCGGCCTGCTGCGGACCGAATTCCTGGTGACCGGCCGAGCGACGCTGCCCAACGAAGACGAACAGATGGAGTACTACCGACGGGTCGGCGCAGCCTTCGCTGGGGAGCCGGTCGTCATCCGGACCTTCGATCTCGGCGGTGACAAGTTCCCCGCGGCCTTCGACGCGCCGCACGAGGCCAATCCCATGCTTGGGTGGCGCTCGGTGCGGGTCTGTCTCGATGAGCCGGGGATCTTCCGGCCACAGTTGCGGGCCATCCTCCGGGCCGCCGCCGATCGTGAGATCTCGATCATGCTGCCGATGGTGGTCTCGCTTGAGGAGGTCGTTCAGGCGAGGGCGCTCCTGGCAGAGGAAGCGGAATCCTTGCGGCAGGCGGGTATCCGAGCTGCCAGCGACGTGCCGATGGGGGTGATGATCGAGACCCCGGCTGCGGTACTCCTGGCCGACGAGTTCGCCCGGGTTGCCGCTTTTCTCAGCGTCGGCAGCAATGACCTGACCCAGTACACGCTGGCCGTCGACCGCGGCAACGCCCGGCTCGCCACGCGATTCGAGCCGTTGCACCCGGCCGTGGTGCGACAGTTGCGTGATGTCCGCGATGCAGCAGGGCGGGCGGGAATCCCGGCTTCCGTGTGCGGCGAGATGGCCTCGGACCCGTTCAGTGCCGTCCTCCTGCTGGGGCTGGGCTATGACCGCCTCAGCATCGGGCCTCCGGCCATCCCGCTGGTGAAATGGGTGGTCCGGCACGTTCCCGTGGCGGCGGCCCGTGAAGCGGCGATGGCAGCGATCCGGGCTACCACCACTACGGCCGTGAAGGCGATCCTGCGCGACACGCTGGGGCAGTATCTCGACCTGCGGCTGGTCGACCCCACGAATGCGTTGCCGCGCTCCACCGTGGCGGCTAGCTTGCCCCGGTTCACCTGATGATGACCTTTCAGCGCGCGAGTGGCGATGTCACTGGCTAATCGACATGTCTTCACCTCGGAGTCCGTCACCGAGGGCCACCCCGACAAGGTGGCCGATCAGATTTCGGATGCGGTGCTCGATGCGATCCTGGCCCGCGATTCGGCCGCCCGCGTTGCCTGCGAAACGCTGGTGACCACCGGGATGGCAGTGATTGCCGGCGAAATCACCACCAAGGCCTACGTCAACATTCCCGACATCGTGCGGTCGACGATTCAGCGGATCGGTTATACCCACGCATCGTTCGGCTTCGACTATCGCACCTGCGCCGTACTCACCTCGATCGATCGGCAGTCGCCCGACATCGCGATGGGCGTCGATGGCGCGACCGACGATGAGCAGGGCGCTGGCGATCAGGGGATGATGTTC
>JBDSMX010000271.1:0-3266 GCA_039915645.1 Gemmatimonadales bacterium | reverse complement strand
CAGAGCGAGAGCGACGCCAAGATCGAACTCTTTCGCCTGATGGGCGTATCGTCCGGGGATGACGTCGAGGCGGTGACGCTCGCCGAAGCGTTCCCGCTCACCGAGTCGAAGTTCGACCTCAACGAGCTTCGCGCGATGGCCAAGGAGCACAACCCGGGGCTGCGGACCTTCGACGCGCAGGCGGACGTCGCGCAGCTGGGCGTGAAGGCCGCCAAGTCCGAGTATCTGCCGTCGCTGTCGATCTCTACCGGCCTCAACGGCTACACCCAGCAGTTCACCGACGTGAACGCGCTGCTGGCGAACCGGCTCTCGGGGGCCCAGGGCAGCGCAGCCAATTGCCAGTTCCAGAACGGCATCCTGTCGCGGCTCACCTCGCCGCATCCGGCCCCGAACGGCGGCATCATCGCAGACTGCAACGCCTACGCCGGCCTCGATGCCACCGGGAGCGCCCTCGATCCGGCGATTTCCGGGGCGATTCGAAGCGGCAATAGTGTCTTTCCGTTTTCTTTCACGCGGCAGCCGATCTCGGTCTCGGCCAGCATCAGCGTCCCGCTGTGGGACGGCTTCTCCCGCGCGTCTCGAGTCTCACAGGCGCGAGCACAGGAAGACGATGCCCGCGAGTCGCTCCGGGCCCAGGCGCTTTCGGTTGACGGGCAGTTGCAGTCGCGCGTGCTGGCCGTGCGAACCTCGTGGGAAGCGGCGCGGATCCAGGACCAGAATCGCACCGCCGCACGTGACCAGCTGCGACTGGCGCAGGAGAAGTACCGGATCGGCAACGGTTCGGCGCTGGAAGTGTCGGACGCCCAGAACGCAGTGACACAGGCCGAAGCAGACTATGTGTCCGCGGTTTATGACTATCATCTCGCCGTCGTCGGCCTCGAAGCCATCGTCGGTCGCCCACTTCGCTGAAGAACAGAGGACAGCCAGATGTCTCGTGGATCCAAGATCGGACTCGGAATCGGACTGGTCGTGATCGTGCTCGGCGCGGTCACCGTCCTCGGTGGCGCCCGCAACAAGAACAAGCCGGTCGAGGTCAAGCTCGAGCAAGTCGGCTCGCGTGACCTGGTGGCTGCGGTGACGGCGAGCGGCAAGATCGAAGCGAAGAGCCAGGTCGATATCTCGTCGGAAGTCACGGCCCGCATCACCGCGATCACCGTCAAGGAAGGTGATCTGGTGAAGAAGGGTCAGCTGCTGGTCGAGCTCGACCAGGTGCAGTTCAAGGGCGCCGTCGATCGCGCCACCGCCTCGCTGACCTCGGTCGAGGCGCAGCTGATGCAGTCGCGCGTCAACCGCGACCAGGCCAAGCGCGCCCTCGATCGCTCCAAGGAATTGAAGCGCTCCGCGCCGACGCTCTTCACCGACGAATCGCTGGAGCAGGCACAGCAGGCGTACGATGTCTCCGACGCGAACTACAAGTCGAGCGAAGCGAACGTGATGCAGACGCGTGCGTCGCTCAAGGAAGCGCAGGACAACCTCGCTCGCACGCGACTCTTCTCGCCGATCTCGGGCCGGGTCGTTCGTCTCGCCGTCGAAGAAGGCGAAGTCGCCGTCCCGGGCACCTTCTCGCGCGAGACCGGCCTGCTGATGCGGATTGCCGATCTCTCGGTAATCCAGGCCAAGGTCAAGGTCGATGAAACCGATGTGGTGCGCCTCGCCCTCGGCGATTCGGTTGCGGTCTCGATCGACGCCTTCCCCGACACGACGTTCGTCGGCAAGGTGACCAAGGTCGGCAACAGCGCCGCCACCAGTGCGGCCGGCTCCAGCGGCACGGCCGATCGCGCCGTCGACTTCGAAGTCGAAGTCACCCTCACCAACCCGCCGGCCGATGTGCGCCCGGACCTGAGCATGACGGCCCGCATCATCACCGATACCCGGAAGGGCGCACTCAGCATTCCGATCATCGCCCTGACGGCGCGGGCGCACGAAGTGGTGGGGAGCGAGACGAAGCCGGCCGCACCGAAGTCTCCCGCTGATACGGCGAACGGCAAGAAGCCGAAGGAGCGCGAGGGTGTCTTCGTCGTGAACAACGGTGTGGCGATGTTCCGCCCCGTGAAGGTCGGCATCGCCGGCGACGAATACTTCGAAGTGCTCGACGGGCTCAAGGCCGGCGAGACGCTGGTGGCCGGCTCGTATCAGGCCATTCGCGACATGAAGGATTCGACGAAGGTGAAGGCCGCGCCGGCCGGGATGGAGGTCAAGAAGCCGTGAGCGATGACATCATTCGCCTCGAGGGCATCACCCGCGAGTACGTGATGGGGAGCGAGCGCGTGCTCGCGCTTCGCGGGGTCGACCTCACTATCAAGCGCAACGAGTACGTCGCGATCATGGGCCCTTCGGGCTCCGGCAAGTCGACGATGATGAACATGCTCGGCGCGCTCGATACGCCGAGCGCCGGGAAGTACTGGCTCAACGGGCACGAAGTCTCGCAGATGGCCGATGACGATCTGGCGCGGGTCCGCAACCGCGAGATCGGCTTCGTCTTCCAGACCTTCAACCTGCTGCCGCGCGCATCGGCGCTCGCCAACGTCGAGCTTCCGCTGGTCTATGCCGGCGTCGGCGGCAAGGAACGGAAGCAGCGCGCCGAATCCGCCCTCGAGCGCGTCGGCCTGGGACAGCGGATGCACCACAAGCCCAACGAACTCTCCGGCGGTCAGCGCCAGCGAGTCGCCATCGCCCGTGCACTCGTGAATGAGCCGTCGATCCTGCTTGCCGACGAACCCACCGGCAACCTCGATTCGGCCACCAGCGAGGAAATCATGCGCGTCTTCGGGCAGCTCCACGCCCAGGGACAGACGGTGCTCATCGTGACCCACGAGCCGGACATCGCCGCGCACGCGCGTCGTGTCGTGATCCTGCGCGACGGCAAGGTCGACTCCGACAAGCTGAACCCCGTGCCCACCAGCAGCGCGGCGGCCTGAGATGCCACTCTTCGAGGCGGTGCGACTGGCGCTGACCTCGATCCGGGCGCAGAAGCTCAAGAGCTTCTTCTCCCTGGTCGGTGTGTTGATCGGCGTCACCTTCCTGATCGCGGTCGTGTCGATCGTGCAGGGAATGAACGTGTACATGACCGACAAGTTCGCCGGCGCGCTGATCGGGGTGAACACCTTCCAGCTCCGTTCCCGTCCCAACATCCAGACGGGTGACGCGAGCGACGAGGAATACCGGCAGTGGCAGCGCAACCCTCGCATCACCACCGAGGATGCCGCGTTCGTCAAGGCCAACCTCAAGGTGCCGGCGCGGATGGCACGCTCGGGCTTCGACCGCGC
>JBDSMX010000268.1:0-6342 GCA_039915645.1 Gemmatimonadales bacterium | reverse complement strand
CGCTTGCTCTCCATCGTCCGCAACGGCTCCACGTCGTAGCCCATGATCCACGGCAAGGGGAGATGATGTGCCGTGGGCACCACATCGGCCGGAAAGAGCAGCGCCTCTCCCGCGCTCTCGATCAGGACGGTGAGATGCCACGGCACATGGCCCGGGGTCACCATCACCCGGACTCCCGGGGCGACGGTGCCTGCTGGCCCCTCGAGGAAGCGGTACTTCCCCGCCTCGACCAGCGGCAGGAAGTTGTCCGGCAGATAACTCGCCTGGGTCCGCTCATTGGTGTGAGTCGCCCACTCGAATTCGCGCCGATGAGTCACATAGGTCGCATTCGGAAAGGACGCCTGAACCCGCCGCTCCGGATCGTCGGCCGCGATAAAGGTGTTCCCGCCCGCATGGTCGAAATGCAGATGGGTGTTGAAGACGGTGGTGATGTCGGCCGGAGTATGCCCGAGCAGGGCGAGCGAATCCTCGAGCGTGGTGCGACCGTTGGCACCGCTGTTCTCGACGCCGTAGATGTCGCGGAACTTCTCGCCTTCCTTGTTGCCCAGTGCCGTCTCGACCAGGATGAGCCCGTCATCGTGCTCGATGAGCAGCGCCCGCATCGCCAGCGGAATGCGGTTCCGCGCATCGGGGGCGAGTCGGCGTTCCCAGAGCGGCTTCGGGACGACGCCGAACATCGCACCGCCGTCGAGGCGCTGCACGCCACCCTCGAGGGTGTGCACCCGGAGTCGGCCGATCGTGCGCGTCGTGACTCCGCTCATATCGGCAACTCGGCCACCGGCGTCCGGTGCATGACTTCGAGCTCGGCGAGGGTGCGGGCGCCCTTCTCGCGTGCCGTGCCAAGAAGACGCTGGAGCAACATGCCGGTGACCATCGCATCTCCCGCGGCGCGGTGGCGGGCCGAAAATTCGAATCCGAAGCGGACTGCCAGCGCGCCAAGCGAATAGGAGGGCTCGTTGCGCACGAGCCGGCGTGCGAGCCGCACCGTGCAGAGGCGCGGCCCGTCGAGAGCGAGATCCCGACTCCGCTTCACCTCGGCGCCGACGAATCCCCAGTCGAAACGCGCATTGTGCGCCACGAAAACTCGTCCAGCGAGTGCCGCAACCACCTGGTCCGTGATCTCACTGAAGGACGGTGCACCGCTGACCATCGCATCGCTGATGCCGGTGAGTTCGGTAATGCGCCCGGGGATCGCTCGCCCCGGATTGACCAGCGAATCGAAGACCACTTCGCAGCGCGCCCCTTCGACGATCACCACGGCGATCTCGGTGATGCGGTCATCACCGACCGCGTGCATTCCGGTCGTCTCGACGTCGACGACCGCGAAGGCGCACTCCTCGAGCAGCGGCGAACCGTGCGCGACGGCCACCAGCGACCAGAGTCCGCTGGCCTGCTGACGCACGCGGGGATCGGAACCGAGCAGGGCCGTCGCAAGCCGCTCGGCGACCGCAGTCGGTGCGTTGGGCAAGCCGAGCACCTGCACCGCGAGCGCGTCGGCGCCCAGCGGACCCGCGCGCAGCAACTCGATGGCGCGCTCGACCAGCGTGCCATTGGGATGTGCCGTGAGCCCGATCACTGCTGCCTCATGTGTGCACCCGGTGCTGAAGCGAATACGAAAGCGTTTCGAGTTCGATGGCGAGATTGACGTTCTTGACGTCAACACCATCGGGGACCTGCAACTGCACCGGCGCGAACGAGAGGATGGCGGTGACGCCAACGGCGACCAGCCGATCGACCAGCCCCTGCGCCGGATCGCCCGGTGTCACCAGGATCGCGATATCAACCCGTTCGTCGCGAACCACTGTCTCGAGCAACGAGACATCCTGGATTTCGAGGTTCCCCCAGGTCCGCCCGATCTTGGCGGGGTCCTTGTCGACCACGGCCACGATGTCGAAGCCCCTCGCGCTGAAGCCGGAGAACTTCACCAGTGCTCCCGCGAGGCGCCCGGCACCGATCAGGATCACACGATATCGGCGGACCAGTCCGAGAATTTCCCGGAGTCGCTCCGCGAGCGCATGAACATCATAGCCGAGACCGCGCTTGCCGAAGGAGCCGAAGAACGAGAGATCCTTGCGCACCTGCGCCGAGGTGGTGCCGGCTCGCCGGGCCAGCGCCTCGGAGGACAGGGTGTCCTGCCCCTGATGATCGAACTCCTCGAGGAAGCGCAGATAGATCGCCAGGCGGCGAACGGTCGAGTCGGCAATCTTGCGCGGCAGCATTTGTGAAATGTTTCACGAGCAGGGGGTCCGGGGCAACTCGACCATTGCCGGCTGAGCGCCGCGGCCCATTCTGCTACGAGGAGACCGCCGCAAGGAGCCTGATGAAGGCCGCCACATCCACCACTTCCGGACGCACATCGGGATCAATTCCCGCCTCGGCGAGAATCCTGGCAGACTCGTCGG
Organism: Gemmatimonadales bacterium; assembly: GCA_039915645.1. Taxonomy (GTDB): domain Bacteria; phylum Gemmatimonadota; class Gemmatimonadetes; order Gemmatimonadales; family GWC2-71-9; genus Palsa-1233. The sequence continues at coordinate 3,940 of JBDSMX010000268.1, read as the reverse complement.
CGGAGAGATCCAGGGCCTCACGGAGCGCCTTCAGCATCCGCTTCCGACGATAGGAGAAGAGGCCGGTGACCAGGGTTCGGAAGGGTCGGACCTGTTCAGGTCTCACCAGCGGCTCGGCTCGAGGAACCAGATGGAGGACGGCTGAGTCGACCTTGGGCGGCGGTGAGAACGCCCCCTTCCCCACCGTGAAGAGCCGGGAAGCCTCGGCGACCGCCTGGATGCCGATCGAGAGCGCGCCATAGTCGTCGTGTGCCGCGGGAGCCACGATCCGATCGGCAACTTCCTTCTGGACCAGGTACGTCACCGAAGCCGGGAACGGAGCAGTGAGCGCTTTCTCGAGCAGCGGCGAGGTGATGTAGTACGGGATGTTGCCGGCCACCCGCCAGGTGAAGCCATCCACAGTCCAGGGAGCCACGAGGGCGGGCCAATCGAGTTCGAGTGCATCGCCGGTCACCAGCGCGAAATTCCGTCCGGCGAATTTCCGCTGCAGCGTGATCACCATCCGCTCGTCGCGTTCGATCGCCACGACGGTGCAACCGCGATCCAGGAGCGCCGCAGTGAGCGCGCCCTTCCCGGGGCCGATCTCGAGCACGACATCGCGTGAGCCGGCGCCGGTCGCGGCCGCGATCCGTCCCAGTAATCGCGGGTCGGTGAGGAAATGCTGGCCGAGTGATTTGCGAGCTTTCATCACTACATCCGCAGGATCAGCAGGGTGCGATCATCGGTGGATCTGCCACCAAACTCGCCCACCTCGGCCAGCAGCATTTCCTTGAGCTCTTCGGGTGCGCGGGCGCGCTCGGCCTCGAGCCGCGCGAGGACGCGTGCTTCACCGAAGCGTTCGCCCTGCGCATTCTGCTGGTCAACCAGACCGTCGGTAAAGAGAATCAACAGGTCCTGGGTGAATCGCCACGGCACGATCTTGCGACCGAACCCCCCGGCATCGACCAGCCCCAGGGGCGGCGCCGTGGGGGCGAGCCGCTCGATTTCACCGAAGCGCGGCAGCCGGAAGGCATAGGGATGCCCCGCGTTGGTGTAGGTGATCCGGCCTGCCGTGGGATCGAGGATGCCGTAGAAGACCGAGAGGTACATCTCGGTGTTGCTGAGCTCATCGCGCAACGAATCGTGCATCCGCGCGAGGGTCTCATCCGGTGGTGTCGTCGAGTTGGCGTGGATGCCCGCGGTCGCCATCACCTGCGCGGCAATGATCGCCGCCGCGAAGCCATGCGAGGAGACGTCGCCAAGCATGACGCCGATGCGACCGCGGCCGAGGCGCGAGAAGGTGTAGAAATCACCGCCGAGCGACTCCGCGGCCTCCGACCCGACCGCGACTTCCGCCTCACCACGAAGCACGGCGGCCGTCGGCATCAATCGGAGTTGCAGATCGTGCGCGAGCGTGAGCTCGTGCTCCAGTCGGAGACGTTCGGTCTCGCTCGCGACCAGTCGGGCATTTTCGAGCGCGGCACCGATCTGCGTCGCCACGGCAGCGACGAGCTTGGTCTCGGAGCGCGTGAAGGAGCCACCGCCTCCGCGATCGGCGAGCGCGAGGGTCCCGACAACGCGTGCGGGCTGTCCTGCGGCGGCGTAGACGATCGGCACCGCGAGCACTTCGCCCGGGACCCATTGCGGCTGCACGCCGGTTTCGATGCGACCGCTGCGAAAGGCGCGCGCCACCACGGCATCAGGATCGTCCACGCGCACGGCGGCCGGGATGATGCCGTCCGCGCTGCCGATGGTCGCCACGATCAAGAGTCGCCCGGACGCTTCGTTGTGAATGCGCAGGCCGGCGCGTCGTGCGCCCACTACCGCCGTGACTTCGCGCAGAATCAGCGCTGCCACCTCGTCGACGGCCCGCGCGCGACCGAGCAGTTCGCCGATGGTGTAGAGCAGGTCGATCTCTTCATAGCGCGAGGCGAGCTCGCCCGTCAGCGACGAGGTGGTCTGATCGGCGTCGAGCAGGATTCGAACGAGCGGAAGGAGGCGCGCCGCGAGGTCGTCGCTCCGCGTCGAGGCATCAGGCAGGATCTCGAGGAAGAGCCCCGGCGCGCCAGGAATGGCGTGCCACGCGGCAGCATCCTGCCCCACGCCACGCGGGGCGCGCGGCACCGTCGCCCCCGGCATCGAGCCGGCCACGAGTTGCCAGCGCTCTCCGTCGAGCCGCCAGAGTCGCAGCGTCGCCCCGGCGAGCGCCCCCAGCGGCGCCAGCGCGCCACCGAGGTGGCTCAACAGCGGGTGAGTGTCATCCAGATCGTGTTGCCCCGGTCATTGAAGGCGACGTGGTCGGCGAGCGAGCGAATCATGAACAGCCCTCGGCCACGGGTCGAATCAAGGACGGCATCGTGAGTGGGATCGGGAACAGCGGCGGGGTCGAACCCCTCGCCCTCATCAGAGACGGCGATGATGATCCGGTCGTGCTCGAATTCGATATCGACGGTCACTCGCCGGGCGGGGTCATTGCGATTGCCGTTGACCATCGCGTTCGCGACGGCTTCGGCCACCATGGTGCATAGGCGGAACTCGGTGCGCGTCGAGACGCTCGCCACGGTCTGGCAGCAGGAGACCACCGCCTCGACCACGACACCCACCTGCGACAGATCGGTCGGCAGCTCGACGCGAAAGTGCTCGCGACCGTCGGAGTCGCCGGATGCGACGCGGGCAGCGGTGACCATCGTCGGATCAGAATCCCGCGAGCGCCTCCGAGGGCGTCTCGGAGATGGTGAACAGCGTATCGAGTTTGGTCAGCTCGAAGAGCGAGCGAAGGTCTTCGTTGAGTCCGGCGAGTCGGAGATCGCCGCCAGCCTCACGCACCTTCTTGCTGATCGACACCAACGCCCCGAGTCCGGAGGAGTCGATGTACGCGGTCTTGGAGAAGTCGAGCAGGAATTTCCGTTCGCCCTGATCGAGGGCGTCCTGCATCAACTGCTTGAGGTCCTGCCGGTTCGCCACGATCAGCTGCCCTTCGACCGCCACAACGGTCACTCCGCCAGCATCTCGATTTGCCGAAAACGCCATCGCCGTACTCCTCGGTTCAGTCTGGTCGGGCGGCCGCTTGCAGCGCCACCATTGCAATCACGTCCACAATATCGTCCGGCGAGGCCCCGCGCGACAGGTCAGACATCGGCCGTGCGAGTCCCTGGAGGAGCGGGCCCGCGGCGCTCGCACCCGCCAGCCGCTCGGTCAGCTTGTAGGCGATGTTGGCAGCATCGAGCGAGGGAAAGACCAGCACGTTGGCCCGCCCCTCCACCGGCGAGTCGGGGCATTTCCGCCGGGCCACCTCGGGAACGACCGCAGCATCGAGTTGCAACTCGCCATCGGCCACGACATCCGGGGCCATGGTCCGGAAGCGCGCCAGTGCCTGCTGCATCCGTTCGGGATCGGCCCCGCCGGCGCTTCCCTTGGTGCTGTACGACAGGAAGGCCACGATGGGGTCATCGCCGACCAGGGCCCGGCGGTCGGCCGCGGCGGCCATGGCGGCATCGGCAAGCTGATCCGCCGTCGGCGAAGGCAGCACGGCGATATCGGTGTAGGTCAGGACCCGGCCGTCGGGAAAGCCGTGGTACATCGCCGACGTTACCATGGTGAGACCAGGCCGCAGGCCGATGGCCCACAGCGCGGCACGCACGACGTCGGCGGTGGTGGAGATCGCTCCGGCAACACAGCCGTCGGCCTCGCCCAGTGCCACGAGTGCTGCGCCAAAGCGGAGCGGGTCGTGTGCGAGTTCGCGTGCGTGGGCGATATCCCGCACTGCCTGGGGACGCCGAGCCTGCAGGTGGGCTGCGACCCGGGAGAAGGCGGGGTGATCGGAGGCGTGCCAGCTCGGACTGCCGAGGAGTTCCGGCGTGCCGAGCCCCAGCTCCACCATGGCGGTGGCGGCGGCGACGATGCGCGGATCATCGCCTTCGGGGAGGACGATCCTGGCCGGTGTTCCCGCGGCGCGCGAGCG
>JBDSMX010000211.1:0-4360 GCA_039915645.1 Gemmatimonadales bacterium | reverse complement strand
CTCTCGCGGATCGCTATGAGTTGCTCCGCGAGCTCGGCCGCGGCGGGATGGCCACGGTGTACCTCGCCCGCGACCTCCGGCACAACGCCCAGGTCGCCATCAAGGTGCTCCGCCCCGATATCGCGATCTCGGCCGGAGGGACCCGCTTCTCCCGCGAGATCCAGATCACCGCCGGACTCCAGCACCCCAACATCGTCACCGTCTTGGGCTCCGGCGAGGCCGCCGGGATGCCCTACTTCGTGATGCCGTATGTCGAGGGCGAGTCCCTCGGCCAGCGGCTGCAGCGCGAGAGCCGGCTCCCGCTCGCCGAGGCGGTACGGCTCGCCGGGGAAGTGGCCGAAGGGCTGGCGCACGCCCACGCGGCGGGCTTCGTCCACCGCGACATCAAGCCCGGCAACATCCTCCTCTCCCACGGCCACGCGATGATCGCCGACTTCGGCGTCGCCAAGGCCCTCGAGATGTCGGCCGCCGAACGGATCACCGATTCGGGCTTCGCCGTCGGCACCGTGACCTATATGAGTCCGGAACAGGCCGGCGCCCAGCCGGTCGACGGCCGCGCCGACATCTATTCATTGGCCTGTGTCCTCTACGAGGCCCTCGCCGGGACGCCACCATTCACCGGCCCGAGCGCCCAGGCGATTCTCGCCCGCAATGCCGTCGATCCGGTGCCGAGCATCCGGACGCTGCGACAGAGCGTGCCGCAGGCGCTCGAAGCTGCGATCGAGAAGGCGCTCGCCAAGGTGCCGCAGGATCGCTTCGCAACCGCGACCGAATTCCGTGATGCGATTATCGAAGCCTCGACGATGCCGATCATCACCGCCGTCACGCCACAGGCGAAGCCGGCGTGGTGGAAGCGGCCAGCTGTAGTCGCCGCCGCGGCCACTGTCGCCGTGCTTGGCGTCGCGACCTGGTGGCGCACATCAACATCGGCGCCCGCACTCGAGAACAATCGCGTCATCGTCTATCCGCTGGTCCTTCCTGCCGATTGGTCCGGCGCCAAGACGTCGGGCGAAGATGTCGCGACAGTGATCGGCAGTGCGATGGATGGCGCAGGACAGCTGCGCTGGGTCGATGGCTGGCAACTGCTGCAGCCGGCGCAACGCGATAACATCCGGATGCTCGCCGTTGCCGACGCGATGAAGATCGCCAAGCAGCAGCGTTGCGCCTGGGCGGTACTGGGCCGACTCGTCGCCCGCGGCGATTCAGCTGATGTCTTCCTCGAACTCTATGATGTGCAGGGTGATTCCGTTGTGGTACGGACGCCCGCAAAGAGTGCTGCGATTACCGAAGCGTGGCGCGGTGGCATGCGAGCCGTCACCGAGATCCTGCCGACATTGATTTCGACCGCGACGCCCGACGTCGAGAGCGAGTGGAAGGCCCGCCCACCGCAGGCTGTAGCGCATTTCCTGCTGGGCGAGGCCGCCTTCCGCCGGGTGCAACTCACCGGTGCCTTGCACGAATTCCGCGCCGCAGTCGAGGCCGATTCAAGTTTCGGCATCGCGGCCGTGCGCGGCGCGCAGGTCGCGACCTGGAATCACCAGCCGAAGGAAGCAGGATCACTGCTCGCGGTTGCACTGCGACAGAAACTCTCGCCGCGCTATTTGCTTTTCGCGACCGGCTTCCAGAGCTATCTCGATGGTCGAGCCGATTCGGCAGCAGCACAACTCCGCGCAGCACTCGCGATCGATTCCACCATGTCGGTCGCCTGGATGCAACTCGGCGAGGTGTACACCCATCTCCTCCCCACCGAAGGCGAAACTGATTCGCTCGCCGAGGCGGCGTTTGGTCGGGTGCACGCACTCGACTCGGCGGTGACGGCGCCGCTCTATCACTTGATTGAATTGCGTGCGCGCCGCGGTGATCCGGCAGGAGCCACCACACTCGCGACACAGTTCCGCGCCGCCGCCGCCGACAGTCAGCTCGCGCGCGAGGCGACGCTGGTGTCGTCGTGCGGTCCCAAGGGATTCAGCGGTGTCGACCTCAAGGCGATGGCGCGGGAGAATCCGCTCGCGTTGGTGGTCGCCGCGAAATCGCTGGGGGCATCGAGCGCCACAGCGAGTTGCGCCCGGGCGAGCTACACCACACTGCTCCGCGACGACACCCTCAAGACCGACGCGGCAGATGGTCGGCGCTTCACCGCGCTGCTCGGCCTTGTGAACGTGATGGTCGGTGCTGGGCAGGACGATGCCGCCGACAAGCTCATTGCAGATTTCTCGAAGCGCTGGGGCTCCGGCTCCTCCATATACCTGCTCGCGGCTCCGGTGGTGCCGGCCTTTGCCGACCGGGCCCGCGCCGTGGCCCGGCAGGACTCGGTCGCCAGCGGCGCCAACTTTGCCGGGGTGCGCTTTCCCGTGCGGCTCTGGGAGCTCGGCGTCTGGGCGGCGAAGGAGGGGCGGGCGCCGGTGGTGCGGGCGATCGCGGCCGACCTCGCGACCCGGTCGGCCACGGGCTCCCGCACCGATACCCTCCTGGCCGCGTCGATGGCGGCCCATGCGGCGCTTGCTGGCGGTGATTCCCTGCTGGCGCTCCGGCAGTTCGAGCGGTTGATTCAAGCGGCTGCCCCGGTCGATCAACTGACGTGGAACGAAGCCGCTTCCCTTGGCTTTGATCGACTGGTGCTGGGCAGGCTCCTGATCTGGCACAAGGAATACGCCCGCGCCATCGGCGTACTCTCGATACACGACTCCGCACTGCCGGCCGTGTATCCGCTGTATCTGAGGGCGAGTCTGGCGATGCGGGTCGAAGCCGCCACTGCCCTCAATCAGGCGTCGCTGGTCACCGCGCTCCGTGCGCGGATGACGGCGATGTCGGGAAGCTGATTCAGCACTCCCCGTTCACGAGTACCCGGAGGACACGATGTCGAACAAGGAAGACACCGCCGAAAGCCGCGAGGGCGCGACTGCGCCACCACCAGCAGGTGGGCGTGAAGGCGCCACTGCTCCTCCGCCAGCGGGTGGGCGCGAAGGTGCCACTGCTCCTCCGCCAGCGGGTGGGCGTGAGGGTGCGACTGCACCGCCGCCAGCCGGTGGACGCGAGGGTGCCACCGCTCCTCCGCCAGCGGGTGGTCGTGAAGGTGCCACCGCTCCTCCGCCAGCGGGTGGACGTGAGGGTGCCACTGCACCGCCGCCGGCAGGTGGTCGTGGTGGTTCCGAGAAGCCGCCGCAACCTGGCAAGTAACCCGACCACGGGTACCATCTCCTCAACCGACTCGAGCCGATGAATTCTCCGCAGGCAGCCATCACGCAGCGCGCACTACTCATCGGCATCGAGGACTACCCGGGACTCCCCAAACTGCACGGCTGCATCAACGACGCCCGGTTGATGCAGGCCATTCTGCGCGACACCTTCGGCTTCCCGGCCGAGAATATCACGCTGCTCGAGAACGAGGCGGCAACGCGCGATGCGATTCTCGCGGCATTCGATGCGCTCATCGCCGCCACCAATCGTGACGACGTAGTGGTGATCACCTACGCCGGTCACGGTTCGCAGATGACCGACCTCGAGGGCGATGAACCGACCGGCCTCGACAGCACCATCATGCCGTACGACTCCGAAGGGTGGCAGGGGAAGAACCGCGACATCACCGACGACGAGATCGGCCTCAAGCTCGAGGCCCTCGGCGAGCGCACCTCGTGCATCACCCTGATCTTCGATTCCTGTCACTCGGGCACCATCACCCGCGACGCGATGGGAACCGGCGGCCGCTCGGTTCCCGCCGACACTCGCTCGCCTGCGGCACTTGGTCGCTCACCCGTTCCGGGCGTGCTCGCCGACTCAGGCGCCACCGGGCCCAGCGGCTGGATGCCAGTGACCGAGAAGTACGTGGTGATCTCCGGCTGCCGCGACGAAGAGACATCATTTGAATACAACCCGCCCGAAGGAAATGGCGAGGTCACTCACGGCGCGCTGACCTATTTCCTCGCACAACAGCTCAAGCAGGTGACGCCGACCACCACCTATCGCGACATCTTCGAGCGAACGGCAGGCTTGGTCAACGCGGTGCACAGCGCGCAGCATCCGCAGATGGAAGGGAAGTCGAATCGCGTGATCTTCGGGATGCGCGAGCTGGTGCCGCGGAAGTTCGTGAGGGTGGCCAAGCGTGACGGCGATACCCTCACGCTCGCGGCAGGCGTCGCGCAGGGCGCCACGGTCGGCTCGGTGTACGCCGTCTTCCCGCAGGGCACCAAGACACCGGAAGGTCTCACCGCGCTCGGTGAAGTCGAGATCACCGAAGTGAGCGTGGTGTCGTCGCAGGCAAAGGTGCTCACCGAAGCCGTGGCCGGCAGCATTGCCGCCGACGCGCGCGCCTTCGAGACGAAGCACGCCTACGGTGACTTCCGGCTCGCGGTGGCGCTCAATG
>JBDSMX010000197.1:0-8945 GCA_039915645.1 Gemmatimonadales bacterium | reverse complement strand
ATGTCCCCAGCCGGGTGACCGTCGGCGGTGTCCCGGCGCGCATCCTCCGGACGCACGACGGGGAGGCCTCGAGTGAGACCTCCCCGCTGGACTGATCCACCGCCCTGCGGCGGCGGCGTTACTCCTGACCGACGATCAGCCCGTCGCCCTTCTGCTTCCGGCCGGTGGTCTCATCCTTCACGCTCGCCTTGAGCGCCAGCCAGCCAGCCCACGCCAGCAACAGCGCCAGCAGGAAGCCGGTCGCACCGGTCTTCATCGCGGCGATGTCGAATCCCTTGATCATCTCCTGATTGACCTGCCGCCGCACCTGGAGGAAGTCCAGCGCGAAGAGCATCACCAGGGGCACGTATACCACTGCCATCACCAGGGCGAAGATCGCCGCGATCCGCACGCCGATGCGATAGCCGCCAAAGAGCGCGATGGCCGCGATGACGGCGAGCAGCATCGCCACCTGCGGCCCGGCAGCCAGCAGCAATCCGAAGATCTGGAAGCGCGGCTGGACTTCCGAGAGTTGCAGCGGCATCCGCGGCAGGATGACGTCCCCAATGGGCGACAGCGCGGCCACGACCAGAATGGTTACCAGGGCCGGGATAAGCGTCTGAGCCCGGGCGGAGAGTGTAGTGCCCGTCGAAAGCATGCAGTGACCTCAAGGAAGAAGAAAAAGGGTTGGCGATGAGGTACCGGAGCAAGTCACGGGCCGAGTGCCCCGGTTCTTGCTAGAGAGTAAGGTATATGCGAGTCCTGCACGTCACACTATCGGCCGCCACTGGGGGGCGCCGCGATGCCATCCTCACGCTGACCGACCACCTGCGTCGGGTCGGGGTGGAATGTGGCCTGCTCGCCTTGCGAAATCCCCCGGCCGAACTCGCCCATCTGGCCGAGCAAGTCGACTACTACGAAGGACTTGAGATCGCAGGTCGCCCGACCCTGCGGGAACTTGCCGATGTCCGGCGGGTCTGCCGTACCCGGCGGGTCGACCTGATCCACGCGCACGATGCCGGGAGCCAGTATGTTGCGTCGGCGCTACGGGTGGCAAATCCCTCGCTCAGGGCCGTGATGACCTTCCACCGCACCCTCGGGCTGGAGTCGGCCGGAGTGCGAGATCGGCTGCGGAATCGCCTTACCTTGCCCTTGATCCACAAAATCGTGACCGCGACCGAAGAGCGACGCCGATTCTTCCTCGGCGAATCGCCGATGGCGGCTGACCGGGTCGAGGTGATTCCGCTCGGGGTCGACCTGACGACGTTCCACCCGGAACCGTCAATGCGGGCCGAGCTGCGGGAAGAGCTGGGGCTCGCGCCCGACACGGTGCTCGCGCTGGCCATCGGCCATTCGGGTCCCGAAAAGGGGATCGACCAGGTCGTCGAGGCGTTTGCGATGGCGGCGGCCCGGATGGCGGACCGCCCTTGGCACCTCGCCCTCCTTGGCGGTGGGTCACCTGCTCGGCTCGAAGCGCTCCATCAGGCCGCGCGCGCCCAGCTTGGCGACCGGGTCACGCTCGCTGGCTTCCGGACCGATGTCCCCCGCTGGCTGCAAGCCGCCGACCTGCTGGTCCATGCCCCTCGCCTCGAAGCATTCGGGCTGGTGGTGGTGCAGGCCATGGCGACCGGGTTGCCGGTGATCTGCACCGCGGTCGGGGGATTGCCGGAAATCATCGTGGATCAGGAAACGGGTCGTCTGGTGCCTGCGGGCGACGTGAACTCCGTGGCCGACAGCATCGTGGCGCTGATCGGTGATGCCGACGCGCGTCGCCGGATGGGTGCCGCCGCGCTGCTCCGCGCGCAGAGCCGATACGGTGCGCCACTCTGCGCCGAACGACACCTCGCCCTGTACCAGAATCTCCTATCTCGCCGCGCGACCAGGACCGGAGCTGCCCAATGACCGAACAGGTGACCATCGTCGTCGTCCCGCGTGACCGCTTCAGCAGCGTCGAGGAGTGCACCCGCTCGATCATTGCGAATACATCAGCGGGTTTTCGCCTCGCGTTCCTCGATTTCGGATACTCCGCGCGCACGCTGCGGAATCTGCGGTCGCTCTGTGCCGCGATCCCGTTCGAGATCGTCCCCTGCGGTCGGACCATCCCGATGATGGCCTTCCGTGATTATGTCGCGCGGATCACGACCACATACACCTGCTGGGTCGACAACGACACCTTCGTGACGCTTGGCTGGATGACCCGGATGCTGCAGTCGGCGGAACAGGAAGGGATGCGCGTCATTCTCCCGCTCACCTTCGAACGCGAAGGCCTGGATGTCGATGATCGTCATCTGACGATGCGGGTGCACGTCTCGCATTCCGAACTGCGCAAGGTGACGGTGGAAGGAAAGGACCTCGTGTTCGACTACAAGCCGTTCCGGCGCGCCGCTCGCGAGGATGTCCCGGCCGGGCCGTGGACCATCGACTTCTTCGAGCTGCATACCTTCTTCGCCGAAACCGCGGTGCTGAAGCAGCTCGACTTCCCGGCCATGGTGGTGCGTGAGCATATCGACCTCGGGATCCAGCTGCATCGCCTCGGCATCCCGATCTGGTGCGAGCCGCGTGCCGAGGTGGTGTTCGACAACATCCATCTCCGGCCGACGCTGCAGGATCTGCGCTTCTTCTTCTTCCGCTGGTCGGATGCGCTGGTGGAGTCGAGTCATCGCGAATTCGAGAAGCGCTGGGGCTGGAACTTCTACAACGAACAGTTCCTCAAGAACTGGGCGTTCCGCCGACGAATCTTCTCGGTCGCGCGCTTCTGCTTCGTGCCCAACCGGATCGCCGACCTGCTCTCGCGTGCCGCCGTGAAGTATCTGCGGCCGGCAATTCCTCGTGCCCTCCGCGCCGACCCCACCGAGCAATCGGTTCGGGCGCTCGGCGATGCACCGATCGGGGCCAGCGCCGCATGAGGGTGTGCCTCGCGTGACGACGACGGCGACTCCGCTGCCACCAGCACACTTCCGCCGGGGCGCGCACCCTGATCCGCATCAGGCCCGGCGTGCCGCGACCGTGACCGGCCTCGCTGCCGGCCTCTCGGGCCGTGCCCTGGACTACGGCGCGGGCTGGGGCGATCTCACCGCGCGACTGGCCCCGCAATTCGACGAGATCGAGGGTGTCGATGTCGGGGCCGACCGCGTCGCATTTGCCGCCGCCGAGTACGCGCCGATCCGATTCACCCAGTGCCCTCCCGACGGACTCGATGCGCCGGATGCGAGCTTCGACACGGTCTTCTCGACCGTCGTGCTGCACTTCGTGCCCTCACCCGAGGAGTATCTGGCCGAATGCCATCGGGTACTGCGAGCCGGAGGAACGCTGGTCGTCACCATCCAGAACCCCGACTCGATGTGGATGACGCTGAGTCGCCTGCGCAAGCCAAACCGCAGCGTGCCGGGATGGAGCAGCGGCAGCAGCAGTCAGATCAAGGTATGGGACGGCACCCTCGCCACCTTTCGGGACTGGCTCACCAAGCAAGGATTCGCGATTGCAGCGCACGCCGGTTTCTATGACCCGGCGCTCGACCGACTTCGCACTCCTGGCGATGTCGTGCTCGCCGCACTCAACCTGGTCGGTCACACGCTGTCGTTGCCTGGCCGCTGGTCGTATGTGGGTTTCCGCTGCCGGAGAGTGCCGTGAAGCCGGCGGGTCCGCCCTGGGGCGTGGTCCACTGTGTCTTCTCGGTGGCGATCGGTGGACAGGAGATGGTGGTGCTCTCGCTCGCCGCGAACGCCAACCGGGATCGATTCGCACCGCGCGTCCTCTGCCTCCATCGCGGTGGCGAACTCGCTCCGCGCTTCGAGGCCCTGGGCATTCCGGTTGACATCCTCGACCATCCGGTTGGCGGCGGCTCGCTCGGAACGCTGCGTGCCATGCGTCGATACCTGCGTCAGCACCGACCCGCGATCCTCCACACCCACAATCCCACGCCGCACCAGTTCGGCGCGCTAACGCGCATCGCCGCCGGCGTGCCGGTGCTGGTGCATACCAAGCACGGACGCAACCAGCTGCTCACGCGCAAGGGGCAATGGTACGAACGGATCGCCGGCCGACTCACCGATGCGCTGGTGCCGGTCTCCGAGGATGCGGCCGAGGTCGCTCGCACCGTGGACAGCGTGCCGGCCGACCGGATTCAGGTGATTCGCAATGGCATCGATCTCGGCGCCGTGCCGTCGCCGCGGCCGCCCGAGGCGGCGTTCCGAGCGGTCCACGTCGCCCGCCTCAACGAGGTCAAGGATCAGCCGACGCTGCTGCGCGCGGCGCGACTCGTCGCCGATGTGGAGCCCCGGTTCCATCTCGACATCGTCGGTGATGGTGATGAACGGATCGCGCTCGAGCGCCTCGCGCACGAACTGCACCTCACGGATGTGGTCACCTTCCACGGCTTCCACGACGACGTGCGCCCGATGCTCGATCGCGCCGGTCTGTTCGTGCTGTCGTCGTTGAGCGAAGGAATCGCGCTCACGCTGCTTGAGGCGATGGCGGCAGGGCTGCCGGTGGTCGCGACCGATGTCGGCGGCAATCGCGAAGTGGTGATCCCCGGGGAGACCGGACTGCTGGTGCCGCCCCAGTCACCCGAGGCCCTGGCGCAGGGGATGCTGGCCATCATCGCCGATCCGGCGCGGGCTCATGCCTTCGGCGTCGCAGGCCGCGCCCGCGTCGCGCGAGATTTTTCGCTCGACAATACGGTCAGGCAGTACGAGGAGCTCTACCTGCGGCTCCTTCGCAAACGCCTCGGTACGGCGGCGGTGACGTGACCGATCGACTCGATGTCCGGTTGCGCCGTGGGCTGATTCGCGCCTATGAAGGCGCTTGGCATCGTCGCCCAGTCTTCCCCTACTGGAATGCACTGGAAGCGTCGCAGTGGTGGGCGCCCGCGCGGCTCGCCGCGCTGCAGCTCGAGCGGTTGCAGGCGCTGCTGCAGCGCACGCAGGCGACGTCACCATGGTATCGTGAGCAGTGGCGCGCGGCCGGGCTCGATGCCGCCGAGGTGACATCGCTCGCCGCGTTTCGGCGCTGGCCGGTGATCGATCGCGACACCATTCGCCATCATCGCGTCGCGATGCGCTCCACCACGCCAGGCACTCGCCTGATCGCCAAGGCGACCGGCGGATCGAGCGGCGTGCCGCTGCAATTCGATCTCGACTTCGACAGCAATGATCGCCGAATGGCCGCCTGGCACCGCGGCTACGGCTGGGCCGGGGCCGCTCCCGGCACCCGCCAGTGGTATCTCTGGGGTGTCCCCCCCAGCTCCGCCGCCGAATGGAAGAAGAAGAAGGTCCGACTCTACGATCGGCTCTATCGCCGGCATACCGAGAGCTGCTTCGATCTCAGCGAAGCCAACCTGCCGCGCTTCGTGGATTCGCTCGCGCGCACTCGCCCCGATGCGATCGTGGCCTACACCAACGCGCTCTATACCTTCGCCCGGATGCTCGAGGAACGCGGGATCACCCCGTACCGTCCCCACTCGCTCGTAGTCGGCGCGGAAAAACTGCACGGCTACCAGCGCACGACCATTGAGCGTGTCTTCGGCGCACCCGTGTTCGAGACCTACGGCTCGCGTGAATTCATGCTGATCGGGGCAGAGTGTGAGCTCCACCAGGGGCTCCACCTGACCGCGGAACAGCTGCTGGTCGAGATTCTCGATGACGATGGCCACCCGGTGCCGGAAGGCGAGGCCGGCAACGTGACCATCACCGACCTGACCAACTACGGCATGCCCTTCATCCGGTACGCCAATGGCGATCGGGCCATCGCTGGCGGAACGACCTGCGGCTGTGGTCGTGGCCTGCCGCTGCTGCGGGAAGTCACCGGTCGCCGACTCGACGTGCTCACCACCCCCGACGGGCGCTCGCTGCCGGGGGAGTTCTTCCCGCACATCCTGAAGGAGCTCGCCTCGGTCCGCCAGTTCCAGGTGATCCAGGACGACCCTGCGGCCATCACGGTGCGGCTGGTCGCCCCGGAATGGCGGGAAAGCGACGAACAATGGCTCCGGCGCGAGGTCGCGGCCACGGCTGGCGGGGCCCTCCGGCTCGACCTCGAACGCGTCACCGAAATTCCGCTCACTGCGGCGGGTAAATTGCAGGTAGTCGTCAATCGACTGGCGACCGCATCAACGGCGAAGGAGCAGGTATGACCACCCTCGGGGCCAACGAACCCACTGCGACAGACGTTGTCGGCGCCGTCAAGGCCGCCACGGCCAATGTCGGGCAGCGCACCAAGAGTGGCGGCTTCTCGCTGAGCAAGGCGGGCGCCGGCGAGTTCGTCATGGCCGCCCTCTTCGGGCTCTACCTCGGCTATGCGGTGGTGCGTCTCCCCGAAGTCTTCGTGCAGCTGGAGATTCCGAAGCTGCCGATGACCCTGTTGCTGATCTTCCTGACGTCGCTCCTCCTGCTGGTGCCGTCGAATGGCTGGGAAATGCTCTGGACGCAGTGCCGCCCGATGCGCCTCGGGGCAGTCCTGCTCGGCATCGCCATCGGCACGGCACCGATCGGCATCTGGCCCAGTGAGTCGTACGACTTCATCAAGCGCCAGTACATCATCTCGGTCTCGATCTTTCTGTGCTGCATCATCTTCCTGCGCGATCGTCGGACCTTCCGCCTCGCGGCATCGATCTATGTACTCTGCGTCGGCGCGGTCTCCTACAACGTGATTCATACCTACGATCCCAACGCCCCCGTGCTCAACGAGGACGGCGATGTGATCGACCCCGCGATCCTGGCCACGCGCCCCGAGCTGCGGCGCCTCCAGGTCGTCGGTGTGTCGCTGGACTCCAATGACTTCGGGGCCATTCTCGCGACCACGTTTCCGCTGGCGCTCTGGCTCTCGGTGGGGAATTTCCGACGGCGCGTCTTCTGGACCGGCATCGCCGGCCTCTTCGTCATGGCGGTCGTCCCGACCCAGTCGCGCGGCAGCATGCTCGGCTTCATGGCAGCGGCGACCGTGCTGATCGGCTCCGGCGCGCGAGGATGGCGACGATGGCTCACCATCTTCCTCGTCGCCGCCGGTGTCGGTGCCTTCGTCCTGATGGCAACCGGCATGGGGAGCGCCGACCGCTTCAGCGATTTCGGCGCCGGCGACTACAACGTCAGCGGCAACGAAGGCCGACTCTATTTCTGGAAGCAGGGCTTCGTCTGGATGATCAAGCGTCCGTGGGGCTACGGCATCGCGAACTTCCCGACTTACTTCGGCGAACTGAACGGACCGGAGCGCGCCGCCCACTCCACCTGGGTGCAGTACGGCATGGAACTCGGCGTCGCCGGCATCGTCACCTTCGTGCTCCTCTGCAAGAGCGTCGTGGGCGGGCTCCGCAAGCTGCGCAAGGCGGCCGTGCAGCAGCGTGACACGGTGCCCGAGGCGAAGGACGAGGAAGTTCTCGCCGGCCATATGCTCGCCGTGATGACGGGACTGCTCGTCACCGGCTCGTTCCTCGCCAACGCCTATTATGCGCTGACCTACATGGCGCTCGGGATGGGGGCTGCCGTGCTCGTTGGCACACCGCTCAAGGTGACCGCGCCGCAACCGAAGGCCGAGGTACCTGTGCCAGCGGGTCGAGGGGTGCTGCCGCGCCGGCGTTTGCGCGCACTCCCGCAGGCCAAGCCTGGCAGCTGACGCGATGCGCGTATTGCTGGTCACCGGCGTGATGCCCACGCCGTTCCGGCCAACCAAGGGGACGTTCAACGCCGCGCTCGTGGCGGGACTGCGCGCCGCTGGCGACGATGTCCGCGTGGTGGCTCCCGTCCCCTGGACTGACCGCCTCCGCATCACGCCAGGCGCGAAGCCCGATCCGACGGCTCGCTACCCGATCTGGTTCTACCCTCCGAGACTTGCCCACGCTGGTCACCACCGCTGGATGCAACTGACGATCCTCCCTGCAGTGCGTCGCATCACTCGCGCGTGGCGGCCGGACATCGTGCTGGGCTACTGGGCACACCCCGACGGCACCGTCGCGATGGCCGCAGCGCGTGCGCTGCGCGTCCCGGGAGTCCTCCTCGTCGGTGGATCAGATATCCAGCTGCTCACCGCCGAGCCAGCGCGACGCGCCATCATCCTCGAGACGTTGCTTGGTGCAGACCGTGTGCTTGCGGTCGGCGCGCCGCTGCGCGAACGTGTCATCGCGCTCGGAGTACCTGCCGAACGGGTCGGGGTCTTCCAGCGCGGGGTTGATGCGGCACAATTTCATCCAGGCAGTCCGGCCGAAGCACGCGACCGGGTCGGTCTCCCCCGCGATCGCCCCATCGCACTCTGGGTGGGCCGGATGGTTCCGGTCAAAGGACTCGACGTCCTGTTCGACGCCTGGCCCGAGGTGCGAAGCGGCGGTGGGCGACCGCTGCTGGTGCTGATCGGTGACGGCGAGGAGCGCGAGCAGCTGGAACGACGTGCCCGGTCGATGGACGCCGAGGTCCGCTTTGTGGGCAGCGTAGCCCATGAGGCGCTCGCCGACTGGTATCGTGCCGCCGATGTGGTGGTCCTTCCCTCACGCTCGGAAGGGATCCCCAATGTCCTGCTCGAGGGTCTCGCCTGTGGCACGCCGTTCGTGGCAAGCGATGTGGGAGGAGTGAGTGAATTGCTGGAACCGCAGAGCCGTGCGATTCCTCCGGGCGACAGCATGGCACTCGCCGATGCGCTCTCCCAGGCGCTTGGCGCACCGCCGATGACCCGGCGCGCGATGACCGACGTGCTCGACCGGCGCGATGCCATCACCGCGTTCCGCAGTGCGTTGCAGAGTGTGCCCCTCCACCCCGACGGGCCGGTACCATGAAGCTTCCCCGCAACGCGCAACTCTGGCTCCCCGGCCTGCTCGCTGCGCGCCGTCGACTGCGTCAGCATCGCTTCGATGCCACGCGCCCGGTCACGGTCCACCTGATGTTCGCGGATCACTACGAGCCGTACTGGGGCAAGCCCACGGACGCCGTAGCCCGCAGCCGGGTCGCCGTATGGGAACGGAAGTGGCCGGCGATTGCCGAACGGCATCG
>JBDSMX010000183.1:0-2575 GCA_039915645.1 Gemmatimonadales bacterium | reverse complement strand
GGTATGCCGACTCTTCGCCTGCTTGCAATCGCGTTCGTACTGGCGGCACCGCTCGTGGCTCAACGCCCGGCGGTGCCGTTTCGCAACGGGATGGTGGTCACCCGCTCGGTGCGCATCGCGCCGGGCCGCTACCTCGCTCCCGCCAACGATTCCGGCGCGATCACCGTGCGTGGCAACAACATCACCGTGGATCTGCGCGGTGTCGAACTCGTGGGGAGCACGGATCGCCACAACCCCGATGCGTTCAGCGGCACGGCGATCCGGATTGCCAGTGGCTCCCGCGTCACTGTGCGTGGCGCCCGCATCCGCGGCTACAAGGTCGGCATCATCGCGCGCGGCGTGTCGCGCCTCGCTCTGCTCGACAACGATCTCTCCGACAACTGGCGGCCGCGGCTCTACTCCGGCATCGAGAAGGAGTCGCTGGTCGACTGGCTCTCCTATCACCACAACGAGCAGGATGAATGGCTGCGCTACGGTGCGGCGATCTATCTCGCCGACGTAACCGCGAGCGAGATCAAGGGAAATACAGTGCGGCGCGGGATGAATGGCCTGATGCTGGTGCGCACCAGCGGCAGCCGCATCTGGAACAATGATTTCTCCTACAACTCCGGCCTCGGCGTCGGGATGTATCGCGCCACCGAAGACACCTTGATGTACAACCACATCGACTACGACGTCCGGGGCTACTCCCACGGCTTCTTCAACCGCGGCCAGGATTCTGCTGGTCTGCTGATGTTCGAGCAGACGTCAAACAACTTTGTTGCCAACAATTCGGTGACTCACGGCGGCGATGGGCTTTTCCTCTGGGCCGGGCAGAGCACGATGGACACGGGGAAGGGAGGGTCGAACGACAACGTTTTCTTCGGGAATGACTTCTCCCACGCCCCGACCAACGGGATGGAAGCGACCTTCTCGCGGAACTCATTCATTGGCAACAGGGTCGAGGAGAACTGGCACGGATTGTGGGGTGGCTACTCCTATGAGTCGTTCATCAGGGGCAACACGTTTTCGCGGAACGTCGAAGCGATCGCGATTGAACACGGTCAGCTCAACGAAATTGCCAACAACCGGTTTGTTCAGGACACGACTGCGATTCATCTCTGGTGGAACAAGATTGAGCCCACCGATTGGGGATACCCTAAGTCGCGCGATACCAAGTCACATCACTACCGAATTTTCGAGAATACTTTCGAGGATCCGCGGGTCGCGCTGCGAGTCGACAACAGCCAGGATGTCATAGTCAGCGCGAATCGTTGGCAAGGAGTCGATTCACTCTTCCGATTGAGCGGCGATACAACGGGCTGGCGAGTCGCGGACACGAGGATTCCGCCGGCTGATGGATCGAGCGATGAGACCGGGGTCATGATACCTCGCCCACGGGCCTTTGAAGGCCACATCAACGCAATGATTCCCTCCGGCGGCCGCCGCGGGCGCAACACCATCATCGTCGACGAGTGGGGCCCCTACGAGTGGAAGAGCCCCAAGCTTTGGCCGGTCGGGCGCTCCGATGCCGCACCGCAGAAGCTCCGCGTACTTGGTCCTGCCGGTCGCTGGCGGATCGTGACGAAGGACGGGGTTGCCACTCTCTCGGCTACAGCGGGAAAGGTCGGCGATACGCTCGTCGTGACTCCGGCGCCGGGCCGTGAGAACGACTATCGCGTTGAGCTCGAATACCGCGGCGTCGCGAGCACCTCCCCCTTCGGCGAAGCCTTCGCTGCCCAGGCGCCAATCCGGTTCGGATGGTCGCGCTATCTGCCTGCTATCGCATGGCACCTTCGATTCGTCGCCTGGGACTCGGTGGCCACACCACGCACCGACGATGCGGCAATCATCCGCGCACTCGGCGGCAAGGAAGTCGCCACGCTCGACACCACCCGGCTCGACCTGACCTGGTACGCACCGCCGAAGAAGACGATCCCGCAGGCACAGCTTCTCACCGAGGCCACGAGTCAGCTGACCCTGGCACCGGGGCGCTACGTGATGCGCACCATCTCCGATGATGCGGTGAAGGTCTATCTCGATGGCAAGTTGCTGATCGATGACTGGACGCCGGGGGAATCCCACGCCAAGGTCGCCGAGTTCACGGCAACCGGAAGCCACGCGTTGCGCGTGGTGCACCTGCAGATCGATGGCTGGTACGAGCTGCGTCTCGACATCGAGCGAATGAAGTAGTCCCCAGGAGACCTCCCCACGTGACCAGCTCCAAGCGTCCCCGACCACTCATCATCGGTGTGGTCGGCGGTTCCGGTTCCGGCAAGACCACGGTGGCGCGCGCGATTCACGAGTCGACCGGACTCGACGCCGCCTTCGTCGATCAGGATGCCTACTACAACGACCTCGCCCACCTCACCCTCGAGGAACGCAAGCAGGTCAACTTCGATCATCCCGATGCGCTCGACAACGATCTGCTCGCGAAGCACCTGCAACTGCTGGCCGACGGGATCGCAATCGAGAAGCCGACCTACGACTACGCCGCCCACACTCGCGCCGCCGCGACGGAAATCGTCGAGCCGCGCGATATCGTGATCGTCGACGGCATCCTGCTCTTCACCGACAAGCGCCTGCGCGAGCTCTG
>JBDSMX010000154.1:0-34432 GCA_039915645.1 Gemmatimonadales bacterium | reverse complement strand
GACGAATACGCGCTCGAAGCCGCGATCGCCTTGAAGGACGCGGCCGGCGCCGGTGAGACTGTCGTGGTTGCCTTCGGAGGTGACAGCGTGCAGGAGACGTTGCGTACTGCGCTCGCGATTGGGATCGACCGCGCCGTGCACCTCCAGGGCGTGCCGTCGGCTGATGGCCTATCGAATGCCCGCGTGCTCGCCGATCACCTCAAGGATGGCAGCTACGACCTGGTCCTCTTCGGCAAGCTCGCCGTCGACGATTATGGCCAGCAGACCGGCGCGATGGTCGCTGAACTGCTGGGCCTCCCCTGCGCGACCGCGATCACCTCGCTCGAAGTGGCCGATGGTCGTGCCACCGTCGCGCGCGAGGTCGAGGGCGGTGTCGAGCACGCCGGCTGTTCGCTCCCCGCCGTCTTCACTTGCGACAAGGGGCTCAACACGCCGCGCCTCCCGTCGCTCAAGGGGATCATGGCCGCCAAGAAGAAGCCGCTGGAGATCGTCCCGGTGACGGCGCCGGCCGGCCGGGTGGAGATCGTCTCGCTCGCGCTGCCACCTGAACGCGCAGCAGGACGCATTGTCGGTGAGGGCGCGGCGGCGGTGCCGGCCCTGATCCAGTTGCTCACGACCGAAGCGAAGGTGCTCTGATGACGGCGATTCTTGCGATTCTCGAGCAGCGGAATGGCTCCCTCCGAAAGGGAAGCGTCGAACTGCTCGCCGCGGCACGCCGCCTCGCCGACCAGGCCGGGACCACAGTAGACGCGCTGGTCTGTGGTGGGGGCGATGTGGCTGGCCTCGATACCCTCGGCGCCGCGGGTGCGGATCGCGTGCTGGTCGCGACTGCTGCCGATTTCTCGGTGTACTGCCCGGACGGAATCGTGGCGACGGTGGCTGCGGTGGCGCAGCAGTATCGCGCCGTGCTCGTGTCGGCAACCGCAACCGGCAAGGATCTCGCCCCGCGACTCGCCGCGCGACTCGGTGGCTGCTGTGGCATGGATGTGACGGCCATTGATATCGATGGCGCCAACATTCGTGCAGTCCGGCCGGTATATGCCGGCAAGGCACTGCAGACCGTGCTGCTGAGCGGCACCGTCGTGCTTGCCGTTCGGCCCAGTGCCTATGCTGGCATCAGCGCGGGAAAGGCCGGAACCCGTGAAGTCGCCAATGTTCCGACCTACTTCAAGCGGCTGACCGTGACCGGCATTCGTGCGCCGGAAAAGGCGAGCATCGACGTCGCCGAGGCACGAGTGATCGTGGCCGGCGGCCGCGGTCTTGGCGATCCGAAACACTTCGCGCTGCTCGAAGAACTCGCGGAGGCGTTCGGAGGCGAGGCGGCGGTGGGTGCATCGCGCGCGGTGGTCGACGCGGGATGGATCGAGCACGGCGCCCAGGTCGGCCAGACGGGCAAGACGGTGGCGCCGGAGCTCTATATCGCCGTTGGCGTGTCGGGTGCGATTCAGCACCTCGCGGGAATGCGCACGAGCAAGGTGATTGTCGCCGTGAACCGCGACAAGGACGCACCGATCTTCAAGGTGGCCGACTACGGTATCGTGGGCGATCTCTTTGAGGTGATGCCGGCGCTCACGGCAGCGGTGCGAGCGGCCAAGGCGCACTAGCGGGACCAATGGAATCGTATCGTCCGTTGGTCGTCGGCACTGGCGTGGCCGGATTGTGGTCGGCGTGGCGACTCGCTTCTGAGGGTCACGACGTCCTGCTGGTGAGCAAGGAAACCCTCGCGGACTCCAACACCGCGTGGGCACAAGGGGGGATCGCCGTGGCGCTGGATGCCGGCGATTCCCCCGCGTTGCATGCGGCCGACACCATCGCCGCCTCCGACGGCCTCGCCGATCCCGAAGCCGTCGATGTCCTCACCACTGAGGGGCCTGCGCGAGTGCGCGAGCTGCTCGAACTCGGCGCCGAATTCGATCGTGGCGCCGATGGCAAGCTTCGCTTCGGGCTCGAGGCCGCGCACTCGCGCGCCAGGATCATTCACGCCGAGGGCGATCGCACCGGCGCTGCACTGGTCGCTGCGCTGAGTCGGGTGGTACGACGTGATCCCCGCATCGAACTGCGCGAACGGACGCGCGTGCGCCGGCTGGTGCTTCGTGATGAACGCATCGTCGGCGCGATCCTCGTGGGCGAGGATGGCGAGGCGACTGCGGTGACGACGCCGGCGGTGATTCTGGCGACCGGCGGCGTCGGACAGCTCTTCGAGGTCACCACCAACCCGCCGGTGGCGACGGGTGATGGCTGGTCACTCGCGCACGCGGTGGGGGCGCGACTCCAGCATATCGAATTTCTCCAGTTCCACCCCACAGCGCTCCACGTGCCGGGGGTGAATCCGGCGCCGCTTCTTACCGAAGCGCTGCGCGGCGCTGGGGCGTGGCTGGTCGACGGTTCCGGCCGACGCTTTGCGTTCGATGCCGATCCGCGGGGCGAACTCGCACCACGCGATATCGTCGCCCGTGCCGTGGCCGGCCGGGCACTGCGTGGCGATGCCTTTCTCGATGCGCGCCACGTCGAGGACGTCGAGACTCGCTTCCCGGGTGTGGCCGCGCTGGTGGCCGAACACGGCTTCTCGCTCGCGCACGACCTGCTTCCGATTGCGCCGGCGATGCACTACGCGATGGGCGGCATCCAGACGGACCTCGATGGCCAGAGTTCGGTGGCTGGGCTCTGGGCCGCGGGCGAATGCGCCCAGACCGGCGTACACGGCGCCAATCGCCTCGCCTCCAACTCGCTCCTCGAGGGATTGGTCTTTGCCGATCGCGCCGGGCGACAGGTGGCAGAGAGTATCGCAGCATCACCGCACGCACCGGTCGGCTTCTCTCCGGCGCCGGACGATCACGATACCGGGGCCGACCACGGGCCCGACGCGCATGCACTGCTGGTCAAGATGCGATCGGTGATGACCCGCGATGTCGGCCTGCTGCGGACCGAACCCGGTCTGGCCGAAGCGGAACTGGCCCTGGCCGCGTTGCTCGCCGCCGTCCCCGAAGGCGCCTGGCACACCGCCGACATGCTTCGGCTCACGGCGCTCATCGCCCGGACCGCACGCGGCCGGCGTGAGTCGCGCGGTGGACACCGTCGTACTGATTTTCCAAATCCTCGAGAGGACACACGCCCATGAGGCTCAACCTTCCCGTCGTCGATCCGCCACTCCTCGACGCCGACGAAATTGCCGCCCTGCAAGCCGAGATCCGCACCCTCGCGGCGGTGCACCGGGCCGTCATCCTGGCACACAACTATCAGCGCCCCGAAGTGCAGGACGTCGCCGACTTCGTGGGCGACTCCCTCGGCTTGTCGCGCAAGGCCGCCGCGGCAGAAGGCGATGTGATCGTCTTCTGTGGCGTGCATTTCATGGCCGAAACGGCGAAGATCCTCGCGCCCACCAAGCGGGTCCTCCTCCCCAACCTGAAGGCCGGCTGTTCGCTCGCGGATACCATCACGGCCGATGAGGTGCGCGGCTGGCGCAAGCAATTCCCCGACTACATCGCCGTCGGCTATGTCAACACCACCGCCGAAGTGAAGGCGGAACTCGACTACTGCTGCACCAGCGGCAACGTGCTCGATGTGATCGATGCCATCCCTGCCGATCGCGGTATCCTCTTCCTCCCCGACATGTTCCTGGGCGCGCACGTCCGCCGGATGCGGCCGGAGCGCCGGGTCGAGGTCTGGATGGGCGAGTGCCACGTCCACGCGGGCATTGATGTCGACACGCTGCAAGCCACCCGCGCAGCGCATCCAGGCGCCGAGGTGCTGGTCCATCCCGAGTGCGGCTGCGCTTCGCGGCTGCTGTACCGCATGGCCGACGGCGACCTCGCCGGCGATGGCATTCACATCGCCTCCACGGAAGGGATGATCAACCTCACCCGGAAGCTCGAGGCCGACACTTTCATCGTCGCCACCGAAACCGGGATCATCCACCGGATGCAACAGGCCGCCCCCACCAAGCATTTCGTGGCGGCGGATGAGCGGGCGGTCTGTGCCTACATGAAGACGATCACGCTGCACAATGTCCGCGACGCGCTGTTGCTGGGACAGTTCGAGATCGAGGTACCCGAAGCGATCAGGACGCGGGCGCGAGGTGCCATCGATCGCATGGTCGCGTTGGGCGCCTGAATGCTGACTCCTGATCTGATCGCAGCCGACGCCTTGCGTGTGGCGCGTGTCGCCCTCGCCGAAGATGGTGATCGCGACATCACCTCGGAGGTCACCGTCGCCGCGGAGCAATCCGGTCACGCCGAAATCGAAGCGCGCGAGGGATGCGTCCTCGCGGGTCGCGTCTACGCGGATGCGGTGACATCGATGTGCGGTCTCGCCGCCATCGGGTGGGTCTTTGCCGACGGAGCGGACATCACTGCGGGCCGCATTGCAGGCACCCTCGACGGATCCTTGCGCGGCATCCTGCGGGCCGAGCGATCGGTGCTCAACCTGCTGCAGCGCGCCACCGGCATCGCCACGATGACGCGCCGCTATGTCGATGCCGTGGCTGGCACCGGCTGCCGTGTGCTGCATACTCGCAAGACGACACCGGGGCTCCGCATCTTCGAGGTGCACGCCGTGCTGCTGGGCGGCGGCACCCTCCACCGACTCGACCTCGCACGGACGGTGATGGTGAAGGACAACCACTGGCAGGCCCTCGCACGCAACGGCCGCCCGCTAGCTGAGGCACTGGCCGAGGCGAGGAATCGCGGCGTGGTCTCGCTCCAGGTCGAAGTGGAGTCGTTGACTCAGCTCGACACGGCGTGCGCCGCCGGAGCCACCCGACTCCTCATCGATAACCAGACGCCGGCGACCGTGGCCGAATGGAGCGACCGGGCCCGCTCCCGCCTCCCCGGCATCGAAATCGAGGCGACCGGCGGCATCACCCTCAGCACGATCCGGAGCTTCGCCGAGGCGGGGGCGGATTTCGTGAGCACGGGGGCGCTGACGCATAGCGTGAAATCGGTGGATTTGGGACTCGAGATTCGCTGAAGAACGAGAAAAGCGAGAGGTGAGAGGAGGAGCTTCCCTCTGTCATCCTGAGCGGAGCCCGCGCAGCGGGCGGAGTCGAAGGACCCCTCCCCGTGGCTTGAGATCCTTCGACTCCGCGGTCTGGCGACCGCTCCGCTCAGGATGACAGGTCGGCGACCGCTCCTCTCTCCTCTCGCTTCTCTCCTATATTTGCTCTCCACCCCGCTCCGGAGCTCCGTTTTGGGTCTCGTGCTTCCCGTCCGTCATCAGCCACCCCTGCCAACCACCCTGATTCGGGCCGACCAGCCGAGCGCCGAGGCGATCGAACTCGACGTGCTGATCGTTGGCGCCGGGCCGGCGGGACTGGCCTGCGCCATCCAGCTGGCGCGGAGCGCCCCCGACCTTGCCATCGGGGTGCTGGAGAAGGCCGGGGCCCTCGGGGAACACTCGCTCTCGGGCGCAGTCATCAACCCGGTGGCGATGCGGGCACTCTTTCCGGGGATGAAGGACGAGGAGTTCCCCTTCCGGCAGTCGGTGAGTGGGGAGGCGGTCTACTACCTGACCGAATCGAAGTCGCTGCGGATTCCGACCCCGCCGACGATGAAGAACCACGGCAACTACGTGGCCTCCCTCTCCGAAGTGGTCCGCTGGATGGGCGAGCAGGCCGAGGCGCTCGGCGTGAACCTCTTCCCCGGCTTCCCGGCAGAGTGCCTTCTCGTGGATGGCGACAAGGTCATCGGCGTCCGCACCGTGCCTGGCGGGCTCGATCGCGACTCGCAACCGACCGATGTCTATCAGGAACCGACCGATCTCACGGCCAAGGTCGTGGTGCTCGCCGAAGGAACGCGCGGACCGCTCGCCGAAGCCTGGCGCGCCTGGCAGGGTGTCACCAGCGAGAACCCGCAGATCTTCGCGCTCGGCGTCAAGGAAGTCTGGGAGGTCGCCAAGCCCCTCGATCGCGTCATCCACACCATGGGATGGCCGTTGCCGAGCGATGCGTTCGGTGGTTCGTGGTGCTATCCGATGGGCCCGAATCAGGTCTCGATCGGACTCGTGGTCGGACTCGACTACCACAACGCCTCGCTCGACGTGCACGAGTCGTTGCAGCGCATGAAGCTCCACCCGCTCTTCCGCGAGATCCTCACCGGCGGGACGATGGTCGAGTGGGGCGCCAAGACGATTCCCGAGGGCGGCTACTACGCGATCCCGAACCGCCTCAGCGGCAACGGCCTCGTGACGATCGGTGATACCGCGGGCTTTGTTGACGTGCCATCGCTCAAGGGCGTGCACTACGCGATGGAATCGGGGATGCTCGCGGCCGCCGCGATCGCCGGGGCCTTGCAGGCAAACGGTGAAGGCACTGCGACAATGCTGGCCAGCTACGATCAGGCGGTGCGCGCGTCGCGAATCGTGAGCGATATGCACACGACCCGCAACATGCGTCTGGCGTTCAAGGATGGCTTCGTGACGGGCGGGATCAAGGCCGGCCTGATGAGCCTCACCGGCGGCGCTTTTCCGGGCGGCCGGATCACGATGGCGCGCGATGCCGATACGCCGCGCGAGATTCACGCGGCCACGCCGTTCGTGCCCGACAACGTGCTCACCTTCAGCAAAGTGGATGCGGTGTTCAAGTCCGGCAATGCAACTCGCGATGATCTGCCCTCGCACCTTGTGGTCGGCCGCGACATCTCCGGCGAAGTGGCCGATTTCTACGCCCACCTCTGTCCTGCCGGTGTGTACGAACGGATCGGCGACGAATTGCGCGTGAACCCGCCCAATTGCGTGGACTGCAAGGCCACCGATGTGCTCGGCCCCCGCTGGACTCCTCGCGAGGGCGGCAGTGGCCCGAAGTACCGGTTGATGTGAGTCCACCGACTGCGCGCGACTCCCGGGCCGTGCGGCTCTGGCGCTGGCTGATTGCCGCGCCCGACGAAGCGCTGGCCGACGCGTCGCGCGATGGCGAACTGGTGGTGGCGAGGGTCCGGACCTGGCTGACGCTGCTGATTACGCTGAGCCCGCTGATCTCGCTGATCCTCGAGCCGAGCCAGACCCAGAATTATATCGGGCTCGCCGTCGCTCTCACCGCCGTCCTGATGGCGATTCTGCTCGAACGCGCGCTGCAGACCGGTGGTTACAAGAGCGAAATTTCCTTTCTCTCCGCCGTGATCGACGTCTCCCTGGTATCGTTTGGACTCTTCGCCTTCTGGTTCATCGGGATGCCGCTCGTCACGACCAATTCCCGGGTCGTCTTCGAGGTGTACTTCATCGCGATCGGCGCCTCGGCCCTGCGCTATGACACCCGGGTGACCGTGGTCGCCGGTGTTGCCGCGGTGCTCGAGTACGGGCTGCTTTCCGAACTCACCTGGTACCTGCATACGCCGGAAGAGATGCGCCGCGGTATCGAGGAATACGGCACCTTTTCGGCCTCGACCCAGGTGTCGCGACTGATCATGCTGGTGGCGATGACGGCGGTGGCGCTGTCCATCGTCGGTCGCTCGCAGCGGCTCCGCCGCCAGAGCACCAGTGATCGACTCACCGGCCTTTTCAACCGGCCCTATGCCGAGGATTTTCTCGAGAACGAAGTGCTGCAGACCGCGCGCACCAAGACCTCGATGGTGGTCGGCATGCTCGATGTCGACCATTTCAAGAACTTCAACGACACCTTCGGTCACGCCGCCGGTGATATGGCACTCAAGGAGCTCGCGCGCGTGCTCAAGGCCGCGCTGCGGCGGACCGATGTGGTGGCGCGCTATGGCGGCGAAGAAATCCTGTTGGTGATGCCGGGCACCGACATCACCCGCGCCATGGAAAAGCTCGACGAGGTGCGGGTACAGATCGGCCTCACCGACATCGTGTTGCCGCGCGGCGGGACCTCGCGCATCACGGTGTCGATCGGTGTCGCGGGCTTCGGGGTCGATGGTACCGACGTCGATGCCTTGCTCGACATCGCCGATCGTCGGCTCTATCAGGCGAAGGATGCCGGTCGCAACCGGATCGTCGGACCCGAGGCGCTACCCCAGCAGGCCTGAACTCACCGCCAGTTCCGCGTTCTGCACCGCGGCACCCGCCGCACCCCGCACCAGATTGTGACCGAGTGCCACCAGCCGCAGATGCTGCAACGGACAGGGGCGCACTCGACCCACCGTCACCGTCATCCCGTTGCCGCGGTTGAGGTCGAGTCGCGACTGCGGGCGATCGGGGCGCAGATCCACTTCGACCGGCCGTGCCGGCGAACTCGGCAACGCCGCCACCATCGCATCGCCACGAAAAGCTTCGAGCATGCCGATCGCCTCCTCCGGCGAGGGCGCGCGCGCGAATCCGAGCGATGCGCTCACCATGTGGCCGTCGACCACCGGGACGCGATGCACCATTGCCGACACCACGATCTCGGCCGGGATGATCGCGCCATCGACGAAACCGCCGAGGATTTTCCGCGATTCGGCCTCGATCTTCTCCTCTTCGCCGCCGATGTAGGGAATCACGTTACCGAGCAGGTCGAGCGAAGGAACTCCCGGGTATCCCGCGCCACTCGCGGCCTGCAGCGTCGCGAACATCGCAGCACGGAGGGCGAAAGCCTGGTGTAGCGGCGCCACTGCGGTGATGATGGCGGCGGTCGAACAATTCGGATTCACGATGATGGCGCCGCTCCAGCCGCGCTCGCGACGTTGCCGCTCGATGAGGCCGATATGGGCCGCATTGACCTCGGGAATCAGCAACGGTACATCGGGATCCATCCGGAATGCCGAGGCGTTGCTGACGACAATGGCGCCATCACGCGCGAAGGCCGGCTCGACCTCGCGGGCGATCGCGGCGTCGAGCGCTGAAAAGGCGATCTTGGCGCCGTGGCCAGGTGCACACGCCGTGAGCTTGAGGTTGGCTACGGCCTCGGGCAGCGGCGTGAGCTCGCGCCAGCGCACCTCATCGCCGAATCGCTTGCCGACCCGTTCCGCGGACGCCGCCACCTGAACGATTTCGAACCAGGGGTGGTCGGCGAGGAGGGTGATGAACTTCTGGCCCACGGTGCCGGTGGCACCGAGAATGGCGACGGGAATCTTGGTCATTCGGGAAGGTAACTGGCGGGGAACGCCCGGCGCGAGGCGGTCGCTAAACCGCCGCGCCGGAGTTGACCCCTGTCTGCCGCATCGACAGCCAGATGGCGCCGGCAAGCACGCCCACGATGACGCCGAGGGAGATCAGGATCGGGATGTGCACCCAGGCCGAGATCACCATCTTGATTCCCACGAAGACCAGGATGACGGCGACGCCGGGCTTGAGATAGACAAACGCTTCGATCGCATGGGCGAGCAGGAAGAAGAGCGCGCGCAGGCCGAGGATCGCGAAGATGTTGGACGAATAGACGATGAACGGATCGCGAGTGACCGCGAAGATCGCCGGGATCGAATCGATCGCGAAGATGAGGTCGGTCCATTCCACCACCAGCAGCACCAGCAGGAGCGGGGTGGCGAGCCAGCCGCGTTTGGTATGGGCGAAGAACTTGTCGTCGTGATAGGAATCCGAGACCGGCAGGAATTTGCGCGCGACGCGGACCACCGGATTCCGCTCGAGGTCCATCGTGTCGTCGGCGTTGGCGCGGTACATCCGGATCCCGGTGATGATCAGGATGCCGCCGAAGAGATAGATGATCCAGCCGAAACGCTGCAGCAGCAGCGCACCGAGGCCGATCATCACGGCGCGCATGATGATCGCGCCAAGGATGCCCCACTTGAGCACCTTGGGCTGGAGCTTGGCCGGGACATCGAAATACTGGAAGACGAGGATGAAGACGAAGAGATTGTCGACCGAGAGCGAGAGTTCGATCACATAGCCGGTGATGAACTCGAGGCCGTGCCGTGACCCTTCACTCCACCAGAGAAATCCGCAGAAGAGCAGGGCGAGGACCACGAGGAAACCGCTCCAGCGCGCGGCTTCCCCGGGGGTGAGGATGTGCGACTTGCGATTCAGGACGCCGAGATCGAGCACCAGCAGGACGAGAATGACCCCGGTGAAGCCGAGCCAGACCGTCAGCGAGTGCGCGCTGCCGAGCATTTAGCGGCCGCCGTCCATCGCGAGGAGGGCGCGGACGCGCTCCTCGGTGGGCGGGTGGGTCGCGAAGAGTCGCGAGATGCCGCCGACTCCGGCGAGCGGATTGACCTGGGCCAGCGGCGCCAGCGACGGCGAGACATTCATCGGGATCTGCTGGGCGATGGCATCGAGCCGGGTGAGCGCCTGCGCCAGCGGCTTCGCCCGGCCGGCGATTTCGGCACCGACCCGGTCGGCCTCGAATTCCCGCTGCCGCGAGATGGCCAGCTGCATGATGGTCGCGAGAATCGGCGAGAGCACCAGCAGGATCATCCCGCCCCAGCCGCCGCCTTCCTCGTCGTCGCGACCGCGCCCGAACATCAGCAGGTATGGCACCACCGACAGCATCGCGGCGATCCCGGCAGCGACGGTACCGATGAGCATGTCGCTGTTCTTGATGTGCGCGAGTTCGTGCGCGAGCACACCCTCGAGCTCTTCAGGCGGCAGCAGCTGCAAGGCGCCCTGCGTCACGGCCACGATCGCGTGATGGGCGTTGCGGCCGGTCGCGAACGCGTTGGGCTGCTGATTGGGGACGATCGCGAGCCGCGGCATCGGCAGGCCGGCTCGAGTCCGCAGCCGGTCGACCATTGCAAAGAGATCCGGTGCCTCGGCCGCAGTCACCAGCTTCGCACCATAGCCCTTGAGGACCATTTTGTCGGAAAACCAGTAGGAGCTGAAGGTCATGATCAGCCCGAGTCCGCCGCCGATGAGCAATCCGCCGGCGCCGCCGAGCAGCTGCCCCACCACGAGGCAGAGCGAGAGCAGTCCAGCCAGCAGGACGAAGGTCTTGATGTTGTTCATGATGCGATTCCTCCAAAAACAGCGAAGGCGAGACTTCGTCGCCCCCGGCAGTCCGGGTTGCAACGAAGGTCTCGCCTGAAAAACCCGGATGGGCTCCTCGATGGCACCGTGCACGCGAGAGGCGTACAGTGTTGACGATGCCGCCGGCCGCTTGATGCGGCTTGGCTACTCCCCTTCTTGACCGTAGAAGATAGCTGGGGGAGCGGGGAGGAGGGAGGAGGGGGCGATTACCAAACCAGCCCGGTCACCGCGCTTCCGGCTTCCACCCTCCCCGCACCGGCGTTTACCACCACCAGCCCCTCCGCCCGTGCCATGCTGCTGAGCATCCCTGACCCCTGCGGTCCGGTGAGTCGGGCATGCGGCGGCCCGCCATCCTGGGCCCAGGTGAAGGTCACCCGGAGGTAGAGGTCCAGCACCGGATCGGCGGTCACGACCTCGTCGAGGATCACCAGGATCTGCGGCCGGCGGGCCTCGCGCTGACCCATCATCGTGCGGATCGCCGGTCGGCCGAACAATTCGAAGGTCACCATCGCGCTGACCGGATTCCCCGGCAACGCGAGCCAGCCGCGGCCATCGGGGAGCATGCCGAACGCGGTTGGCCCGCCGGGGCGAATCCGCACGCGTCGCACCACCGGAGTGACGCCCAGCGCCTCCATCACTTGGTGGACATAATCGTGATCGCCGACACTCACCCCGCCGGCCGTGATGATGAGGTCGACATCCTGTGCTGCTTCGATGCGCGAGCGCAACGCGACCGGATCATCGGCCACGAGGCCGAGCGGAACCGCGACACCACCAGCCGCTTCGACGAGTGCGCGCAGCGCGGGGCCATTCACATCGCTGAGCCGCTCGCCGCTGAGGATCTCCTCGCGGCGGTCAAGCGAGACCAGTTCATCGCCTCCGGCGAGGATCCCGACGCGCGGCTTCCGATGCACTACCGGATGTGCCACAGCGAGTGCCGCAAGCAGTCCGAGCTGGTGCGGACCGATCACGGTGCCGGCCGCGAGCGCCAGCGCCCCTCGGGCGAGGTCGCCGCCGGCAAGCCGAATATTCGCACCGGCATCGCGATCGTTGAGGATCACGACTTCGTCGATCCCGCGATCGCTGTCCTCCTGCCGAATCACGCTGTCGGCGCCGGGCGGCACCGGCGCACCGGTGAAGATCCGCATTGCCTCCCCGCCCTTGAGCGGCCGCATCACGGCATCCCCGGCGGCAATTACCTCGACGACGCGCAACGAGATCGGCGAAGCGGCGCTCGCACCGCGCACGTCGGCCGCGCGCACGGCGTAGCCGTCCATTGAAGCATTGGTCCAGGGTGGCAGCGGAAGCGCTGCAGAAACATCTTCGGCGAGGACGTGCCCGACACTGTCGGCGAGGGGCACTCGAAGCGAGGGCTGGGCCGCAAGCGAGGCAAGGATGGCGTCGGTGGCCTCGCGCACCGAGTGTCGATCGGGAGGAGTCACCCTCGCCTCGATCAGTAGCGCCGCCCTCGACGCTTCTCGAGCACGACGTCGAAACCAAGTGTGATGGTCGGGAGGGCGAAATATTTCGCCTTGGCATTCGCCGGCATGTTCTCGAGTGCGGTCGGACCGGTGACGGTGAGGAGACTGACCCAGGTGTTGCGCGCTTCGACGCGAACCTGATACCCCGAGCGCGGAGCAGTCGCGATGCCGATGCCGATCGCGGCCGTAGGGCGCACCTCGTGCGACTTGTTGCCGAGATAGATCGGCAACGCGCCCTCGTTGACGGTGCCGAACGATGCCACCAGCTCGACCGTGCTGCGCGGGACCAGCGAGAGCCCGCCGAGCGCACGAAGATATGGCTGGAAGAGCGAGCGCGACATCGGGCGAAGGACGACACCGCCCATCAGCGCCACACCTGACGCCGAGCGATCCTTGCCGTTGATCGAGAAGCAGGCAAGCTCGTTGACGAAGTCGTTGGTCGGGTTGATCCGCGAACAACGATCGTGGGTGCCGATGCCCAGATAGGTGGCCTCGCCCGTGAGCCCGAAATGCGGCGTCGAGAAATAGGTCATCTGCCCGGAGAGGGTGATGTTCGACCGCAACGAGCGATGCAGATCGAAGAGATCGTTCGTCGGCGCCGCAGCGCTCACCGGCTGCTGCACCGCCCAGAGATCCTTCCCGCCAATCCAGCCGCCCGCAACGCCGATCACCAGTCGCGACTCGTCGTGCGTCCGCTGGGCAGCGAGCGGGGCCACGATGCCGGTGATGCAGAGCACGATGGCAGGGACCAGAATGCGATTGGCGCGGGAATGACGTGGCATTGGAGCCTCCGAACGACGGAGCAGGGGGGGAATCAGGTCGGGCCGGTGCACTCAGCCCAGAGCGTTTCGTCTTCCGCCACGCGAACGCGTTCCAGGCGGGATGTAGCAGGGAGACGGTCGGCGATCTCCCGCCAACACCACGCGGCGATCGCTTCACACGTCGGCCAGCGCGCGCCGGAGGCGAAGTCCGCGATGGTGTCGTTAAGATGGCGACCCCTGAGTGGAGTAGTGATCGCCTTCGTAAGGATCTCGTCAAGCGTCGGCAAGTCGATCACCATCTGCGTGACCGGATCGAGCGTCCCGGTCACCGTCACGGCAACCTGGTAGAGATGACCGTGCGCTGCGCTGCCAGGGTACTGGTGCGTTGCGTGGAACGCGACCACCCGGGTGAGCGCGCAACGCATTGCGGTCAGAACGAGTAGCCGAAGCCGAATTGCAGCGCCGGCGCGGGGACGTAGCTGCTCTTCTTCCCGGTGGCGTTGACCGCGTTGATCACGTCGCCGGTGCCCGGCTGCTTGGTCGGTTCGTCGGAGTAGCTGACGGGATACTTGATGCTCCAGAAATACGCCTTCCCCTCGACCTTGAGGAAGGTCCGCTCGCTGAGGATGAGGCGGGTGCCGATGTTCGGCGCAAAGTAGAGCTTGGTGCCGAAGGCGTATCCCGAGGTGTCGGCGGCGGGGGTCTTCTGACCCTTCACCACGCCGATCCCGACGCCGGCGTAGGGCGCGATGCCGCGCCACGACTTGCCGCCGGTGAGGTTGAACTGCAGCGAGATCTCGCCCCCGAAGAGGTGATTCGCGACCGCCGGCTTCACCCGCGTTGCCACCGAGTCATCGGCATCGACGATGTTGCGTACGGTGCCGGCATACCACGCCCCGAAACCGATCTGGACCGTGTTCTTTGCCCGAAAATCCACCCGCGCCCCCATCACCGTGCCATCGCGCGGGCCGACCGGAATCGATCCGCCACTGCCGAAGATTCGCCCGCCAAACAGTTCGAGGTAGCGGCTATGGCGAACGTCGTGGAACGGCGAGAGCGACGGATCGTATCCCACCTGGGCCGCAGCAGGCACGGCCGCAAGGAGAATCAGCGCAACGGGGAGCAGAAACCGACGCATCACAGACACCTGTCAGAGCAGCAGGGAACGCCCAGTCATCTCGGCCGGCTGCTCAAGGCCAAGAAGGGCAAGAATGGTCGGCGCGACATCGCATAGCGCACCGCCGGTACGCAGGGCGTTGACACCTTCGCCCACAGTCAGGAACGGCACCGGATTGGTGGTGTGCGCCGTGTGCGGGCCACCGGTCACCGGATCGATCATCATTTCGGCATTGCCATGGTCGGCGGTGATCAGCATCCGCGCCCCCGCCTGCTCAGCGACCGGCAGAATACGGCCCAGAGCGACATCGACGGTTTCCACGGCGCGAATCACCGCGGGAATGACCCCGGTGTGCCCCACCATGTCGGCGTTGGCAAAATTTACGAGATAGAAGTCGTGCTCGCCCTTCGCGATCGCCCGGGTCAGCACATCAGTGATTCCCGCGGCACTCATCTCCGGAGCAAGATCGTAGGTGGCGACCTTCTGCGATGCCACCAGCTCGCGCTCCTCGCCCGGCCATGGCGGTTCGTGTCCGCCATTGAAGAAATAGGTGACGTGCGGGTACTTCTCGGTCTCGGCGGTCCGAAACTGCGTCTTCCCCACGACGCTCAGAACCTCCGCCAGGATTCGCGCCATCGAGAAGGGCGGGAAGGCCTGGGGAATCGGGAAGGTCTGGTCGTACTGGGTCATTGTCGCAGCCGGGAGTGGAGCCACGCTCCCCACGTCGAAGCCATCAAAGGTCGGGACGCAGAGCGCCCCTACGATCTGGCGCATCCGGTCCGAGCGATAATTGAAGAAGAAGATCACGTCGCCGGGCTTGATCGAAGCGACCGGTTCGGAGCCCGCCATCAGGACGAGCGGCTTGATGAATTCGTCGGTCTCTCCGCGCCCATACGCCTCGCGAATCCCCGCGACTGCATCGGTGATCGGTTTGCCCGTGCCGTGCAGCATCGCATCGGTGGCCAGCCGGGTCCGCTCCCAGCGCTTGTCGCGGTCCATCGCGAAGTAGCGCCCGGTGAGGGTCGCGAGGAGGGTCCGTCCGCCACCGACCCGTTCGATATCCTGCTGCAACCGGGCCACGACATCGGCGGCCGACGTCGGTGCGGAATCGCGGCCATCGAGGAAGCCGTGGATGGCGACTCGACTGACGCCGAGATCGATGAAGGCAGCGATCGTCGCCACCAGGTGGGTATCGATCGCGTGAACGCCACCGTTGCCGAGCAGGCCGGCGAGGTGAACCGTGCCGCCGCTCCGCTTGGCCTGGCTGGCGAGGCCAGCGATGGCCTCGAGCTTCGCGAACTCACCCGAACTGACGCTCTGGTTGATGCGCACCAGATCCTGCGGCACCACCCGGCCGGCGCCGAGATTGAGGTGGCCCACTTCGGAGTTCCCCATCTGGCCCTTGGGAAGTCCGACCCGGAGCCCGCTGGCCTCGAGCAGGGTGCGCGGCGCGCCCGCCACCAGCTTGTCCCAGGTGGGGGTATTCGCCATCGCGATTGCATTCCCTTCACGCTCTTCGCGCCAGCCCCAGCCGTCGAGCACGGCGAGGATGACAGGAGAGGAGGATCGGGATGAGGCCACGCGCACTCCGGAGAAGGGCCAATCGGGACGTGTCAAACTAGCCGTGCCCCGGCGAGGGGGCCAATCGCCGGGGCCGGTGGTAAACTTGGCGCCAGATCCCCACTCAAGTCGCCTGGAGTCGCTGGATGTCCCGTTTGCGCAGCGCCCGACTGCTCGCCCTGGCCACGACCCTCTGTGTCGCCATCCCCGCCGTCCTTCCGGGGCAGGCCGCACCCTATCGGCTCGGCCGCTGGAACGCCGACTCGCTGGGCAATCAGCGGGTGGTCCTTCACGTCGACTCGACCTTCGACATCGCGGCGGTCCGGGCCCGGATTCCCTGGCGGCGCCGGGACCCGCATCCGGAACTGAAGCGGATCATCGTGACCGATGCGCTCGGCAACCGGGTGAGTGATCTCGTCGCGCTCGCCGTGCGGAGCGATTCGGGGGATGTGGTGTTCCGTCCGCGCGCCGGGATGGGCGAGTACTACCTCTACTATATGCCATACACCGGATCGGTTCGCTCGAACTATCCGAAGATCACCTATCCCGCACCGGATTCGAGCAGCAACGCCGAATGGCTGCGTGACATTCACGCGCGCCGCGACCGGCTGCTGCCCGCGCGGACGATCGCCTTCGAATCGGCCGACTCGATGTCGCTGCTCTGGCCGATGGAAGTCACCGCCACGGCGGGCGAAGTTGCGGCTCGGCAGAGTGCGGCAGGCAACGCACCGTTCGTAGTCTTCCCCGAGGATCGTACCCGCCCGATCAAGATGATCGACGCATTGCCCCAGCGATGGATTGGTGTCGGCGCGCCGCTCGGCGTGCAGGGAAGCGCCGAGCGTGACGAGTACTACTCCTTTCAATTGGGGATCTGGGCGCTCACTCAGCTCGACTCGGTGCGCGTCGCATTTGCCGCGATTCGTGGCCCCGCCGAGCGGACGATCGCCGCGAGTGCATTCAACTGCGTCACCACCGATGGCCGCGACTGGATCGGCCATCCGTTTCACCGCCGGGTGCAGGTGGCGGCCGGTGCCGTTAGTGCCGTCTGGTGCGGTGTGATGGTGCCGCGCGATGCCGCTCCAGGGCGCTACAGTGGCACCGCGATGGTGACCGCAGCGGGCGGCAAACGAGTTGCCGTACCGGTGGTGCTCGAGGTAGTGAAGTCGGTGGCGGTCCGCCACGGCGACGATGAACCGTGGCGGCTCTCTCGCCTGCGCTGGCTCGATTCGCGTCTCGCCGCCGATGGCGCGCCGACGCCGCCCTATGCCCCGGTGCGCGGGACGCCCAGCACCGGCTTCACCCTCACGGGTCGTCGAGTGACGATTGCTGCCAGCGGTTTGCCGCGGCAGATCACCTCGTACTTCGACGGGGCGATGACCGCGCTCTCCACGCGGCCCCGCGCGATGCTCAACGGGCCGGTTGCTCTCGACGTGACCGATGCGCAGGGCGGCAAGCTCGTCTGGCGGAATGCCGGCGTGCGGGTGGTGTCGCGCACGGCGTCCCGTGCCAGCTTCACGGCGCAGAGCCGCGCAGGCGCACTCGCACTCGCCGTTCGCGGTGACCTCGAATTCGATGGCAATCTCGAATACACGGTGGCGCTCACGGCCGATCGTATCACGGCACTCGGCGATGTGCGCCTCGTCCTGCCGATGCAGCGCGATGTGGCGCGCTACCTGATGGGGATGAATCGCCCCGGCGGTACCGCCCCGGAGCAGTATCAGTGGGCCTGGGACGTCAAGAAAAATCAGGATGCGGTCTGGCTCGGCGACGTCAATGCCGGCGTGCAGCTCACCCTCAAGGATGAGCGGTATGTCCGTCCGCTGAATACCAACTTCTACCAGCTGCAGCCGCTGGTGATGCCGCGGTCGTGGTCGAATGGAGGAAAGGGTGGCTGCACCTTTGCTGCGAATGGCACGAGCTACACCGCCAGCTGCTTCGGCGGTGCGCGAACCCTGGCGCCCGGTGACACGCTCTTCTTCAATTTCCGGCTGCTGATCACGCCGTTCCACACTCTCGATCCCGACACCCACTTCGGCACCCGCTACTACCACGCCTTCAAGCCGGTCGATACCGTGCGCGCCGCCGGGGCCAATCTGGTGAACGTGCACCACGCCACCAGCATCAATCCGTGGATCAACTACCCGTTCCTTCGCCCCGATGCGATGAAGGCGTACGCCGATTCGCTCCACGCGGCCGGAATGCGGTTCAAGGTCTATTACACGGTGCGCGAGTTGACCTACCATGCGCCGGAGCTCTGGGCACTGCGCACGCTGGGCAACGAAGTGCTCGCGACCGGACCCGGCGGCGGACATTCGTGGCTGCAGGAACATGTGCAGCGCGACTACATCACCGGCTGGGTGGTGCCTGAACTGCGTGACGTCGCCCTGGTGACGAGCGGCGTCTCGCGCTGGCACAACTTCTATGTCGAAGGGATGCAATGGCTCACCGAACACGCCGGCGTTGATGGCATCTACCTCGACGATGTCGCCTTCGATCGGACCACGATGCAGCGTATCCGCCGGGTACTGACTTCTCATGGCACCCCGGGCGAACGGATCGATCTGCATTCGGCGAATCAGTTCAACAACAACGATGGCTTCGCCAGCAGCGCCAATCTCTATCTCGAGCATTTCCCCTACATCGACCGGCTCTGGTTCGGCGAATATTTCAATTACGACTCGCCGCCCGATTACTGGCTGGTCGAACTCTCGGGAATTCCGTTCGGCCTGATGGGCGAGATGCTCCAGGGTGGTGGCAATCCGTGGCGCGGCATGCTCTTCGGGATGTCGGCACGGCTGCCGTGGGCAGGAGATCCGCGCGCGCTCTGGCAGGCGTGGGATGACTTCGGCATCGTCGGCGCGAAGCTGCGCGGCTGGTGGGCGCCCGATAGCCCTGTCCGCACGGGCCGCAGCGACGTGCTGGCGACGACATATCAGCGCCCCAAGGGGTCGCTCGTCGCCATCGCGAGCTGGGCCAAGGACACCGTTGCCGTCCGGCTGCAGGTCGACTGGCGCGCCCTCGGCCTCGATTCCACCAAGGTCCGCATCGTGGCGCCCGCGATCGAGGGATTCCAGCCTGCGGCGACCTTCGCACCCGGCGAGGCCATTCGGGTGGTGCCGGGGAAGGGGTGGTTGCTCCGACTTCAGCCCTTTGACGCACGCGTGCGGTCCCGGTAGACTGACGAGTGCATCCAACCCGCCAGACTGCCGCCATTTCCTGTCTGTTGCTCCTCGGAGGACTCGTTGCCTCC
Organism: Gemmatimonadales bacterium; assembly: GCA_039915645.1. Taxonomy (GTDB): domain Bacteria; phylum Gemmatimonadota; class Gemmatimonadetes; order Gemmatimonadales; family GWC2-71-9; genus Palsa-1233. The sequence continues at coordinate 15,418 of JBDSMX010000154.1, read as the reverse complement.
CCGCTCGGAGCGCAGGCGAATCGTCGCGTCATCATCACGGACACCGAGTTCCTCAAGGAACCCGGCGGGACGGGACTGGCGCGGCTGGGTCGGACAACACCAGTAACCGTGGGCGCGACCAAGGGGACCTGGACCGAGGTCACCGTCGAGGGCTGGATCGTCGGCAACGCGATGCGCGATGACAAACGCGATGGTTTCGATGTCGCCGTCAACCTGGCGGTCGGCTCTCCTCTTCGCGCCGTGATGGGCGGCGGAGCCACCCTCGGGCTTGCCCGCGCCGGCGCGCTGTTCAATAGGGTCGAGGTGAAGTCGGGATGGGTCCATGTGCGGCGCACCGGCTGGGTACCCAAGGGCGCCGTCGGCAACGCCGACAAGCCGGTGACTCCGCCTCCGCCGCCGCCACCACCTGCGGCGCCAAAGCCCGAAGCAGCGAAGCTGACGCCCGGCAAGCCCGATCCGGTGGCGCCAGCGGCCAGCACTACCTCAAGTGTGACTGTCGTCGCCGGGAGTACGCTCGCGGCACAACCGAGCGGCACGCCCATCGGTTCGCTCGAAACTCCGGTCCATGCCGAGGTGCTCGAACACCGCGCAGGGTGGAGCCGGGTGCGGATCGAGGCGTGGGTGCGCGATGCAGCGATCGGCGTCGCCAGCAGTGGCGGGATCACGGCCGCCGAAATTCGCGCCGAGCCCGACAAGTACATTGGGCAGACGGTGGACTGGACGCTGCAAGTCATTGCGGTGCAGAAGGCCGATGAGTTGCGGCCGGAACTGCCGCTGGGGCAGCCCTATGTCCTGGCACGCGGACCCCTGCCCGAAACCGGCTTCGTATACCTCACCGTAAGTGCGGACGAGGCGGAGAAGTTCCGGGTGCTGCCTCCGCTGGCGCAGGTCCAGGTGCGCGCGACGATTCGCGCCGGCAAGACCCGCTTCCTTCCGACACCGGTTCTTACCTTCGTGCGCCGGCTCGATTGAGCCAGTGGAGGCGCCGTGAATGAACAATTGAAGGAACGGCTGTTGCGACGCCTCGAAACGCTTTCCGATGAGCGCGGTTTCCAGGTGCTCGACTATGTCGAATTCCTCGAGAGCAAGTATGCCGAGCGCGCCGCGCCCAGCAACGTCTTCTCCAAGATCACCGACACGGTGACCGACGCGATGCGCGCTGGCAAGCTCTCCGCCGACGCGATCTCCGGCACTGTCGGTCTCTTCGATGGCGCATCCAAGGTGATGAAGGGGGTCGCTTCTGCGGCGCAAGCCGTGGTGGCCGAGGCCTCCAAGACGGCCCAGAGTATTGCGTCTCCCAAGCCTGACGCACCTTCAGCGACACCCGACGCGACTCCTCCTACCGACACCAGCAGGAGCACGACCTGAGCGACAAGTCGACGACCGAATTCGTCCGCGGCATCGGCCCCTGGCAGGCCATCTCCCTCGTGGTCGGGACGATGATTGGCTCGGGCATTTTCATCGTGTCGGCGGGAATCGGTCGCGAGGTGAATGCCTGGGGTCCTGGCGGGTTGATGCTGGTCTGGATCCTCACCGGCTTCATGACTGTCGCTGGCGCCCTCGCCTACGCCGAACTCGCGGCGATGATGCCGAAGGCAGGCGGCCAGTACGTCTTCCTGCGCGACGGCCTGAGCCCGGCCGCCGGCTTCCTCTTCGGCTGGACGCTCTTTGCGGTGATCCAGACCGGCACCATTGCGGCCGTCGCCGTCGCGATGGCCAAGTACCTCGGCATCTTCTTCCCGGCGCTCACCGACACCATCACCGTGTCGCTTGGCAGCATTCATCTTCCGGGCACCACCGATGCGATTCCGATCGGCATCTCGGCGCAACGGATTGTCGCGATTGCGAGCATCGTGATCCTGACGGCGATCAACGCGCGCGGTGTCTCGCTCGGCGCCCGGCTGCAGACCTTCCTCACCGTGATCAAATTCGCGGCGCTGGCGATGCTGGTGGTGCTCGGCCTGCTCTTCTTCCGCAATGCGAGCGTGGCGTCGGCGAATTTCGGCCAGTTCTGGGGCACCGGCGACTGGAGCATCGCGATGCTGCCGGTGATCGGCGCCGCGATGGTCGGCTCGCTCTTCTCCAGCGACTCGTGGAACAACGTCACCTTCGCGGCGGCCGAAGTGCGCGAGCCGACGAAGAACCTGCCACGCGCGCTCGCGCTGGGCACCGGCATCGTGACGCTGCTCTACATCCTCTCGAACGTGGCATACCTCGATGTGCTGCCGTTCGTGGGCGATGCGGCTGGCGCGGATGCGGTCTCGCGCGGCATCCAGCACGCCACGCAGGATCGCGTCGGCGCGGCGGCGGTCGAGGCGATGCTGGGTTCGTTGGGCGGCCTCGTGATGGCCGGCTTCATCGTGATCTCGACACTCGGCTGCAACGCCGGTCTCGTGCTCGCGGGGCCGCGTGTCTATTACGCGATGGCCAAGGACGCGCTCTTCTTCCGCAAGGCAGGCGAGCTCCATCCGGTCCACCGCACGCCGATCTTCGGGCTGGTGACGCAGGCGACCTGGGCCTCGGTGCTCTGTCTCTCGGGCACTTACAACCAGTTGCTCGACTACGTGATCTTCGCCTCCGTGCTCTTCTACTTCCTGACCACGCTGGCGCTCTTCCGACTCCGCGCGATCCAGCCGGACCTCCCGCGCCCGGTGAAGGCCTGGGGTTACCCGGTTGTGCCGGGGCTCTACCTCATGGCGTCCGCCGGCCTGATGGTGGTCCTGCTCCTCAAGAAGCCGCTCTTCACCTGGCCGGGGCTGGTCATCGTGGCGCTCGGGATCCCGGTCTACCTGATCTGGCGCAAGAAGGGGCTCCCCGCTGCCGGTTGATTTCCGGCAGCGCCGCTCGTTATTCTTCTCGATGGAAATACCACGAATGGTCCCGGCGCGACGGTGGTCGCAGCAATGACACGACTTCGCCCGGGCTACGCCCTCACGTTCGACGATGTCCTCCTGGTCCCGCGGCATTCGAGTGTCCACCCTCGAACGGTCCTGACCGCCTCCCGCTTCACTCGCAGCATCCCGCTCAACATTCCGCTTGTCGCGGCTGCGATGGACACGGTCACCGAAGCCGAAATGGCGATTGCCATGGCGCGCTCCGGCGGGATCGGGGTGATCCACAAGAACATGTCAATCGATCGGCAGGCCGCCGAAGTGGATCGGGTGAAGCGCAGCGAGAGCGGGATGATCCTCAATCCGATCACGCTCGGCCCCGAGCGCCCGATTCGCGAGGCGCATGCGCTGATGCGGCGCTTCCGGATTTCAGGGGTGCCGATTGTCGACGGCACCGGCCGACTCATCGGCATCATCACCAATCGCGATCTGCAGTTCGAGTCGAGCATGGATCGACCGATCGCCGATGCCATGACCAGTGAAGGGCTGATCACCGCTCCCGTCGGAACCTCACTCGCCGAAGCCGAAGCGATCCTGGCCCGCCACCGCATCGAGAAGTTGCCGGTCGTCGATGGCGACGGCGTGCTCAAGGGGCTGATCACGGTCAAGGACATCTTCAAGCGACGCGATCACCCCGATGCGAACAAGGATCTGCACGGCCGCCTCCGCGTGGCTGCGGCCGTTGGCGCGGGCGCCGAGGCCAAGGCTCGTGCGGCGGCGCTCGTGGGAGCAGGCGTCGATGTGATTGTGGTCGATTCGGCGCACGGTCACTCCGACGGGGTACTCAACACCGTGGCCGACCTGCGTGAGATGTTCCCCGATATCCAGCTGGTCGGCGGCAACATCGCCACGGAATCGGGCGCACGCGCATTGGTCGAGCGGGGCGTCGATGCCGTGAAAGTCGGCATCGGTCCAGGGTCGATCTGCACCACTCGCGTCGTCACCGGCGTGGGCGTTCCGCAGATTACGGCGATCGTCGATGCCGTCCGCGGGGCCGGCGACGTCCCGGTGATCGCCGACGGCGGCATCAAGTATTCCGGCGATGTGGTGAAGGCGCTTGCGGCGGGTGCGGCCTGCGTGATGATGGGGTCGATGCTTGCCGGCACCGAAGAAAGTCCGGGCGAAAGCATTCTTGCCGAGGGTCGGCGTTTCAAGTTGATCCGGGGCATGGGCTCGATGAGCGCGATGCAGGACGGCTCGGCCGATCGCTACTTCCAGGACGGCGAGGTCTCGCCCTCCAAGCTCGTCCCCGAGGGGATCGAGGGTCGTGTCCCCTACAAGGGGCCGGTCTCCGACGTCCTCTTCCAGATGGTGGGTGGCCTCCGCAGCGGGATGGGCTATTGCGGGGTCCACGACATCGCCGCCCTGCAGCGGGATACCGAGTTCGTCCAGGTGACTTCTGCGGGTCTGCGCGAGTCGCATCCGCACGACGTCACGATCACCCGGGAAGCACCCAACTACAGCGTCTGACAGACCGGGGGCGATCGGGCTGATCTGGCCTGATCGCCGTCCGGCGCTTACGCTTAAGGCCTGTTCCACCCCCGTACCGCTTTACCACCCAGTTCAATGCCCTGCCTGCAACCTCAACGGGAGGAGTTCTCTCCTCCGGGGTCAAAGCCGTGAGCCTGTTCCGAACCAAGTCCATGACCGAAGTGATTCCCGACGATGAGGGCGGCCCGAGCCTCAAACGCTCCCTGTCGGCCACCAACCTCGTCCTCCTCGGCATCGGCGCGATCATCGGCGCAGGCATCTTCGTTCTCACCGGCACGGCAGCGGCAAACTTCGCCGGCCCCGCCATCGTCATCTCCTTCATCATCGCCGGCTTCGGCTGCCTCTTCGCCGGGCTCTGCTACGCGGAGTTCGCGTCGATGATTCCGGTGGCGGGCAGCGCCTACACCTATGGCTACGCGACGCTGGGCGAGCTGGTCGCGTGGATCATCGGCTGGGACCTCATCCTCGAGTACCTCTTCGCGGCCTCCACGGTCGCGGTGGGCTGGTCGGGTTACTTCACCGCCTTCCTGTCGTCGATCGGCGTGCATCTTCCGGCCGCCTTCGCCGGCGCGCCGTTCACGGTCGAGGGGACGCACACGCTGGTGCGCGCGCAGCTCTGCGTCGATCCGGCCACCGGCGGCGTTGCGGTCGACGCCGTGTCGCGCACCGCGATCACCATTGCGGATTGTGTCGGCAAGGGCTTCACGCTCGGCCAGGGTGTGCTGAACGTGCCGGCAATGCTGCTCGTGCTCGCACTGACGGCGCTGCTGGTGGTCGGCATCAAGGAGTCGGCTCGCTTCAACAACGTCATCGTGTACGTGAAGGTCGCGATCGTGCTGATGGTGATCTTCTTCGGCGCCAAATACGTCAACACCGCCAACTGGCATCCGTTCATCCCGGTCAACACCGGTGAGTCGGGCCACTTCGGCTGGAGCGGCATTCTCCGCGGCGCCGGCGTGATCTTCTTCGCCTACATCGGATTCGATGCCGTCTCGACCGCGGCACAGGAAGCGAAGAACCCGCAGCGGGATCTCCCGATCGGCATTCTCGGTTCACTCGCCGTCTGCACGGTGCTCTACATCGCGATGGCGCTGGTGATGACCGGCATGGCGCACTACACCGAACTCAACGTGGCGCACCCGGTGTACGTCGCGATCGAGAAGGCCGGTCCGGCGCTTGCCTGGCTCGGCTTCCTGGTCAACATCGGCGCGATTGCAGGCCTCGCCTCGGTCGTGCTGGTCATGCTTATGGGTCAGCCGCGCGTCTTCTATGCGATGTCACGTGACGGCCTGCTGCCGAAGATCTTCGGCCAGGTCCACGCGAAGTACGGCACGCCGTGGATCGCCACCATCATCACCGGTGTGATCGCCGCGATCGTCGCCGGCATGTTTCCGATCGCCCTGCTCGGCGAGCTGGTCTCGATCGGCACGCTGCTCGCGTTCGTGATCGTCTGCGCCGGCATCTGGGTGCTGCGGGTGAAGCGTCCCGAACTGGAGCGACCGTTCCGCACCCCGATGGTTCCGCTGGTGCCGATTCTCGGCATCGCCATCTGCGGCTACATGATGTACGGTCTTCCGGCCGACACCTGGATCCGTCTCGCCGTCTGGATGGCGATCGGTCTGGTCATCTACTTCGGATACGGCGCGAGCCACTCGCGTCTCGGCAAGCGTGAGCGCGGAAACGCCTGACCGCAGCCTGACGTAGTTCCCTCCCGGGGCCAGTGCCCTCCGATCACATTTCGGAGTGACGCTGGTCCCGGCAGTCTTTCACCCCTCCGGAGTTCCGCCATGAGCATCTGGGCGACAAAGTCCATTACCGCACTCCGCGCCGAGGCTGACGAGGTCGGCGAGCACTCGCTGAAGCGATCGCTCAGCGCGACCAACCTGACGGCGCTCGGCATCGGCGCCATCATCGGCGCCGGCATCTTCGTCCTCACCGGGCAGGCAGCCGCGCTGCACGCGGGGCCGGCAGTGCCGATCTCGATGATCCTCGTCGGCATTGCCTGCGCCTTCGCCGGCCTCTGCTACGCTGAGATGGCGAGCGCCGTGCCGGTCGCCGGCAGCGCCTACACCTACTCCTATGCCACGATGGGCGAGCTGATCGCCTGGATCATCGGCTGGGATCTGGTGCTCGAGTATGCCGCTGGCGCCGCGACCGTTGGCGTGGGCTGGTCGGGCCACCTGGTCGACCTCTTCAAGAACTTCGGTATCGTGCTGCCGGCGAATCTTACCAACTCGCCGACCCAGTGGTGCACCGCAGCGGAAGTCTCCACCGCGGTGGCGGGGTGCGTGCATTCCGGCCTGAACCTCACCGGCGCGCTGCTCAACCTGCCGGCGGTGTTCATCGTCGCGCTGATGTCGACGATCCTGGTGATCGGCATCAAGGAATCGGCGACCGTCAACAACTTCATCGTGATCCTGAAGCTCGCGATCGTGATGCTGATCATCTTCGTCGGTCTCGGGCATATCACCCCGGCCAACTGGCATCCGTTCATTCCGGCGAACACTGGCCAGTGGGGCACCTTTGGTCCGTCCGGCGTGCTCCGCGGTGCGGGCATGGTCTTCTTCGCCTACATCGGCTTCGACGCCGTCTCGACTGCCGCGCAGGAAGCGAAGAATCCCCAGCGCGACCTCCCGATCGGCATTCTCGGATCACTCGCCATCTGCACGTTGCTCTACGTGGCCGTCTCGGCGATTCTCACCGGCATGGTGCCGTACACTGAGCTCAATGTGGCGGCACCGGTGGCCTACGCGATCGCGAAGGTCGGCGCCCCGGCCTGGATTCGCATCCTCATCGATGTCGGCGCCGTCCTCGGCCTCGGCTCGGTGATTCTGGTGATGCTGCTCGGTCAGTCCCGCGTCTTCTACTCGATGTCGCGCGACGGCCTGCTCGGCAAATGGGCAGCGGCGGTGCACCCGAAGTTCCGCACCCCGTACCTTTCGACCATCTTCACCGGCATTGCGGTCGGCCTTGCCACGGGTCTGCTCCCGCTGCAGTTGCTGGGGCAGCTGGTGAACATCGGCACCCTGCTCGCGTTCGTGCTCGTCTGCTACGGCGTGATGGTGTTGCGCAAGACGCGCCCCGATCTCGAGCGTCCGTTCAGGACGCCGTGGGTGCCGTTCGTGCCGATCATGGGCATCGTCTGCTGTCTGGGGCTGATGGCCACGCTGCCGGGTGATACCTGGCTCCGGCTCATCGTCTGGCTCATCATCGGCTTCGCGATCTACTTCGGCTACGGCAAGAAGCACAGCGTGCTGCAGCAGCAGCGGGAAGCCGGCACCGTCCCGAAGTGACCCCCATTACGTTTGGGGGATGACGTCAACACCTCCCACAACGACGAGCGCTGCGGCCCAACAGGTCGCGGCGCTCGTTCGTTCCGGTCGCCTCTGCCTCACCACCCACGTGAACCCCGACGGCGATGGCCTCGGCTCGGAAGTCGGGCTGGTGCACATCCTCCGGGCACAGGGGATCGAGGCCATCATCACCAACCCCACCGCGACCCCCGAGCGCTTCGACTTCCTCTTCGCCGATCTCAAGGGCGTCGACAAGTCGCAGCAGGGGGTCAAGGAACTCCGTCGCGCCGACGCGATCCTGGTGCTCGACATTGCTGATCTCGGTCGCCTCGGAACGCTCGCCGACACGGTGCGTGATCGCGGCGTGCCGGTGGGGTGCATCGATCACCACGCCAGCGCCGGCGTGCTCCCGGCAGGGCCACGATATGTCGACGACACGGCGGCGGCCACTGGCGAGCTCATCTACCTGCTCGCGCAGCAACTGGGGTGGAAGGTGCCACTCGAGGCCGCGCGTGCCCTCTACGTGGCGCTGGTGACCGATACCGGTGGCTTCCGGTTCTCCAACACGCGGCCCCGGACCCTGCAGATCGCCTCCGAACTGCTCGCGATCGGCGTCGACACCGAGCAGATCTATCTCGATGTCTATGCCAGCGCACCGATCGGCCGGCCGCGACTCCTCGCCGAGGTGTTGCAGACGCTGGTCGTGGAGATGCCGGCGGGTCTTGCGTGGGTCACCGTGCCACCTGGTGCCCTCGAACGCCACGAAGTGGACCCCGATGACCTCGATGGCGCGGTGGAGCACGCACGCTCGGTCCGTGGCGTGCGGATGGCCCTGCTCTTCCGCGAGATGTCGGGCGGTCGGGTGAAGGTCTCCCTCCGCAGCGTGGGCCAGGTGGACGTGGCCGCGCTGGCCAAGCAGTTCGGCGGCGGCGGGCACACCAAGGCCGCCGGCGTAGCCATCCACGGCTCCCTCGCCGAGGTGCAGGCCACGGTGTTGGCGGCGGCCCGGGATTTCCTCGCCGGGGCCTGAGATCCCCTTGTATGCCTCGTCGCCCGGACTAGCTTCCCGGCACGAAAGGGATGGTGTTCATGACGACGGAATCAGCAGTGGACGTATTCGAGCGGATCGAGCAGGGTCTGGAGACGATCCGACCCTACATCGCTTCGCATAAGGGGACGCTCGAGGTCATCGACTTCGATCCCCTCGAGGGCAAGCTCTTCGTGCGCCTCGGCGGGACGTGCAAGGGGTGCGCGGCCTCCACCATCACGCTCAAGCAGGGCATCGAGACCCGACTTCGGCAGTCGGTACCAGAGGTCAAGCTGGTCGAAGCGGTCTAGAGGGATATCGTACCATGAGTGGCACCCGTGAGGCGCAGGTCCGCGCCGCGCTCGACTCTGTGTCCAATCCGCGCACCGGCAGCGGCCTCATCGCCGCCGGCATGATCAGCGACCTCGTGGTCGACGAATCCAGCGGCGAATCCTCGTTCACTTTCCTGCTTCGGCGTGACGACCCCGCCACTCTGGTCCGCCAGGCGCGCCAGGCGCTCACCAATGCCGGATTGTCGCAACCGAAGATCCAGGTGACCGACCCCGCGGGCCCACCCGCGACGACGCACGCCGCGCCGCAGAGTGCTGCGGCCGGCGTTCCTGCGCCCACGCCGATGCAGATCGCCGGGCTTGGTCGAGTGATCGCGGTCTCGTCGGGAAAGGGCGGGGTGGGGAAGAGCACCGTGGCCGTGAACGTCGCCGTGGCACTGGCCGAGCGGGGTTTCAAGGTCGGCATCATGGATGCGGATTTCTACGGCCCGAACCTGCCGCGGATGATCGGCGTCTACGAGCGGCCCACGGTGCAGAACGGTCGCATCATTCCGCTCGAAGCCTACGGCCTCAAGCTGATGTCGATTGGTTTCCTGGTGGATCGCGACGCACCGGCCATCTGGCGCGGACCGATCATCACCAAGGTGATCCACCAATTCCTGCACGACGTCGAGTGGGGCGAGCTCGACTACCTCTTCGTCGATATGCCTCCCGGCACCGGTGATGCCCAGCTCTCGCTGGTGCAGCAGGTGCTCGTGAATGGCGCCATCATCGTGACCACGCCGCAGGAAGTAGCGGTGGGCGATGCGCTCCGCGGCGCCAAGATGTTCGAGCGAGTGAATGTCCCTATCCTCGGCATCGTCGAGAACATGAGCGGCTTCCTCGATCCGATCACGGGCATGCGTCACGACCTCTTCGGCAGCGGCGGCGGTGAACGCCTCGCCGACGAGATCAATTCACCGTTGCTCGGCATGGTGCCGTTGCAGCAGGGGTTGGCGTACTCGGCCGATCAGGGCGAGCCGGTCGTTGTGGCAGCGCCGAATTCGGCAGCCGCCGTGATGTTGCGGGAGATCGCCGACAAGGTGGTCGATCGGGTCAGGGCGGTGGGGATGGTGTTGCCGGTGCTCGAATAGCGCGATGGGCGATGGGCGATGGGCGATGGGCGATAGTTGAGGGTCGAGGGGGTGTCATCCTGAGCGAAGCAGGCGCGTAGCGACTGCGAAGTCGAAGGAGCTGGTCTCCGACCAAGCAGGTCGGTTCGCTGGAGGGAAGATGACATTGCCACGATTCTACCGGCTCTACACATTCACCGCGCTGCTCATTGCATCACCGGCCGTCGCGCAGGGGCCCGCTGCTCCAAACCGTTTCCCAGCAACCCGCGCCATTGCTGCGGTGTTGACCCTGCCACCCACCTATCGCAACCCCACGATGCGTCGCGAGAGTTCCGGCGGCACAACCGGCGCGGTGATCGGCTTTCTGGCGGGCTTCGTCGTGGTGAGAGTCGGTGCCGGCAAGCCCCACGAGGGAAAGGAGTTAGCGAATACTGTCGCGCTGATTGGCGGCATCGTCGGCGCGTGGGTCGGCTACATGGTCGGGAGGGGTAAGGACTGATCGCGAATGCGATCTCGAGTTACTCCGGTCTCCCCGAACGAAGTGAGGGGGCAGGGCATCGTCACGGTACGATGCTCCGCCCCCTCGCTGCGCTCAGGGCGACTTTGCATCGCCCATCCCCCATCCCCCATCCCCCATCGATCGACGTTCCTTCAGTCAATCCACTCCACATTCGCACCGGCGATCCACTCGACCACTTGCCGTTATCGTATCAGGAGCGGGGCAGATCGAGACGCGGTGAGCCCATTGCGCCTCTCGGTCACGACGATCTCCATGCGATACGAGCCGGCCTTCAGTCGGGAGACATCCACTTCCCGCTGGAGTTCGGAGATTCCCGAAGCAACCGGTGACGTGAACCGTACCTGTAGTGCGGGAGTGGAATCATCACGGTCTAGTTGATAGATCGCCAAGGTGGCGGACGCATCCGGGATGCGTTCTGTCGCTCGCAACTGCACGTAGAGGGAAACCGCCTCCTTTCGGGAAAAGGCTCCCAGCGGGGCGAGAGGCACCACGGTCCCTGCGGTGCTCGTCCAGGATTGCCCCTGACTTGAAGCGCCAAGAATCACGTCGGACAGAACGAGTGCACCGCCCCCCATCGGTTCAAGTCGCTGCCTCCCAGTGCGGCCGTTGCGATCAGTACCCTGTTGGATGGCGATCGCCCAGCTGGCCATGTTGTGCGTGGCGGGGCCCGATAAGACTCCCGTGACTTTTGCATCGCCCGCGCGACGAGTCGGAAGCCGAAGTCGCTTCTGCTGTTCCACAACAGGAAGTGAGTCGGCTGCCCCTCCGACACTCCGCAATTCGAGCGCGAATTGAACTACCTCGTCGCTGCCTATCGTTTGAACGTCGAGCTCCTTGATCGGGATCGCCCAGGGAAGGATGGTCAGGGGCGTTCCAGTAACCCCGTCCCAGACGCGGTAGAGGCTGGCGAGGACGAAGATGGGGTGCTCAGGCCTACGGGAGTTGTCGTCCCGTGCCAAAGCAGAGGCGATAATGGCGCGATCATCCACATCGAGCGCGGCCATATCGTCTCTGGGCACCGGTCGACCGCCGGGCCGATTCGCCACTTCCGCTTGCGATGTCAGTTTGCATCGCCAGACATCGAGGCCGCATATGTAGGAGCCAAGGACACCGGCCACGAGCCGGGTGGGCTGTGTCGAGCGGGTGAAAAGTTCGGGTTCGAACTGCAGGATCAGGCGCTGTCCATCGAGCACGTAAAGCCACGCCTCACGGACATTGCTCACATAGCGGGCCTCTCGACCAGGCTTCATGTTCATCGGAGGCCGTACCGTATCAATTCCGCTCCATTCACGAGTTTCCGACGGCTTCCCGAACCGCATCCAGATGGTTGCCCGATCGTCAAATCGGGCATCCCAACGTGGCGCGACTCGAAAAGCCGGCGCGGAAACGAGGGCGGGTTCCCAGTATAGTGAGGTGGAATCGGGTGGCAATTGGCTCTGTCCGGTGGCAGGCAGCAGCAATCGACCACGGACTCTTCTCGGCACGTAAATGGAGAAGAACTTCTCGGCGTGGTCGAGCCGAAGAAAATGCTCCACAACCCGAGCGCCGTTCGGCTTTCCATCTCTGAGATCACGCATCACGAACCGGTCCTCCGTCCATCGGGATCGGACAGAGTCTGGGAGGTGCAGCCACTCCGCCCATTCTTCAGGGGCGAGAAACCACTTGAGGTGCCAGGCAAGCTCACCCCACTCCACGCGCCTCCCCGCTGTCCCAAGTGACATACGAAACAGCCCGATTGTCATCGATGTATCTGCCCGACGGGCGGCCAGTCGCGCCGCGTAGATCAGCTGCCAAGTGGAGTCGACCCCCGCCTGCAGCGCGACGCGATTGCACGCCTCTGCAAGAGCGAGCGAGCCCGCCGCCTCATTCAACGTGACACAACCGCGGGCCGCTTCGGCGGATGGTGCATGTTTGGTTACAATCGCTGTCAGCACTCCCCGAACGGAATCCGTGAGCGCATTGGCTCTCTCCTCAGGGACCAAGCGCGCGAGTAGATCGCCCACCGCGGCGTCATCCTTGGCTTCTACCTCCTTAAGCAGAACACGAACACCACCTTCTGCCCATGAGGCGCCGAGGGGCTGTAGCCACCGCTCGTGAGCGATCGCTCCGCGGGCGTGCAGATGTGCCCGAGTGCACGCCAGGGGGTGGTAGCTGGCTGTAGTGCCGGCACTTGCTTGGGAGGCGAGTCGGCCCTCCTCTCGGAGAAGTTCGTCGATTGATCCTCCGGGTCCGCACAACTCAACAATCCGTGCGGCAAAGGCGGAGTCGTCGGACTCAATGGAAAGTGCGGGCGCCGGGGCCTGCCCTGCCCTAACCGCCCCAGGCGTTTGCGCGCCCAAACCGCAAAGAAGTGCTGACTGCGCGATGAGGGTTGTCGCGACTCGCATCAGGTCCGATTGAATGGGACACACTCCGATCTTGCAGGAAAGGACTCTCAGGGCACCACGCCAGGGAAGAAAGTAGTGAGTCCAATGGATGCGCTATTCGCATAACCTGCTCGACGTTGCCCGGGGTCCGGTGGGCTCGTCATTGACGCGATCGCGAAAAGTCCATCGCAGGCCGCGGACAGTCAAATTGTCGGACGACTCGTCCTCCCCGCTGCCCACAACGACAATCTCGTTCTCCTTCGCTCCCAAGAGGCGCGCCCCATCTTCGATGCGGACCCGTCCGAGGAGCGCACCATCGCGATCGAGCGCGATCCAGACTTCACCTTGGGCTCGTGTGCGGGCCCGAATCCACACGGTCGAGTCCCACCCTATCAGAACCGACGTCACCGCGGGAAAATACTGCGTTCCGTGAAGCTTCGGCGGTTCCATCCGGGGCGCGCCCGGCGGTCCAAGCCGTTGCGCTGAGCCAATTCGCTTTACTTCGGAAAGTGGTACGGCTGCCCGTTCGATTGCCAGGGTGGTTCGAAAAAGGGTGTCACCCCCGGATGTCATGTGCAGGAGAGAGAGGGTTTGACAGCGCCCCTGTCCGCCCGCCGGCCTGAGCAACACGAAGGAGAGGCCATCGTGCGCGGTCTCCCATATGGTGGGCGTGCAAAAGGGTTGCCTCGCAACCGCCCTCCAGGTGGCTCCCAAACTCTCGTACAAACAGGGATCGGTCGGTGCGGACGAGAGGACGCGAAGTGACCTGCTGTCGGCGAGCTCCGATGCCATCGCGCTCCCACCAGAGGAGCCGTCGAGTTGGCGCAGGGATAGCAGCACCAAACGGTGGTCATTCCACGTGCCTTGAAGGGTGCTCTCAGACCAGCGCATTCCATGTCCGTCGACGGTGATGAGATGCGCCTCAGCGGCAGCTGCTGCCATAGGAGCTGCGGTGAGGAACCTCAAGTCCTCGGCATACGCCGAGATCCGCTGAAGTGCCACATCCACAACCCAGACCGTGTCCCCACTGATCCAGTGACGACCCGGCCTCCGCAGTTCGCCCGGGCCACTGCCAAGCCGCTGGGCGTGAGCAAGTTCTTTCAAGGTGGAGTCGAAGAGGACGAATCGACCGTTGTGCTGTGAAAAGGCAACCAACCGATCCTCCCCCAACGGTTCAATCCAGGATACTTGGGAAAGTCCCGCGCCATTGAGCTCGGCCATGTTCTGGATTTCTGCCCACCCCTCGGTCCCGTGCGGCGGGCTCTCCGGCGCCTCGCCGCTGCATCCTGCGATGAGCGCCAATCCGAGAGTCAAACGGATGAGATGAGTCAGCCGCTCCTGTATCCGAGCCGCCGATTCAACGACCGACTGCACTTGCCTTCAGCATTTCCGCGTCGATAAGACTGTCGAGCTGGGCCCGATTCGGCACGCCGCGAAGAACCCTACCGTTGAGGATCAGGGTTGGAGTTCCGATGGCATCGAGCCCTTTAAGGAGGGCAGTATCGGTAGCAACGGCGGCCATCCGTTGGGTGCTGGTCACGCAGCTCGCGAAGGCCGTCGAATCGGGAATCCCGGCTTCGAAAGCGAACGAGGAGAAGGGCGTCAGACCAAGGGAATCCTGCTTCGCGAACAGCACAGCTGCCATCTGCGCAAATTTACCCTGATTCGCTGCGCACTCTGCGGCTCGAGCGGCCGGAAGCGCGAACCTGTGATAGGGCAGTGGCCAATGCCGGAATATCAAACGGACGTCCTGCGAGCGGCTGGCGAGGACGCCCTCGAGGCCATCAAGCGCGAGTCGTCGACAGGCCGGGCATTCGAAATCAGCGAACTCGACGATTGTCACTGGTGCGTTGGAGTCACCGATGGTATGGCCCCCCGAAACGAGCGTTCGCCAGGTGTCGGCGGGAAGTTCCTTTCCTCCGAGCGCCTCGCGCCCGACTATGGCGGGGCTCAGAGGCCTCGTGAGCAATTCGCGTCGCACGAGGAGTCCGGTCACAGCAACAGCACAGGCCACAACAACAACCGTGCCGAGTTGGGAGAGACGGTCTTTCATGGGGGCACCAGCGGGAAGGGGGGATCAGCAGAGCGGAAGGCGGGCACGCACGACCCCCGAACTAGTCTGATTGAGTACCTGTTTCTATTGGATTGAGTAGGGGCGGAGGCTCGCACCTCCGCCCCAAAAACTCAGTAGTTCCAGGCGCAAAAGAGCGTGGACAGCCCATTCGACTCCGCACAAACACCCTGGGACGGAACCCCGCACCCATTCCCACCTCCCCCGACCGTGAACATGCAATACGAAAAGGGGTCGCTCGGACAATTTTGGACGATGAGTGTTTGAGCGCTACAGTTACCTTGCTGCTGTTGCTCCGCCACTGCCGGTTGACTCAACATCAGCGTTCCCGCGAGGATCACTCCAACCGCAACTGCT
>JBDSMX010000067.1:0-30509 GCA_039915645.1 Gemmatimonadales bacterium | reverse complement strand
CGCTTGCGGAGCGTGATCCCGCCGTTCACGGTCTCGATCTTGAGCGAACGACCGCCGCCGCCGCCAATCGTTCCGCGGAATGACTTTGGTCCCCACTTTCCTTCGATGGTGATCGGGAAGGCCGTGGTGACGCCACCATTCACAGTCTCACCGCTGATCTCTGCGGCGAAGTTGGCCGGGAAGGTGAGGTCGACGCCGCCGTTGACCGTCTCGACGTTGAGGGTGCCATCCCAGGTGGCGCGGGTGAACGAGGCGCGGATCTGACCGTTCACGGTGCTCAGCGACGTCGCGTTCGCACCATCGAATTCGAGCGATCCATTCACCGTCTCGGCCCGCACTTCGGACTCGATGCCGGTGATCACGACGCCACCATTGACGGCCTCGACATTGAGCCGGACACCAGCCGGCACCCGGACCTCGTAATCGGTCGTCACTTCGAGCCGGTCACGGCCCTTCCAGTTGTCATCGTTGTGACCGTTGTCCTTGCAGCCGGTCCGGTTGCGATCGCGATTGAGATAGATGGTGCAGACCCGCACCTCACCGCCGCTCTCCTCCATTACGGCCTTGACCAGGTCGCCGTCGCCGCGCTTGACGGTCTTGGTCACGACGATCTCGGCGGTGCGTCCCGAGCCCTGGGTCGCGTGGACCTGGCCGTTGATGTTCTCGATGACGAGCCGCGAGCCGGCCGACATCTCCTTGGTGAAGCGAGTCTCCTGAGCGGCGAGCGGAGCGGCCGCCGCCAGCAGGCCCAGAGCCAACGTCATATTGCGCATGTACGGATTCCTCGGGTGATGGAGTTGTGCTTACCGGCGGCGGAGCGTGATGTCGCCATCGACGCTGCCAAGCCGGAGTGAGCGGGTGGCACCGTTGCCGATGGTGCCCTGGATCGAGCGCGGTCCCCACTTGTCGCGAATCGTCAGCGGGAAATCACTCCGGAACGAGCCGTCCACCGTCGAGCCATGAATCTCGAGCGCGATATCGGCCGGGAGCGAGACGTCGATCGAGCCATCCACCGTGCTCATCGAGGCGTCGGCAATCCAGCTCGCCGTGCTGATGGTCGCCCGGATGTCGCCATCGACCGTGCTCAGCTTGGTTGGCGCGACCCCTTCGTAGGTGACATCGCCATCGACCGTGTTGATGGTGGCGGCAACGTCCACCCCGCGCACATCGACATTGCCATCGACCGTGTGCACGCCGAGCACGGCGCCGGCGGGAAGTCGGACCACATAACTCATTTCAATATCGTAATTGTCGTTGTCGCGCCAATTGTTGCGACGGCGGTCGCTGCCGCCGTTGCAGGTGTCGCGATCCGGCTCGTCCCGGTGCAGGTAGATGGTGCAGACCTTGTAGCCATCGCTGGTCTGCTCCATCACCGCCTTGACCCGAGACGCGTCGCCGCGGCGGACATGCTTGGTGGCAACGATCTCGGCCGTCCGGCCCTCGCCACGGGTCACTGAAACGTCGCCGTCGATGGTCGAGATGTCGAGGTGCTGCCCCGCCCGGATGGTGGGAGAGAAGCGAGTCTCCTGCGCCGGGAGCGCGCGGCCGGCCGTGACGGCGGCCAGGGCGATGGCGAGGGTGGTGACGACGGGTGTCCGCATGAAGCGCGTCCTTGGCTGAGAGTGGCCCTGTACTGATCTTCCGGTCTGACGTCTCCAGCCTCGACAAGGGTTGCAGCCGCCCCGCCCGCCTCCCACCCGGAGTCCCACCGATGTCTGCACCCGTCGACCGCCGCGCCTTCATCGCTCTCGCAGCCGCTATGGGGGTTCCGGTACCGGCGGCCGCCTGGGATCGAGCTCAACCTGAGGGGGCCTCGGGAGCGCCTGCCATCACCAAGGAGCAGGTTGCGGCGGCGGAGGCGCTCTTCGGGCTCGAGTACACCGATGCCGAGCGCGAGATGCTGCTTCGCAACCTCGAGAGCTTTCTCCGCAACTACGACGCGATCCGGAAGGTGCCCCTCGGCAATGGCCTTCCGCCGGCCTTCCGCTTCGACCCGGTGCCGGTTGGCAGCGCGCCCCGGCCGCAGCCAGCTGCTCCCTCTCGGCCGGTACGCCGGGCGACCGCGGTCCGTCCGGGATCCGAGCCGGACTGGGCATATGCCGGTGTCGCCACGCTCGGCCAACTCATCCGGGCCAGGAAGGTGACGTCACGCGAACTGGTGGAGCGCTCGCTCGCCCGCCTCGCGCAGTACGGACCCGACCTGCATTGCGTCATCACGCTTACGACCGAGCGAGCGCTGCAGCAGGCCGATCGACTCGACGCCGAGGCGAGGCAAGGGAAATTTCGTGGCCCGCTGCACGGCATTCCCTATGGTGCCAAGGATCTCTTCGCTGTTCCCGGATACCCCACCACGTGGGGATCGCCGATCTACCAGGACCAGATGCTCGAGCAGACCGCCGCCGTCGTTGAGCGGCTCGATGCCGCCGGCGCCGTGCTGGTGGCGAAGACCTCGCTCGGCGAGTTCGCGCAAGGCGACGTCTGGTTCGGCGGCATGACGCGCAATCCGTGGAATACCGAGGTGGGGTCGAGCGGTTCGAGCGCGGGCTCGGCGAGTGGCGTGTCGGCCGGTCTCTTCCCGTTTGCGATCGGCACCGAAACGCTGGGCTCGATCGTCTCGCCGTGCAGCCGCTGTGGTGTCAGCGGTCTTCGCCCGACCTACGGCCGCGTCTCGCGTTACGGCGCGATGACGCTGTCGTGGACGATGGACAAAGTCGGCCCGATTGCGAGAAGCGCCGAGGACCTCGCGCTGGTCTTCGCGGCAATGCACGGCGCGGACCCGCGCGATCCGTCGTCGAGGACGCTGCCCTTCGACTTCGACTCCAGCTTGCCACTCGGCAAGATCCGCATCGGTGTCCATCCGGCGATGACCCAGGCTGCCCCGGCCGGAAACGCCGGCGCCGCGGCCGCCGCGGTGCTTAACCAGGCGGTGCTCGACAGCCTGGTCAAGCAGGGCGCGACACTGATTCCCGTGACCTGGCCCGAAGAGCTCCCGGCCTCCGCGCTCACGTTGATCATCAGTGTCGAGGGCGCGGCGGTGTTCGACGAGCTCACCCGGACAAACCAGGACGACCGGATGGTGCAGCAGACTGCCGGCGCGTGGCCCAACACATTCCGCGGCGGACAGTTGGTACCGGCTGTGGAGTACCTCCAGGCCAACCGCGTGCGCAGCAAGCTCGTCGAGGCGCTCGACAAGTTGTATCAGGATGTCGATGTGGTGATCGCGCCGACGAATGCCGGCTCAGTGCTCTCGGCAACGAATCTGTCGGGGCATCCTACGGCAGTCGTCCCGAGCGGCTTCAGCGACACGGGGCAGCCACGCGCGGTGACATTTGTGGCAGGGCTGTGGCGGGAGGATCTCGCGTTGCGACTCGCGCACGCATGGCAGGTCGCCAGTGATGTACACACGAGGCGCCCGCCGAAGTTCAGCTGAGGGTCAGCGGCCGCCCGCCTTGAGCACGCGAATGTCGCCGCTGAACGAATCGATGGTCACGTGTGCCGCGCCCTTGCCGAAGACCGCGACAAAGTCGTCGTCGCCATCGTCGTTCCGGCCAGCTCGACGAGTCGCCGGAATCTGGGTCAGGAACTTCCCACCAAAGGTGGAAATGTGCAGCTGGGCGTCCACATCGGCCGGCAGCGTGAGCATAATGCCGCCGGCGTGACTCTCGAATGCATAGCGACCATCGGTCGCGAACGGCCCCTCGAACTCCACCACACCGCTCACGCTGGTTGCCTCGACGTGGGGTGAACGAATGCCGCGCAGTCGCACGTTGCCGCTGACGCTCGCCGCTTCAATTCTGCCGGACGCATTGGTCACCGTGATGTCGTTGCCGGTGGCGTCAGCGCTGAGCCGGTTTCCCTTGAAGTCGGTGACGGTGATCGCGCCAGCAGCGCTCTGCAGGTCGAGCGAGCCGGCGCCGCCGGTCACGCGGATTGTCCCCTGGAAGGTCTGCACCTCGAGCCGTTCGGGGGCTCCGTCGACGATGATGTTTCCGGTGTAGGTGCTCACCGAAACACGCGCCCAGATGGGAAGGACGATGTCGATATTCCCACCGTGATTGCGGAGCAGGTCGTCTGCGCTGATCGAGAATGTCTTGCCATCCACGTCGAGCGTGCCGTTGCGGACCGAGACCAGGTCGCTGGTACCGGTGCGAATACTCACGTTCCGCGTATGCACGTCGATTTCCACCGATCCGCCGCGTGGCAGGCGCGCGCTGGTATCGGGTTCCGACGTGCCCCCAAGCAGGGCGACCGCGAAGAGCAGCTGTGCCAGCATGCGTGCGTCTCTCGATCAGCTGCGCGCGGACGCGAGCACGGTGACGGTGCGCAGCACGTCCAGCTTCTTGCGCAGCGTGGCGGTCAGGTACCGCGCGGCGCGCGGATCCTCTGGCTCTGCCCGACGCTGTTCCGAGGCATCGGCGATTGCCCGATCGAGAACCCGGAGCGAGCGATTGAGCGATTCGCGTGAGGCCGGATCGAGCTTCGCCTGCAGCGTCTGGAGCGTCGCCTCGAGCTGCACAATGGCGGTCTCGAGCGTGGTGTCGGCCGGTGAGGCGAGCGCTACGGAAACCACCGGCACCCCGGTGTTCTTCGGCAGCTTCACCACGGCGGGCGGCACTTCGGCGCGACGCAGCACGGCGAGGGTGCCGCCCACCGATGCCACCGCAATGGCGAGTCCGGCGGCCAGCGCGGTGGGCCAGCGCAGCCGCACGGTGCCGGCGATGCGTCGCGGCTGGAGCCGCGGGGCAATCTCGGGCCAGAGATCCGCCGCCGGCGGGGTGTCGCGAAGGCCGCGAACGGCCTCGGCGAGCCGCGAGTCGAGTTCTTCCCGTTCAGTAGCCATCGAGCATTCTCCTCAGTGCGGCACGAGCCCGCGACAACTGTGATTTCGAGGTCCCCGGGACGAGGCCGAATTCGACGGCAATCTCCTCGTGGGTCCATCCCTCAACATCGTGCAGGACGAAGACCTGGCGCGCGCCTTCCGGCAGCCGCCCGATCGCCGATTCAAGGTCCATCGCCGTCCCCGGGTGGCTGCTCTTGCTGGCCGCGAACCCCAGCGGGGTGTCATCGTCGATGAACCACGTGCGCTCGCTCTTCTGGCTGCGGCGCCGGCTCAATACCACGTTGACCGCGAGGCGGTGCAGCCAGGTGCTGAAGGCGCTCTCGGCCCGGAAGGTCGGCAGCTTGTCCCAGGCCCGGATGAAGACGTCCTGGGTCAGGTCGTCGGCGGCGTCGGGGCCCGCCATTCGCCGAACCAGGGTATGGATCCTGGCCACATGCCGCCGATAGAGTCTGGCGAAGGCGCCCTCATCGCCACTGGCCGCGCGGCGAACTTCGACCGTTTCGAGGTCGAGGGTGGGGGTGCCTGCGAGCGGCGTGGTCAGGGTCATCGCGTGGCTATTCACGTCGGGTATGATGGGACAGGGCGGCGAAAGGTTGCAGCCCTGCAACGAGGGGTCATCGCCTCTCGCTTCTCGCTTCTCGCTTCTCGAGTTCCGGCCACTGCTGCGTCAGGCAATGAAACGCCCCAAGGCCCCAGATCAGCTCGGTACAGTCGATCGGGATCACCCGGCGGGTCGGAAAGAGTCCCTGAAGGGTGGCCTGAGCCACGACGTCGCGGTCATGATCATAGGTCGGGAGGAGGACAACCTCATTCCCGATATAGAAGTTGGCATACGACGCCGGGAGACGCTGGTCCTCATAGGTCACGGCGCGCGGCATCGGCAGGGTCACGACCCGGAGGGGGTGCCCGTCCTGGTCGGTCATCGTCTGCAGCCGGCGCAGGTTGTCCTGCAGCAGTCCGTAGTTCTCGTCGCGCGGGTCCTCTTCGATGACGGTGACCACGGTGGCTTCGTCGGTGAAGCGCGTGATGTCGTCGATGTGGCCGTCCGTGTCGTCGCCCACGATCCCGTCGCCGAGCCAGAGAATGTGGCGGACGCCGAGCCAGTCGCGGAGTCGCGTCTCGATCTCCTCGCGCGAGAGATCGGGATTGCGATTCGGGTTGAGCAGGCACGCTTCCGTCGTGAGCAGGGTGCCGCGGCCGTTCACGTCGATCGAGCCACCCTCGAGGATCATCCCCGGGTAGTCGACCGGGATGCCGTACTCGGCGCCGATCCGGGTCGGGACCACGTCGTCGAGATCGAAGGGCGGATACTTGCCGCCCCACGCGTTGAAGCCCCAGTCGAGAATCCGCTGCTCGCCGCCACGCTGGACGAAGATCGGCCCATGGTCGCGACACCAGGCATCATTGGTCGGGTTGTGATGAAAGAAGACGTTGTGCGTGGCCGCCTTCGCGGTGGCAAGCACGGCACGAGCATCGTGCTCCATCGCCGCGTCGGTCACGTTGATATGCACTTCTTCGCCGGGCGACAGCGCACGTACCATCTGCGCGATCACCGGCAGCACCGGTGCGAAGTTGCCGGGCCACGAGGACTCACGATGTGGCCACGACAGCCAGGTCCCGCGATGCCGGGCCCACTCGGCGGGCATCCGGAACTCGAGGGCGGTGAGCGACTCAGTCAAGGTAGCGCTTGGTGATATCGCCGTAGGCGTCGATGCGGCGGTCGCGGAGGAACGGCCAGTGCGTCCGCGCGACATCGACGGCGCCGAGGTCGCAGTCGGCCACCAGCACTTCCTCGTCCTGGCCGGCCTTTGCGAGGAGGCGACCGTTGGGATCGGCGATGAAGGAACCGCCCCAGAACTCGATACCCTGCGCACCGGCTTCACTGCCCGGAAGCACTTCGTGCCCGGTTCGATTCACGCTGCAGACGAAGACGCCGTTGGCCACCGCGTGGCTGCGCTGGATGGTTTCCCACGCGCCCTGCTGGCGCTCACCGTACTCGCTCTTCTCGGCCGGAAGCCAGCCGATGGCGGTCGGGTAAAAGAGGATCTCCGCTCCCGAGAGCGCCGTGAGACGCGCGGCTTCCGGGTACCACTGGTCCCAGCAGATCAGGACACCGATCTTGCCGACCGCCGTCTGCCAGGTACGGAAGCCGAGATCACCCGGTGTGAAGTAGAACTTCTCGTAGAATTGCGGATCGTCCGGGATGTGCATCTTCCGGTACTTGCCGAGGTAGCTTCCGTCGGCATCGATCACGGCCGCCGTGTTGTGGTAGAGCCCTTCGGCGCGTTTTTCGAAGAGGGAGGCCACGATCACGACGCCGAGTTCCTTGGCCACGTCCGAAAGCCTGGCCGTGCTCGGGCCAGGGATCGGTTCAGCGAGCTTGAAGAAGTCGTGGTCCTCTCGCTGGCAGAAGTAGTACCAGCCGAAGAGCTCCTGCAGGCAGACGAGCTGGGCCCCCTTGGCGGCGGCCTCACGAATCCCGGCGATGGCGCGGTCAAGGTTCCCCGCTGGGTCGCCGCCGACCCGCTGCTGGACCAGTCCGACCCGGACAGTACGCGAAGTAGTCATAGGGGCACTAAAATAGTGGCTCGCCCCCATTCCCGCCGTGAGGTCTCCATCCGTCGCCTGGCACTCGTTCCGCTCGCCGCCGCCCTCTCACTGGTTGCCGCCGTGCCGCTGGCCGCCCAGCGAATCGACTGGCGGACCCGGGCGGTCTTCTATGGTGACAATACCGAATTCTTCACCGCATACCGGGTCGGCGAGACGATTCTTGGCGGCCAGCTCTCGACCTGGCTCGAGGCCGCAACTGGGCGACGGACCGAGGTGCGGGTGGGGCTCTTCGCCGATCGACGGTGGGGCTCGGAGCAGTTCACCGATTCGGTGAAGCCGCTGCTCTCGTTCCGGTACACCACGCGCCACTCGAAGGCGGTCCTCGGCTCACTCGAAACCGTGCGACGGCATGGACTGCTCGAGCCAGTCATGGTGACGACGCGCGAAATCACGACCCCGGTCGAATACGGACTGCAATACACCGAGACGCGCGGGGCCTTTCGCGGCGAGAGCTGGGTCAACTGGCAGAAGCTCAATACTCCAACCCAGCGAGAACAGTTCGAGGTCGGTCTCACGGCTCGGCTTGATGCCACCTCTTGGCTCGCATTGCAGGGGCAGCACCTCTGGTATCATCGCGGCGGACAGTTGTTCAATGCCGGCGTGACGACCAGCAACAATCGCGTGACGGGATTCGGTGCCACGCTTCATCGCCGGATTGACCACCTCGGTGAATCGTCACTGGCGGCCTGGCAGTTCTTCAGCGATGGCCACATCGATCCGGAGTACCCGGTCGACCGGCCCCGGAACGGCCACGGTACCTGGCTTCGCGCCGGGGTGACGCCGCTCCGTCGCACGGAGATCTTCGCGCTGCACTGGATCGGCAAGGATTTCAGCGCGGACGCCGGCGACAACAACTACAACTCGACCGGGCACGACCCGAACTTCTATCGGTCCCACCGCACTTACACCGAGATTGGCGTGCTCCACCGGACCCCCGTGGAAGGCGGCGTCACCCTTGATGCCGAGGTGCGCTGGCACCGGATTGATCATGAAAAGAGCGTCGCCTTCTTCGGGACGCCGTGGGAACTCTCGTACCGCCTGATTGTTCGTGCGCCGATCGATGTGGCGCTCCGTCGTCGTTGATCGACCCGCTTCACCCGCTTGAACCCTGGAGGAAAGATGCTGTTCCTGGTGCTGGGTGCCCTGATGCAACAGACGCCGCCGCAAGCGGTGCGACTCGAAGTCACTCCCGCTGCGGCGCAGGTGCAGGTTGGCCAGAGCGTGCGGGTCGCCGGGAAGGCGTTCGATGCCGCCGGCAAACCGCTCCCCGACGCGAAAGTCTTTTACTTCACCGGTGGCGATGAGGGGAGCGTCGACTCGACCGGCCTCGTTGTCGCTGGCTATGCCGGGAAGATCACGGTGACGGCAGTGACCCCAAAGGCCGGTGGAGGACAGGTCACGGCCTTCTCGAAAATCACCGTCTTGCCGGCACCACCGGCGAGCATCGTGATGGATCCCACGCCATCGCGCGCGGTGGTCGGGACCAGGTTTACGCTCACCGCGACGCCCTACTCGAAGCAGAATGACATTCGCTACGACAAGGTGAGTTTCACGTCGAGCAATCCCTCGGTGCTGGCGGTCTCGGCCGACGGGCTCGCTCGCGCGGTCGCACCCGGGCGGGCGTCAGTGATCGCGACCAGCGGCCCGGCACGACTCGAGCAGCCGATCCAGGTGGTGAGTGCCTCAGGGGTGAAGCTGGCGCTGACCCCAGCGCGTTCGTCGGTGCGAGCCGGCGATGTGATCCGCTTCATGGCTTCGCTCAAGGACGGCAGCGGAAAGGCGATCAGCGACGCGGCCATTTCGTGGAGCGCCCAGAGTGCCGCGGGAACCGCGATGATCGGCAACGATGGCCATTTCGTCGCCGAGGTGCCGGGGCAATACACCGTGATCGCTTCGGCGGCTGGGCAGCAGGCCGAAGCGCTGGTCGAAGTCTCGTTGCGCGACGTGGGACGCGGTCTGCAGGTGCTCGGCCGAGTGCCGCTGAAGTTCTCGACCGCCGAAGTCTGGGTGCACCCGAATGGGCAGTGCGCTTACCTGAGCACCATCGCCGACCGCGTCTACGCCATCGACGTTTCGAATCCGGGCGCACCGAAGATCGTCGACTCGATGATGACCAACGCCCGTATCGTCAACGATGTGATGACCACCGAGGACGGCAAGTACGGCGTCTTCTCGCGTGAGGGCGCCTCCGATCGCAAGAACGGCATCGTCGTCTTCGACGCCTCGAATGCCTGCCACCCCAAGCCGATTTCGGAATACACCGCGACGCTGTCGGGTGGCGCGCACTCGTCGTACGTCGCGAAGGGGTATGCCTTCGTGACCGATGACGCGACCGGTTCGCTCCGGGTCATCGACATTCGTGACCCGCTCCATCCGAAGGAAGCCGGTCGGTGGGAGGCGCAACAGACGGTGGCGGGCCGCTACGTCCACGACGTGATGGTGGTCGACGGGCTGGCCTATCTGTCGTACTGGAACGATGGCCTGATCATTCTCGATGTCGGCAACGGCATCAAGGGCGGTTCGCCGGAAAAGCCGATGCTCGTGTCGCAGTTCAAGTACGACCTGAACCGCCTCTATTCACGGGTCGATCAGCTCTATGGTCTGGGCGCTCGCGGCACGCATACCGCCTGGCGTCACAAGAACTATGTCTTCATCGGCGACGAGGTCTACGCCGAGAAGCAGATGGAAGGGCTGAAGGATGGAAACAACCTCACCTTCGGGCGGCTGCAGGTGATCGATGTGTCGAACATCGAGAAGCCGAAGCTGGTGGCGTGGTATGAACCGACCGATGGCGGGGTCCACAACATCTGGGTCGAGGGCGATTCGCTCTATCTCGGCAACTACCAGGGCGGGGCGCGGGTGCTCGATGTGAGCGGCGAGCTGAAGGGAGACCTGCTGCGTCAGGGGCGCGAGATGTCGTGGATGCTGACATCCGACTCGCTGGGGATGCGTCCCCGGGCGACCTTTGCGTGGGGAGCCGTGGTCAAGAATGGCGTGATCTTCGTTCCGGACATCAACACCGGGCTCTGGATCATGAAGCTGGCGCCGAAGCGGCGGGACGTCGTGCCGTGACGCTGGCACGGCCGGCATTCAGGGGCCAGCGCAGCACCAGCGCTGTCCCCTGAATGGTCCGGTCGAAGCCCTTCTCGCTCTTGGCCACGGTCTCGATCGGATATTCCCAGCGGTCGGCGCCCGGCGCATCGATCTCGAGCACGGCAGAGAGCGAAAGTTCCGTGGTAAACCAGCCCCCGGTCGAGCGCATCTCGTCGGGGGCGTGCCATTGCCAGTCGCAGCGAACGGTGCCGTCGGCATCGAAGTGCAACTGCTTGACGAGGTCGCTGCGGGTCAGTTCGATCGACACCGTGGAGGGGCTGACCTGCCAAGTCGCGGCGAGCGTGGTGCCGGCCCAGGAGTGCAGGACCGGGACCGTGCCGGCGATGAAGTCGTCGCGTGTCGCCGTGGCCGCGATCAGCCGATCGACAAACATCGCCCGCGTCTCGCGATCGATCGGCGGTCGCTCCGTGAGCGCCTCGAGATCGTGAATCGAGGGCGCGCCTGCCACCTCGTGGATCACCGGTCCCACGGCGCCATGAGTGACAGTGGTCACGGTCACGTGGTAGGCCTCTTCGTGCCGGGTCATCGCATTAAGGAGATTCTCGAGCGTCACGAGGTCGAGCAGGAACTCCACCGCGCCGCCACGGTGCGGTGCCACGAGGGCGCTGATCCGGGATGAGTGGATCCAGAGCTCGGGCTGGCCATCGGCATCGAGGTCGACCGATTCTGCCGTGAGTGGTTCACCCTCGCGCAGGATCGCCTCGGCGGTCGCCAGTTGGTGCCAGATGGCTCCGCGCAGGAAATCCAGATAGAGCCCGCCGAACACGCCATGCCAGTAGGCATCGTTGCACTGGGCCCGACCGATCGCGCGACGCGCTTCGGCCGGTTCGCCACGCTCGCGGCAGAGTGCAGAGAGCGCCAGCATCAGCTTGTGCATCCGGTTGGATTCGGGGTACTTCACCAGGAAGTTGCGCCAGTGCGAGCCGCGCAGGAGCCCGCCCTCGACGCCGGCGAGGCGACCGGGTCCCCACTCATCCTCGATGCGCAGCAGCGCTCGCGAGGGGACGGGTGGCAGCGACCATCCCTCCATCTCGCGATACGAGGCCGACGGCAGATAGGCGAGGCCCCCCGATGGCGTCGCATCGAGCGCGGCGTCGAACCGCGACAGGATCACCTCACCACTGTCGCGCAACTCACGCAGCGTCGCGAGAAAGCGCTCCATCCAGCCGTCGGCGTACACCCACTGCAGCGTGCCGGGCCAGCCGCCAAACTTTTCACCATCGTCGGCAAGTACCGCGAGCTCATGGCCTGCAGCGCGCAGCGACCGGAGGTATTCGGCGAGTTCCTCGGGAGGGCGGAACGGCACCAGGTAGCGGAGCTTCTCGTCGATCGGAAAGAGGGCGAGTCGGTGCCCGCCGGATTCCGTGAGGAAGTGCTGGTGCAACTGCTCTCGCGGGAAACCGGACACCACGAAGTGCCGATCGTCGACGATGGCGAAACGGATTCCTGCCGCAGCCAACTCTTCGGGAAGGGTAGGCTCCCAGACACGCTCGGTGAGCCAGAGGCCGCTCGCGATCGCACCGAAGCGTTGCTTGAGATGCTCGCGGTGCCGCAGGACCTGTTCGAGCCGGTCGGCGCGCGGAAGCACGGCCAGGATCGGCTCGTCGTGCCCGGCGGCCAGCAGCTCGAGGTGCCCATCGGCAACATATCGGCCGATTTCATCGACGAAGTCTGGGGCGTGGGCGTCGAACCATTCGAGCAGCGGCCCGGAGAGGTGCAACGCAACTGGCCATGCCTCGCCCGCCATCAGCGCGCGCAGGAGCGGACGGTAGACCTCGTCGAGATGCTGCTGGAAGACCGACTGGAAGTTCCCGACCGGCTGGTGGAGGTGCAGCCCGAAGCAGAAGCGGAGCGGGGCGTTCACGGTACGCGCGGCAGGGCGAGCAGGAGGCGATTGGCCAAGCTGGTGCGCGCGTCGGATGCAGGATGACGACTCAGGCGCTCGAACGCCTCGACGCGTATCTCGTCGGGGATGGGAATCTCGTCGAGATCATAGAGATCCAGCACCGCATGCAGCACGATGCCGGCATCCTCCGCCCCGTCGCGTTCGATCAAGGCCCAGGCGCCAGCCAACGCGAGCAGTCGAGCGGAGTCATGGTCGAAGATCCCGTCACGCAGTTGATCGCGCTGGTGCGGAGTCAGCGTGGCCTCGAAGACCATCGGGCGCGCGACCTGGAGCAGCAGGGTGCGAACCGGGCCGGGGAAGGCGCTGATCGGAATGACGCGGTCGTCCCGCTGCGGTTCGTCGAGCGGATGCACCCACGCGAGAATCGGGACGACACCGAGCGTTTCGGTCTCGGCCTGCCAGCGATACTCGCGACCGGTCGTCCGGTGATGGGTCACGATGTCATCGCCCTCGAGACGCCACGTATGCGAGGGGAGATCGAGATCGTCGAGGGCGTCCGGTCGGACATCGCGCAGGGCGGCGAGCCCGGCTGCGAGGCGGGCAGGGCCGTCCGACTCCGCCAGAACGTCGCGGTACCAGATTGCCACGCCATCGCCCTTGGTGGGGTCATTGCTGACGGCGCGCCCGAGGGCCGAGAGCAGGGCGGTTTCGAGTGGCCGGTGCAGCGAATGGGGCAGGAACTCGATCGCACGAGCGGCATGGCGCAGGTCAATGCGCGGTTCGATCCGCGCAATGTCATCGAAGAACCATCCGCACGAGGTGAACATCGCCAGTGCGTGTCGTTCGGCTTCGAGCAGTCGACGCGCGAGGACCGGCAAGTGTGCCACGCCTGCGAGATCCGGACCTGCCGCATCGCGCGCTTCCCACAAGTTGCCAGCCTCGGCGGGCCAGGCGCTCTCGGCGACGGCGTGGACGCCCTGAGCCAGCACTTCCAGCGCCGCGCGCAACGGCGCACGCCATGCCTGATTGGTCGTGGGATCCATCCGGCAGCCGCAGTCGATCCGCCACCGTTCGATGCCGTGGATGCAACTCCACGAGCTCTTCTCGACCAAAGTGACATCGGTTTGCGGCGGATGGGCGGCGAGGAGGGCGGAGTAGTTCGTCATTTCGCCAGGCGCATCGCATTCGAGTCGATCGATGAGCGATGCGAGGGCGAGGTCGCCAAATCGGCGGTGATGACCGAAGGTTTCGCCATCGGTCGCAATGGCGTTGATCGTCGGGCCACCATCGTCGGCCAGCGGAAGCTGATGCAACGCCTCTGCCCAGCGCCCCGCATCGCTCAGCATGTCGCCGAACGCCACCTCGTGCGCGAGCACGCCGTTGTAGCTGAAGATGGCGAGTTCGCTCCCGGTGTTGCTGCGCCACCGCCCTGCACGACCATTGAGCGGGGGCGATTCAAGCTGGTGGGGCGCGAGGATCGTGAACTGGATTCCCTCGGCCGCCAGAATCTCGAGCGTTTCGCTGTCGACGGCAGTCTCCGGAAGCCACATTCCTTCGGGGTCGCGCCCGAAACGCGCCCGGAAATCACGAATGCCCCAGCGAACTTCGGTGAGCTTGTCGCGGCGGGAGGCCAGCGGCATGATGATGTGGTGATACGGCATCGCGATCGCGTTGCCGAATCCCAGCCGCGCGCGCGAGGCCGCATCGCCGGCCTGAAATGCGGCGCCGACTTCGGGCGCGTGCTCGTCGAACCAGCGATAGAGGGTCGCGCCGACATTGAAGGAACACCACGCATACGCGTTGAGGACCCGCCGCAGTCGCCCCGCATCATCGAGGACGCGGGCGTGCGCAAGCGGGGCGTAACACTCACGCGTGATGCGCTCGTTCCAGTCGTGGTCGGGGAGGGCGGTCGGTTCGCGCGGGATCAGCTCAAGCCACGGCTCTTCGCGCGGCGGCTGATAGAAATGTCCATGGATGACGGTGTGTCGCATCGGCGGCGTCAGCTGGTGGTGACGTCGGAGGCCGCCGCGATCGCCCCGAGCAATTCCGGGAATGGCCCGTCGATCCGGCGGAGCGCGGCCGCGTGGGCCAGCGCGCCGTCGATGTTCCAAGGCAGCTGCTCCAGGGTCGGCAGCAGGCTCTCGAGCGCCTCGCAGTGCTCGACGAAGCGCTTGGTGGCGTAGTCACCTGCCGCGCCGGTCGAGATGATGAACTGCCAGTCGGATGACTGCAACAGCAACAACTCGCGGGCTGCCTGCTCCAGGATCGGAGTGAGGTCCGGGCGCGCCAACGCGCCAGGCGCGGCCTGCCAGAAGCGATCCTCGAGTGGCCAGAGTCGCTCCCAGGTCCACTCCGTCTCAGGATTCAACCACTTCGAGAAATCGCCATTGGCGCCCCAAGATCCTTCACCGAGATGGAGTGCGGTCGTTGGCGGTGCCTCGCGCAGGAGGCGGCCGGCCGAGACGGGACGCACGCCACCATGCGCGGCGATCTCCTGATAGAGATCGTGCAGGAAATCGATGCCCTCGAACCACCAGTGTCCGAAGAGTTCGGTGTCGAACGGTGCGACGATCGCGGTATCCCCACGCAGCGCTGCCGCAGACACTGCCTGAAGGAGCGTGCGAAAATGCTCCGCATGGCGCAGTGCCGCTTCGCTGGCAGCTACCGGGTCGTAGGGTTGCTTGTCGCCGAGGTCGGCCGAGGTGTCGGTGACGGACCAGAGCTTGAGGCCGCCGGGATAGCGGATCTTGTGGAACTCGAGATAGCGGCCGTCGCCGGGGTAACCGCCGTGACGACTCCACACCTGTGTGGTCGTCTGGGGATCACGCACCAGGACATGCACCGGCCGTCCGTTGGGCGGCGTGCCGACCTGATAGGCACGATACGGGGAGCGGCGCATCGAGGGTGTGGCGCGACGTCGCACCTTTCCCTCGTAGACCTCGAACGCCTCGCCTGCCTCGGCGAGGTGGGCGTCGACGAAGAACCAGCGGAAGCCGGCGTAACGCAGATGGTCCTCGATGCCGACCCGGTCGTGCTGATACGGTGCGGCAGGCAACGGCTGCCACGGGCCTCGCGGGCGATAGGCGCATTCCGGTACCCAACAGCCGTGGGGCAATTCACCGAACTGACGCAGATGCTCCGCCCGACCCGCCAGCAGTTGCAGCCGGATGCTCTCGTCGCGGGCGAGCAGTGGCAGGAAACCGTGCGTAGCTGCTGAGGAGATCAATTCGATCCGACCGGCCTCGGCGTGATGGCGGAAGGCGGCGATCAGGTTGCCATCAATGGCTCGCCAGGTGGCCAGCAGTCCTTCGATGTGCGAGCGCCAGAACGCGACTTGCGGCAGCAGGTCGTGGTCGCCGCTCTCGCGCAACGACTCGGGCGCTTCATCCAGGGTCTTGAGTCGGTGGGCGAAATACGCCTCGAGCTCCTCGGAAAACGAGGGATGCGACAACTGCGCCGCGAGAACCGGCGTGACGCCAAGGGTGATCGGCGCCGCAATGCCTTCGCGCTCCATCGTCTCGAGCAGTTGCACGAGCGGGAGGTAGGTGTCGAGCGCGGCCTCGCAGATCCAGTCGGAGCCATGAGGCCAGCGGCCGTGATGCAGCACCCACGGCAGGTGGCTATGCAGCGTGAGGACGAATCGCAGGCTCACCCGGCCCGCCCGGCGCGGTGCACGATCGCCTGCGTGTAGAGCTCGCTGTAGCGTTCGGCCACGCGGTCCCAGCCGAAGTCGCGCAGCATCGCCGCTTCCTGCATCTCGAGCCACGCCTGCCGCGAGCGATGCTCGGTCATCGCGCGCCACATCCCGCCGAGGAGTGCGCGATCGTCGAAGGCATCGAAGAGGAAGCCGGTGGCACCATCGTCAATGGTGTCGGCGAGACCACCGACACGTCGTGCCACCGGAATGGTCCCGTAGTGCTGGGCGCGCATCTGGGTGAGGCCACACGGCTCATACTGCGAAGGCATCAGGAAGAGATCGGCACCGGCCATCAGCACATGTTCGAGCGCATCGGAGAAGGTCGTCTCGGTCGCGATGCGATTGGGCATGGCCGCGCGCAACTGGGCGAAGGCATCCTCGAACTTCTGCTCGCCACTCCCCAGGAAGACGAACTGCGCCGGCATCTGGAAGAGTGCATGATTGCGGATCACGAGGTCGAGACCCTTCTGCGTCACCATCCGGCCGGCCAGTGCAACCACAGGTGTGTTGGCGTCGTCGGGGAGCCCGAAGCGGCGCTGCAGGTCGGCCTTGCACGCGGCCTTGCCGAGCAGATCGCCGCGCGAGTAGTTCGCGGCGATGTGGCGGTCGTGTACCGGATTCCACACTTCGAGGTCGATGCCGTTGAGTACACCGGTGAATCGCTCGCCCATCCACTGATACACTTCCTGCAGGCCGAATCCGCCGGCTGGCGTGCGCAACTCGACGGCATGCGACGGGCTCACCGTTGTCGCGACGTCGGTGTACATCAAGCCGCCCTTCAGGAAGTTCGTCTTGCCGTACCACTCGAGCCGATCTGGAGTGTAGAGGTTCCACGGCAGGCCAAGTTCGGGCATTGCCTCGGGACCGAAGTGACCCTGATAGCCGCCATTGTGCACCGACATCACGACCGGAATGCGATCGAAGAACGGATCTCCCCGCCACCAGGTCCGCAGATAGACTGGAGCGAGTGCCGCGTGCCAGTCGTGGGCGTGCAGGAGCACCGGTCCCGAAGTGATCCTCGGCAGGGCCGCCACGGCGGCAGCAGCGAACGCAGCGAAACGCCGGTGGTTATCGGGGTAGTCTCGTCCGCCCTCACCGTAGATCCCGGCCCGATCGAAGAAACCCTCATGCTCGATGAAGCAGGTGGGAGTCTCGGATGCAGGATCGAGGTCGCGCATAAGCCGGAATGTTTCGGCCCGGTCACCGAAGTAGAGCGTGTAGGGGTCGCCCACTGGCTCCAGATGACGCAGATGCTGTCGCGCGGTGCGATAGAGCGGGGTGATCGCCATCGTCTGCAGACCACCGCGATCCTGAAAGCGGTGCAGGCCCCAGGCAGCTTCGGCCAGCCCACCAGTGCGGGCGTACGGAAAGTATTCCGCACTGAGGTGGACCACGGTGGGGGTCTCCCCACCGATGGTCGGCAGTGCCAGGGACCGGGGCTCGCTCATCGGCTCACGAAAGTGGCGGATCGTCGGTGAAGGCGTCACCGCGCAGGATCGGGGCATAGTACTGGCGCACGTAGTCCTGCAGCATCCGTCGCGTCGTGAAGCGCTTTCCAGCCACGCGGATCGATTCCTTCATTCGCTGCGCCCAGGCGCGAGGAAAGCCGCGATCGTCGCGCTCATACCAGAGCGGCACGATGTCGTTTTCGAGCAGCGCATACAGATGTTCGGCATCCACCTCATCTGCCTCCTCCTCGGGCCCCGCCTTGGGGACGGCCCAGCCGTTCTTCCCGGTGAAGCCTTCTTCCCACCAGCCGTCGAGCGTGCTCAGCTGGGGCACGCCATTCAGCGCTGCCTTCATCCCGCTTGTCCCTGACGCTTCAAGCGGCACGCGCGGCACATTGAGCCAGAGATCGACCCCCTGGACCAGCAGGTGGGCGAGGTGCATGTCGTAGTCTTCGAGAATCGCTACCCGCCCCTCGAACATCGGATCGCGGGTGAAGTGGTGGAGCTCCTGAAGGATCTCCTTGCCCGGCGTATCCGCGGGGTGGGCCTTCCCGGCGATCACCAGCTGCACTGGTCGACGCTGGTTCACCAGCAGCACGCGCAGGCGGTCGAGGTCACGGAAGAGCAGATTGGCCCGCTTGTAGGTCGCGAAACGCCGGGCGAAGCCGATGGTGAAGACGTGCGGATCGAGCAGGGTTCCCGCCGCAACCACCTGCGCGGCCTCGGTCCACTTGCTCGTCCAGCGGCGCCGGGCTTCCTCGCGGATATGGCTGAAGAGCACATCCTTGAGTTCCTGGTGCGTATTCCAGAGCTCGCGAGCATCGAGGCCAAGCACGGCGTCCCAGGTTTCCGGATCGTCGAGTCGATCGCCCCAGTCCTGCCCCAGGTGATTGTCGAGCAGTCGCATCATCGGGTTCGCGAGCCAGGTGGCGAGATGGACCCCGTTGGTGATTGCGCCGATCGGCACATTTTCCACCGGACGCGGACTCCAGAGATCGCCCCAGAGCTCGCGCGATACGATTCCGTGTCGCTGGGCTACGCCGTTGACGTGTCCGGCGAGCCGGATCGACAGCACGGTCATCTGGAACTGGGTCGCCTCGCGATGCGGGTGCACGCCGAGGTGCAGTGCGGTCTCGGCGGCAGCGCCAAACCCGCGGAAATATTCGGCACCGGCGCATTCAAGGACCTCGGCCACCTCGAAGGCGTCATGCCCGGCCGGGACTGGCGTATGCGTCGTGAAAATTGACGTCGCCCGGACGCTCTTCACCGCGTCGGCGTAGTCCTCGCCGGACTCGATTCCCTCGCGCACTCGCTCCAGCATCATGAAGGCCGCATGGCCCTCGTTTGCGTGCCAAGCGCCTGGCGTGACGTTGAGCGCGCGGAGCACCCGGACGCCACCCACGCCGAGGATCCATTCCTGTCGCAAGCGCGTCGGCAGCCCGCCCGCGTAGAGCTTGCTGGTGAGGGCTCGATCCTCGGGGTGATTGATCTCGAGGTCGGTGTCGAGGAAGTAGAGCGGCGCGCGTCCGACGGTCATCGTCCAGGCGCGGATGTGAATCGGGCGCCCGAAGGTCTCAAGCACGGTGACCCACGGCGTGCCGCCAGCCCCATCGACAGGGACGAGCGGCGTGGTCGCCGGATCGAATTCGTCGTCGGAGTCTTCCTGCCAGCCGTCGGGGCGAATGCGCTGGTCGAAATACCCCTTCTTGTAGAAGAGGCCGACACCCACGAACGGCACCGCGAGATCCGATGCGGTCTTGCAGTGGTCGCCAGCAAGGATCCCGAGACCGCCGCTGTAGATCGGCACCGAGGCGTGGATTCCGAACTCGGCGCAGAAGTAGGCCACCGGGCGTTCGGTGCCGATGGTCGGGTAGGCATCGCGAAACCACCCGGCCGACGACGAGCGCTCGACCGCGAACCACTCCATCACCTTGTCATAGTGGGAGCAGAAATCTGGATCGCGGGCCAGCGCTTCGAGTCGCTCGGGGTCGACGTTTTGCAGCACGACGATCGGATTGTGGTGCGAGGCGAGCCAGCGTGCCCGGTCGATGCGCCGGAACAGGCCGCGGGCCTGGCGTTGCCAGCTCCAGGCGAGGTTCAAGGCGAGGGCAGCGAGGCCCTCCAGACGGGGCGGCAGGGCAGGGATCTTGGAGCGTGGCGGGATCATTTACCAAGTTAATACCGGCGTGGAGATCAGAGCCGGAGGAGGGAGGAGGGAGGAGGGAGCAGAGAGGAGGGAGAAGGGGCCGGCGTTTGTCGTTCTCCCTGCTCCCTTCTCCCTTCTCCAGTTCCTACTTGCCGACGGCGATCAGCCAGGCACCGACAATCGGGCCGCGGGGTCCACGACCTCCTGCTGGTGGGGTGGTGCCCGGCGCCGGTGTCGGTGCAGGGCCATACTCCGGCGTGAAGACGTAGGCGACGTGGGTCGCAACGTCCACCGCCACCGTCTTGGCACCACGCATCGTGGCCACGGTTGCGACCACGGTGTACTTGTCGGGCGAGTCCTGATGCACGATCGTCAGCGTTCCGTCGCCGCCGGGGATGTAGATCAGCTTCTCCGACGGGTCCCAGCCGAGCGCGTCGACACCGTCGCCGTTGGCGATCTGTGCGACGACCTTGCCGCTCTTGGCATCGACCACGACCGAGGTCTTGCTGCAGCCTGAGAAGATCCGGTCGCTCTTGCGATCGTAGGCAATGCCGGTCGGCCCATCACACGGGGCGATCGGCCACGAGGCGAGCACCTTCATCGACTTGGCCTCGAGCACCTGGATCGTGTTCTTCCCTTCGTTGTTGACGAAGAGTTTTCCCTTACCATCGCTGGCGGCGCCTTCGGGAGCAGTGTCCTCGAGGTTGGCCACACCGACGATTTCTCCGGTCGTCGGGTTGATCGCGGTGGCCGTTCCGATGGGCCGGGAGTGATTCGTCAGAATGATCTGATCGGAGCTCTCGTCGTACATGATGCCGTCGAGGCCACCGGTATGCGTCGCGATCTTCTTGATTGGCGCGAGCGTCTTCAGGTCGAACATGGTCACGGTCGAATCGCCACCATTGGTGGTGAAGCCGTGGTTCGCCTTGGATGAGAAGGCGATGCCGTGGACACGCGGCGTGTCGGCAATATCCCCGACGACCGCGCCGGTCTTGCCGTTGACGACCATCACGTGCGTCCCGCGCGAGATGAAGACCCGGCCCGTGGCCGCCTCGGCGTTGAGGTAGTCGGTTCCGCCCTCGCCACCGATGTTCGTCTTCGTGAGCACGTGGAACTGCTGGGCCGTGGCGGATGTTGCCACGGCGGCGAGCGCCAGTGCGGTCAGGGTGAACTGCTTCATGGCTTCTTGACTCCCATCTTCGCCTTCGCCTTGGCCGCGTCCTCGGCCGCTTCCTTCTTCTCGTCCTTGGCCGTCTCGTGCTCGTGCGCGAGCATCTTGCCCGTCATCGCGTCAACGTTCACTTCCTCGATGCCCGACTTGCCCGCCACCGAGATGTCGTACGACCAGATCAGCTTCCCTTTCTCGCGCTCCAGCTCATGCTCCTTCACCATGCCACCCGGCACTTCCTTGAGTGCAATCGCACGCGCTGCCGCTTCGGTCACCTTTGCTTCCTTCATCAACTGTGCTTCGCTTTCCTCTGGCTTGGCGGCCTTCGCCTTGGCGGCGTCTTCGGCCGCTTCCTTCTTCTCGTCTGACGGGGTCTCATGCTCCTTGCTGAGCATCGCGCCGGTCATGGCGTCGATGGCGACTTCCTCGATGCCGCTCTTTCCGGCGACGGCGATGTCATACGACCAGATCAGCTTCCCCTTCTCACGCTCAAGTTCGTGATCCTTCACGACGCCGCCGGGGACGGCCTTGAGCGCGGTGACGCGCGCCATCGCCTCGCTAACCTTGGCTTCCTTCATCAACTGCGCTTCGCTTTCCTCTGCCTTGGCGGCCATCGCCGGCTTGGGCGCCGGCTTCTGTGCTACCAGCGCGGCGGGCGCCAGGAGCAGCGTGAGGGCGAGCACGGGAGTGGTGCGCTTCATGAGTTTGTACTCCGTTCCAGGGTGTACGCTCGGCCGCGGATGGCGACCAGCAGGGTGGGGACAACGAACAGGGTGATCGGGGTCGAGAGGGCGAGGCCGCCGATCACGGCCATCGCGAGTGGGCGTTGCAGTTCGCTGCCGGCGCCGAGGCCGAGAGCGAGGGGAAGGAGGCCGAACAAGGTACAGAGTGTCGTCATCAGGATCGGACGGAGGCGCACCTGGGCGGCCTCGCGGATCGCCGCTTCGAGGGGGAGCCCCTCCTCGCGCATGCGATGCCGGGTGAAGTCGAGGAGGATGATGCCGTTTTTCACGATGAGGCCGACCAGCAGGATCAGCCCCATGAAGCTCGACACGTTGAGTGGCGTCCCGGTGAGCAGGAGCAGGCCCATCGCGCCGCCGAACGAGAGCGGAGCCGCCAGGAGCACCACGAGCGGCTCGACGAACGACTGGAACTGCACCACCATGACGGCCACGACGCTGATCGACGCGAGCGCCAGCACGAGCAGCAGGGCGCGGAAGGCCGCTTGCTGCGACGCGTACTGTCCGGCGATCTCGACGCGCACGTTGGCTGGTGCCGGCGTGCTGCGCAATGCGCTGCGTACCTCGGTCATCACGGCGCCGAGGGCCCGCCCGCTGATGTCGGCTCCGATAGTGATCATCTGCTGCTGGTTCTCGCGCAACAATTCGGCTCTGGTCTCGCCCGGTTCGAATCGCGCGAGGCTGCCGAGCGGCGTCTTCGCGTGCGTCGTCGGCGAAATGAGCGGCAGGGTGGCAAGCGCTGCCGACGAGTTGCGCACCGCATCAGGCGCGCGAACGCGGACGGCGATTGCACGATCCTCGAGTCGGATCTCGCCAGCCGGGACGCCGAGCAGCGCGCCACTCACCGCACTGCCGACCTGGCCCGGGGTGAGACCGATACGCGCGGCCTCGGTGGCGTCGATGTGCATCGCCAGTTCGGCGGTCGGCTCGCTGACGCCGTTGTAGAGATCCTCGATGCCATCGACCTTCTCCAGTTTTGCCGACAGCGACGTGGCGTAGCCCTCAAGCGCGGCGAGGTCCGGGCCGAAGAGCTTGATCTCGACCGGTCGCGCGACGCCAGCGAGGTCGTTGATCACGTCGCTGAGGATCTGTACGAACTCGATCCGGACTCGTGGCACTGCGACTTCGAGCTTGCCACGGACATCGTCGATGACTTCGAAGATGCTGCGGTCACGCTTGCCGGGTGCCTTGAGGCGCACGACCATGTCACCGCGGTTCTGCTCGGTGGCGAAGAGCCCGAGTTCGGCCCCGGTGCGGCGAGAGGTTGCGGTGACCTCGGGCGTCTTCGCGAGGATACCCTCGATGATCTTGAGCTGTCGGTCGGTTTCGGCGAGGGCGGTTCCGCCCGGCGTCCAGTAGTCGAGCACGAAAGCGCCTTCGTCCATTTCCGGCAGGAAGCCGGTGTCGACAAAGGCGTGCGCGAGAATCCCGGCCCCGGCCAGCAGCACTGCAGCAACAATGACCCAGCGTGCGCGGGGAAGCACCTTGCCAAGTGCCCGCTCGTACCGTTCCGCCAGCGAGTCGAGGCCACGACCCACGCGGCTGAGGAAACCGGTGGTGCTGGGCGGCTCCGAGTCGGAGGGCCGAAGGAACTGCGCGCTGAGCAGCGGAATCAGGGTGAGCGAGAGCCCGAGCGAGACCAGGACGGCGATCGTGAGGGTGATCGAGAGCGCCGTGAAGAATTGGCCTTCGACCCCGGTGAGCAGGCCGAGCGGCAGGAAGACAACGACCGTGGTCAGGGTCGAAGACGTGACCGGCCAGATCAGCTCCTGCACCGCGTCGCGGACCGCGATGGTGCGATCGGGTGTGAGTCGCGCATGGCGCACGATGTTCTCGGTCACCACGACCGCGTCATCGATCACCAGGCCGATCGCGATCGCCATCGCCCCCAGTGTCATCAGGTTGAACGTCTGCCCCACCAGCCACATCACGAAGACGGTGATGACCATCGTGAGCGGGATGGAAGCGGCGCTGATCGCTGTGACGCGGGCGTGCCGCAGGAAGAGGAGGAGGACGACGATGGCCAAGCCGGCGCCGATCAACATTGCGTCGCGCACCGAGGAGATCGCATCGCGCACCAGCGCGGCCTGATCATACACCGGGACGAGATGGACACCGACCGGCAGTGTGGGCGCAACGATCGCCGCGATCCTGGCAATGCTGTCGGCGATGGCCACGGTGTTGCCGCCGGGCTGCCGTGTCACATTGAGGTGCGCCGCTGGGCGGCCGTCGCCCGCGATGATGCGGACGTGGTCTTCGGTGCCGGGGATCACTCGTGCGAGATCGCGAACCCGCAAGCCATCGGCGACAACCACATTGGCAACATCATCGGCGGTACGGGCTTCGGTGGCCGTGACGATGAGATACTGGCGATAGTTCGCGGCGGTGCGACCGACGGCCTCGACCGTGATCGATTGGCGGATTGCCGTCGCGAGGTCGTCATAGGTCAATCCGGCGGCCGCGAGTCGACCGGGCTCTGCTATCACTTCGATTTCGCGCTGGTCATTCCCCATCACATCGACGCGCCCGACACCCGGCACCCGCGAAAAAAGCGGCCGCAGCTGGTAGCGGGCGATGTCGTAGAGGGTCGCCGGGTCGCCGCCTTCGAGGTTGTACGAGAGCACGGGGAAGAGCGACGGCGTGAGTCGCTCCACTTCGATGTCGAGTCCTTCGGGGAGGTCGGTGCGCACCTGATTGACGCGCGCCTGCACTTGCTGCAGCGCGTACGCCATGTCGGTGACTGGCGTGAAGGTGATGTTGATCTCGCTGCCACCACGGATCGCGCGCGACTGCACCCGGGCGACCCCGGGCACCACACCGACGGCCTCCTCGATCGGCCGCGTGATGCTGAAGAGCACCTGCCGCGCGCCGAGCGAGCTGCCCTCGACCACCACGGTGATGCGTGAGAAGGTCAGCTCGGGATAGATCGCCGACGGGAGTCTGGTCGCGGCCCACACTCCGCCCACCGAAAGCACGACCACCAGCAACGAGATGAAGCGTCGTTGCGCAGCGAGAAAAGGGAAGAGCCCGCGCTCAGTCACGGGCGAGCGCCTGCGGGCACGACCTTGGCGCCCTCATCCATGCCGTAGGCGCCGGCGGTCACGATCCGCTCACCCGCGGCAACTCCAGCCGTGAGGTGCGCCCGGACCTCGTCCTTCCCAGCCACCGTGACAGGGCGCGCGTGCGCAATTCCCGCACTGTCGACCACGAATACCTGGAAGCCCTCACCCGCAGGCACCAGTGCGGTGATCGGGACGGTGATCGCCTTCGGGTCGCTCGGCAATGCCACGCGCCCGGAGACCGTTTCGCCCAGGCGGAGCCGTCGGGCGGTGGGGCCGACGTGAATCCGGACCGCGACACTGCGGGTGACTGAGTCCACCGCTGCGCCGACGTCAGCCACCACGCCTTCGCCGACGGAATCGGCGCCGTCGCGCAGGGTGACGCGCATCCCGGGCCGAAGTTTGCCGGCATCGATGGTGGTGGCCGCGATCAGCAGATCGAGTGATGCTGGATTGGCGACCTCCACGAGTGGCAACCCAGGATCGGCGAGCACACCGACGGTGGCGTTCACGCGAGTCACCACGCCGTCGAGCGTCGAGCGCATCGTTGCCAGCGTTGCCGTATGCCGTGCGGTCGCGAGTGCCGCTCGCGCCTTGGCGGCATCGGCCGTCGCCGCTTCGGCATCCTTCCGCGGAAGCACACCCGCCGCGAGCAATCGGTTGGCGCGCGCTGCGGCCGCATCGGCTGCCACCAGTGCCGCCTCGGCGCTCGCCGCTTCGGCATCGATACTGGTGCGGTCGAGCTCGATGAGCGCTTCGCCGGCCTTCACCTGCTGCCCGACACTCACGAGGACCCGAGCGATCCGTGCCGCGATCGGGACGCCAATGGCCGCAAATCCTCCGATCCGCGGGACCACGGTGCCGATCCCTTCAACGCTCTCCGCAAAAGGCTGCGGAGTGATCACGGCGGTTTCGGCGACCACCGCCGCTTGAGCCGGCGCCGCCGATTCATCGGCCGACTCGCCTTTGCAGCCGAACAGGGCGAGCGAAAGGACAAACAGGGGCGCGGCCGGGCGCGAACGGAGCTTGGTCACGGTACGCTCGAGGCGGTGGTTTCCGTCAACAGGAGCAGGACGCTCCGGGCGATCCAGGCGCTGGCAAGATCTGCGACATACTGTGATCGGACGTCGCGTGCCATCCGTTGTGCTTCGAGGACGCTCGCCAGTGTGGCGGCGCCTTCGCGGTAGGCCGTGAGCGACATCGCACTGACGCGATCGGCCGACGCCGTGAGCTGTTCATCTCGCGTCACCTGTTCGAGGCCCGCCCGCAGCGCACGACGCGCACGGCCGAGGGCGCCGGTGCTCTCCACCCGGATGGCAGCGAGGGCGGCCTGCGCGCGCTGGAGTTCGGCTTCGGCCAGCGCGACGTTGCCGCGGTTGCCATTGAAGAGTGGCAGCGGGATCGCAATGCCCACCGTGGGCAGCATTCCTGTCTCGCTGCCACCAGGGTCGCCGGTCTCGAATCCCGCAGTGAGTGTCGGTTCGATGATCCGGCTCCGCCGTTGCATCCGGGCCTGCAGCTCCGCGGTTTGCACGTCGCTCTCTGCTGCCGCCACCGGGAGGAGGCGTCCGCCGCTGCCGACCGGGAAGCTGTCGAGATGAGGATGCATCAATGAATCGGCCAGCGTGATCGTGATCTCGCTGCCGACAATTCCCATCGCGGCCTGCAAGGTGAACAGCGCCGACTCGGCGGTCAGCGAATCGCCCGCGAGGGTGTTGGCCTGTTGACCAGCGAAGATGCTGGCGAGCTCGACATCGAGCTCACTCGCGTCGCCAGCATCACGCCGCACCGCGGCGATGCGATGGAGGGAATCCGCATCGTGGCTGTTGCGTCGACTCAGCGCGAGCAGTTCCCTCGATGCAAGGGCGGCGGTATAGGCGGTGTCGGCATCGAGCTGGGCCGCCACTCGGGCAAAGGCGAGTCGCAGCTGACTGCCGGCTCGCCCCGATTGGGCCGCCGCGGTGCGCGCGTTGCGGATCCAGGGAAGGTCGAGCGGGATACTGAGTTCCACGTGGTACCGCGGTGCCGACTTCGAGTAGCCGAAGGCCGCAGTGGGGTCGGGCATCAGCCGCGCATTCCTGAGTGCGGCCGCCGCTGCAGTGGTATCGCTGGCCGCGGTGAGCAGGCGGGGCGCATGCTCGATCGCCGACTGGACGGCATCGGCGCGGCTGACGGGACGCAATTGTTGCGCGTTGGCGCTCCCGGCCGTCAGCGACAGGGCCAGGATGGCCGCGATCGTGCGCCAGAGTCGAACGAAGGGCGGGTTCACCCGAGGAACGCTACCGCGCCAAGCTGTCACCAGGATGACAAGGCGTCAGGAAGCAGGCAGCGTTCCCGTGGGAAAGCGGGCGGTAGCGGTCGTGCCGCCACTCGCCCCGGAGTGCAGGGTGAGTGTGGCACCGTGAGCATCGGCAATCCAGCGGGCGATCGCGAGCC
Source organism: Gemmatimonadales bacterium (assembly GCA_039915645.1). GTDB lineage: Bacteria > Gemmatimonadota > Gemmatimonadetes > Gemmatimonadales > GWC2-71-9 > Palsa-1233. The sequence continues at coordinate 3,405 of JBDSMX010000067.1, read as the reverse complement.
CGAGTCCGCTGCCACTGTTGGCCTGGCGTGCCCGCGCCGGGTCGCCGCGATAGAATCGCTCGAAGACGTGTGGCAACTGGTCCGCGGGGATCCCCGGACCGGTGTCGCTCACGGTCAGCTGTGGGGCGCCCGCGTCGCTGCCGACCTTCACCTCCACGGAGCCGCCTTCAGGCGTGAATTTCACGGCGTTGTCGAGGAGGATCATCACCAGCTGTCGCAACAGGTGTGGATCCCCGTCGACGGGCGCCTCCTCGAACTCGGCAAGGGTCAGGGTAACTCCTTTTCTGCCGGCCACGATTCGGGCGGCCTCGACGGCATCCACCACCAGATCATCCAGGAAGAGTCGGCTCCGCTCGATCGGGCGCTGCTCCGACTCCGCGCGCGCCAGCGTCAGCAGATCATCCACTATGCGCGAGAGGCGGTGGCTCTCGGCATCGATCCCTTCGAGCGCGGCGACGTAACTCGCCCCGTCACGAGGTTGTTGCAAGGCGATCTCGGCCCGACTGCGCAGCACACTGAGGGGAGTGCGCAATTCGTGGGCTGCGTCGGCCATGAAGCGTCGCATCTGCTCGAGCGATCGTTCGATCGGGGCGATCGACTGACCCACGAGGAGCGACCCTGCGGCGGCGACCAGAATCAGCGCCGCCAGTGCGGCGGCACCGAACGCCACGATGAGGGAGGCATAGCGGTCCTCAAGCTCGAGCTTGTCCGCGACGGCGATCGCCACCATCGCCGCTCTCCCCGGCAGCGCGAAACGTTCTGCGTGAAGGCGCAGGGTGCCCTCATCCTCGAGTTCGTGGTCGAGGTCGAGCGTCCCTCGGTGACCCGCAGCGCGCGCCGCAGCGCTCACCCAGTCCGGGGCACTGTCGGGGCGGATCACCCGGCCGTCGAGGGTGAGCAGGTAGAGCGAGCGATCCGGGATGTGGAGCTCATCGACGGCGTCGACGACCCGGCCGGCGAGGACGGCCTCGCGTTCGCGAATTGCCGCCGCACGCTCAAGTTCGCTGGTGGCCTGCCGGAGCGAGGCGTCGAGCTCGGTCGCGAACTGATGCCGAATCGCGACGAAGAGTCCGCCGCCTAGCAGCAACAGGATCACGCCGAAGGTGGCGAGGTACCAGGTCGACAGCCGGCGTCGAAGCACCCGGAGCGGGGAATCAGGCACGGTGATCAGATTCCGAAACGGTAGCCAGCACCGCGAATGGTATGGATCAGCTTGGGCTCGAAGTCGTCGTCGAGCTTGCGTCGCAGTCGGCGGATGAGGACTTCGAGCACGTTGGTGAAGGGGTCGTGATTCTCGTCCCAGACGCTGGCGGTGATCACTGCCCGATCGATTACCTCACCCGTATGCCGGACGAAGCACTCGAGCAGCGCGAATTCCTTTGCGGTCAGTTCGATCAGCTTCCCGGCGCGGGTGACGCGATGCGACGCGAGCGCCACGGTGAGGTCGGCGATGGTGGTGGTCTGGCCCAAGAGGCGGGGACCGCGCCGCGCGAGCGCCTTCACGCGGGCGAGCAGTTCCCGGAATGCAAATGGCTTGGTGAGGTAGTCATCGGCACCGACGTCGAGACCGGTCACTCGGTCGTCCACCGTGTCGCGCGCGGTGAGCATCAGAATGGGCTGGGTGACTCCTTCCTCGCGCAACGCCCGGCAGAGCTCGAAGCCGGAGCCACCGGGGAGCATCACATCCAGCACGAGCACATCGTAGCCTCCGTGCAGCGCCTTGCTGCGCCCCTCGGCGACACTCGCCGCCGTGGTCGCGACGATCCCATGCTCGGCGAGGCCCGCCGTCAGGACAGCGGCGAGTTGGGTGTCGTCCTCGACGAGGAGCAGGCGCATGCGAGGAGCTCCGCGAACTGGAGACCTGGAGAGAAGAGAGGAGAGAGAGGAGAGATGCGAGAAGTGAGGGCGCGCGTATATACGCCACCCCCCGCTTCTCTCCTCTCGCTTCTCTCTTCTCTCGTGCTGTTAGTGCGTCAACTTCCGGTACTTGATCCGGTGCGGCTGATCGACGGCGACGCCCTTCCGCTTCTTGTAGTCGGCCGAATAGTCCTGATAGTTCCCTTCGAACCAGACCACTTCGGAATCACCCTCGAAGGCGAGGATGTGCGTCGCGATCCGGTCGAGGAACCAGCGGTCGTGGGAAATCACCACGGCGCAGCCGGAGAAGGTGAGCAGGGCATCCTCGAGTGCACGCAGCGTGTCGACGTCGAGGTCGTTGGTCGGTTCGTCGAGCAGCAGCAGGTTGCCGCCGGACTTCAGCAGCTTGGCGAGATGGAGACGATTGCGCTCGCCGCCGGACATGGTGCCGACCTTCTTCTGCTGGTCGGACCCCTTGAAGCCGAACCAGCCGCAGTAGGCTCGCGAGTTCACCGTGCGACTGCCGAACTGCAGGTTGTCGTAGTCGCCGGCGATTTCCTGATAGACCGTTTTTTCGGGGTCGAGCGCCTCACGCGACTGATCGACGTAGGCCGTCTGCACTGTCTTGCCAACCACGAGTTCGCCACCATCGGCCTGTTCCTGGCCGGTGATCATCCGGAAGAGCGTCGTCTTGCCGGCGCCGTTGGGGCCGATGATTCCGACGATTCCCGACCGCGGCAGCGAGAAATTCAATCCCTCGAAGAGCAGGGTGTCGCCGAAGCCCTTCTTGAGATTCTTGGCGATCACGACTTCGTCGCCGAGGCGTGGTGCGGGCGGAATCAGGATTTCGTGGCCAGCGGCATCGGCCTTCTCTTCCTCGGCCACCAGGGCATCGTACGCCTGGAGGCGCGCCTTGCTCTTGGCCTGGCGCGCCTTGGGGCTCATCCGCACCCATTCGAGCTCGCGCTGGAGGGTGCGTTGCCGTGCGGAGGCCTGCTTCTCCTCGGTGGCGAGCTTGGTCTCCTTCTGGTCGAGCCAGGAGGAATAGTTCCCCTTCCACGGAATGCCGGCGCCGTGCTCGAGCTCGAGGATCCACTCGGCGGCGTTGTCGAGGAAGTAGCGGTCGTGGGTGATCGCCACGACGGTGCCGGGAAATTCCTTCAGGTAGCGTTCGAGCCAGGCCACTGATTCGGCGTCGAGGTGGTTGGTCGGTTCGTCGAGCAACAGCATGTCGGGCTTGCTGAGTAGCAGCCGGCAGAGCGCGACACGGCGCTTCTCACCACCTGAGAGAGTGGCCACGGCGGCATCGGCCGGTGGCAGGCGCAACGCGTCCATCGCGATGTCGAGCGTGCGATCGATCTCCCACGCGTTCGCGGCATCGATTCGATCCTGCAACGCGGCCTGCTTCTCGAGCAACTTCGTCATCTCGTCATCGCTCATCGGTTCGGAGAACTTCATCGAGATCTCTTCGAACTTCGTGAGCAATGCGCGGACATCGGCGAGGGCTTCCTCGACGTTGCCTCGCACATCCTTGGTATTGTCGAGGAC
>JBDSMX010000031.1:0-12262 GCA_039915645.1 Gemmatimonadales bacterium | reverse complement strand
GTCCCATCATGACGTAGTGCTTCTCGGTCGCATCCGGCTTCACGAATCGGCGCCAGAAGTCGTGCACCAGATACGAGGAGCCCCAGTTGAGGTGCGTCACGATGGTGGAGATGTATGCGGCGAGCATGCCGGCGATCATTACGCCGAGCCAGCCGTGCGGCAGGAACTTGAGCATCGCCGGGTAGGCCATGTCGTGGCCGACGAGCGACGGGTCGACATTGGGGAAGGCGACCCGGATCGAGTCGAGTGTCGGGAAGACGATGATTGAGGCGAGGGCGACGAGAATCCAGGGCCACGACCGCAGGGCGTAGTGCGCGACATTGAAGAAGAGCGTTCCCGCAAGGGCATCGCGTTCCGACTTGGCCGCGAGCATCCGCTGCGCGATGTAGCTGCCGCCGCCCGGCTCAGCCCCCGGATACCACACCGACCACCACTGCACCGTCAGCGGGATCACGAAGAGCGACAGGGTGAGTCCCCAGTCGCTGAAATCGGGAACGAGATTCAGCGTGCTGGCCGGGAGCTTCGCCACGATGCCGGCCATGCCACCCACTTCGGGCTGGTGCAGCGCGAAATACGCCGCGGCAAAGGCGCCACTCATCGCGACGCCGAACTGGATGAAGTCGACGACAAGCACGCCCCAGAGTCCGGACGTTGCGGCGAAGACGACGTTGAGGAGCGCACAGATGAGGAGGGTCTTGCCGATCGGCCAGCCGAGGACGACGTTGGCAATTTTTGCGGCGGCAAGGTTCACCGACGCCATGATGAAGCAGTTGAAGAAGAATCCGAGATAGACGGCGCGGAAGCCGCGAACCAGGGTTGCCGCCCGCCCGCTGTAGCGCAGTTCGTAGAACTCGAGGTCGGTGAGGACACCGCTGCGACGCCAGAGTCGCGCGAAGAAGAAGACGGTGGCCATTCCCGTGAGCAGGAACGCCCACCACTGCCAGTTGCTCGCCACCCCGCCGGTCCGGACGAAGTTGGTGACGAGGTTCGGGGTATCCGTGCTGAAGGTGGTTGCCACCATCGAGACGCCGATCAGCCACCACGGCGCTGCCTGACCCGAGGTGAAGAACTCTGCCGTACTGCTGCCGGCCTTGCGGGCCAGCAGCACTGGTGGAATGAAGCAGATCACGATCGAGGCAATGACAATGCCCCAGTCCAGTGTGGTCGGGTTCATGCGCCCGTCCGCTTCTGCTGCCAGACACCGCGGGTGAAATCAGGAAACTTCATCGGGGCACTCCCCTTCTTGAGTGAGGCTTCGCTGAGCGGCCACGGCGCGCTCCACGCGGCTGCATCATAGACGTTGAAGTCGGGTGGCAATCCTTCGCGCATGCACTCCACCAGCCGATAGGCCATGATGTAGTCCATGCCGCCATGCCCTCCCTTGGCGCGGGCGATCTCGCCGACGCGCTGCCACAACGGATGGGTGTACTGCGCCTTGAACTCATCGATCGGCTTGAACGCCTCGCCGCCCTGCTGGCCATCGAGATAGAATCGCGCCGGGTAATCCTTGAAGACGCCCTTGGTGCCGCGAATGGAGTTGAGCCGGTCGTAGGGTGTGGGGGAGCTCACGGTGTGCTGCAGGAGAATGGTCTTGCCGAGGATCGTCTTGATGAGCGAGGTGTTGAGGTCGCCCTCGACATAGGTCTCCTGCCACTTGGGACTCTCCTTCGGCACGTGCTCCTCACGCCAGAGCGAGAGGCCGCGCTCGGCCGTCGACATCGAGACGAGATAGTCGAAACGGTCGCCCTTGTGGATGTCGAGATACCACGCCACCGGGCCCAGGCCGTGTGTGGGGTAGAAGTTTCCCTGCCGGTTGGTGTGCGGCAACCGACGCCAGAGGCCCTCGTCCCGGTCTTCGAAGAGCAGCGCCCGGAGGTCATGGATGTAGGCTGCCTCGGCGTAGAGCACTTCGCCGAAGCGTCCCTGCTTGACCATGGTGTCGACCAGCATCTCGTTGAAGTCGTAGCAGCAATTTTCCATCATGAGGCAGTGCTTGCGCGACTTCTCGGATGCGTCGACCAATGCCCATGCCTCCTCGAGCGAGGTCGCCGCCGGCACTTCGGTGGCCGCGTGCTTGCCCGCCTTCAGCGCGGCAAGGCAGACCGGCGTGTGCCAGGGCCAGGGCGTTGCGGTGTAGACGATATCGATATCGTCGCGGGTCACCAGTTGTTCGAATGCCCGCTCCCCGCTGGTGTAGAGCGTCGGGGCAGGCTGACCGGCATCGGTGACCATTTTCGCTGCGCGTTGCGCCTTCGCCGGTACGATGTCACAGAGTGCGGTGATCTCGACGCCGTCGACCGCGAGCAGTTCTCCGAGCACCGATTTTCCGCGCAGGCCGGTCCCCACGATGGCGATGCGGACCTTGGCGTGCTTCTCAAACGGCACGCACATCATCGTGGCCGCGCGCGCGAGCGGAGAGACGGGAGGCTCGGATGCGTCGGCGAGATCCGGAGCGAGTGCAAAGGCGGCACCGGTGGCACCGGCCACCTTGAGCAGGTCGCGGCGCGAGAGCGACGCGTCGGGAGAACCGTGCGACATGGGCGGGATCCGTGTGGGGTGGGACGGCGTGGACCGGGGGACAGTGGCCACGGCCGGATTCTAGCAGGTCTCCGGCGTCGGCGCGAGGCACGGGCTGGCGTGGGGGCACGCCCACGCGCCGCGCGACACTATCTTCCGAAAGACAATCACGCCATGACTACATCTCCGTCGCCTCGCCCTCTCGGCTTCTCTGCCGCGCTCGCCACCGTGGTGGCCAACATCGTCGGCACCGGCGTGTTCGTGACGCTCGGCCTGCAGGTCCAGGAAACCAGCGATGGCTTCACGCTGCTCGCACTCTGGTTCGTGGGTGGTCTCATCGCCCTCGCCGGCGCGCTCACCTACGGTGAGCTCTCGGCAGCAATTCGCGGCTCGGGCGGTGAATATCGCTTTCTCGGCCGCATTTATCACCCGGGGCTCGGCACGGTGGCCGGTTGGGTGTCGGTGGCTGTCGGCTTCGCGGCGCCGGTGGCACTCGCCGCCATGGCGCTCGGCCAGTACGCGGGGCCGCTGCTGGGAATTCCGGCGCGGACACTTGGTATCTTCGCGATTCTTGCCGCCACCGGGGTCCACCTGCTGGCACCGCAGGTGGGCGGACGAGTGCAGGTCGTCGTCACGGCCATCAAGGTGCTCTTGATCATTGCTTTCATCGGTGTCGGCTGGATGCGAGGGCCCGACTCGGGGATGCATTTCGCGCCGGCCGCGGCCTCCCTGGGCAACATCGCGAGCGGATCGTTCGCACTCTCGCTGGTGTTCGTGTCGTATGCGTATTCGGGATTCAACGCCGCGGCGTATTTTCAGGCCGAAGTCGTCAATGCCGAACGCAATGTGCCCCGCGCACTCGCGCTGGGGACGCTCCTGGTCACGGCACTCTACGTCGGGCTCAACTGGATCTTCCTGCGCACGACGCTGATCGAGAACCTCGCGGGTCAGATCGATGTCGGTGCGATTGCCGGCGAGCAGATCTTCGGCCCCGCCGGCGGGCGACTGATGCGCGCCGTGATCGCGCTGCTGCTGGTCTCTTCGATCAGTGCAATGACGCTGGCGGGTCCGCGCGTGATCGAGGCGATGGCCGAAGATCTTCCGCCGTTGCGACCGCTGGCGCAGCGGACGGCCACCGGATCGCCCGCACGGGCGGTGTTGCTGCAGGGTGCGCTGGCGCTTGCGTTCGTGCTGACGGATTCGTTCGACGGCATCCTCACCTACGCGGGCTTCACGCTGACGCTGTTCACCTTCCTCGCCGTGCTCGGGGTCATCATCCTGCGTCGAGGGGAACCTGACTTGCCGCGACCGTATCGTGTCTGGGCGTATCCGTGGATCCCGCTCTTCTTTGCGGGTTTCTCGCTCTGGACATTGCTGGTGGTGATCCGTGATCGGCCAATGGAGGCCGTTGGTGGTGCCGTGACGCTCGGCATCGCGGCGCTGCTGACCTGGCTGGTGACCGAACGACCGGCTGACGAGCCTGCACCCTGACGCTGCCGGTGTGGGTACCAATCGAAAGGGGGACTCCGTGTGGAGTCCCCCTTGTCTGTTCCGGGCACCTGCACCAATCAACTGATGATGTGTGCTCCGAGAATCGAATCAGCGGTGGCAGCCGTCAGTGAATCCGGGCTGGTGCCTGACTCGAAGATGCGGCGCACGCCCTTCCACCAGTTCGTCGCCCAGCGGCCGGTCGGCAACGACGACTCGATCACACCCTTGCGACGATTCGCGGCGTGGACGTACCGGCCATCACCAACGTAGATGCCGATATGATCGACCTTCTTTCCCTTGCCGAAATAGAGCAGGTCGCCGGGGAGGAGCTGGGTGGGATCCTTGGGGATTTCGAGGCCGATCTTCGACTGCTCGCGCGACGTCCGCGGCACGTCGAGGTTGAAGCGAGCCATGACCCACTGGACCAGGCCACTGCAATCGAACGCCTTCCCCGGCGTCTTGGCTCCCATCTTGTAGCGGAGGCCGACCTGTTCGCGCGCCAGCTGGACCAGAGAGTCCTGGTCTGGCGCCTTGCTGAACATGCGGGAGATGGTCGCGAACGGCTTCTCGGACTTCGAGAAGGTGGACGACTGCGCCGAGAGGGAGCCCGCGACACTCGCAACCAGGAAGGCGGCGAGCAGGGTGGTCTTCCGGGTCTGGCGCAGCAGGGTCACAGGCACTCACGTCGAAAAAGGCAGTTGGTCAGCAACTCACGATTCTAGCATCGGGTCGCGGCCCCGTCCACCTTAGTCGACGTTTCAATCTGGTACCACCGCCCAGCCACCTTCTTTCGCGGCCAGATCCGCCGCTGAGCCGCGCGGCTACTGCAGTGCGAAGGTCACCCGGACCACGGAGGTGACTTCCTTCTCCCGGTCGCTGGTGTCGTACATGCCGTAGTCGTTGACCTCGGTGGAATTCCGCTTGGTGACCTGGAAAACCCCGACCCGGACCGCCTTGATCCGGCCGACTTTCGACCCGACTGCCTTGAGGATCTCCTCGGCCCGGGCCTTGGCGTCGCGGGTCGCCTCAGCCAGGAGCGGTCCGCGCAGTTCGGGGAGGCGGGCATAGAGGTACTGGGGCGCCTGCGCGACGACGGGAATGTTCTCGCCCAGGAGCGCGCCGACGTCGCCGGCCAGAGCCGCGACCTTGGCCACGTCGGGCGTGCGGAGTTCCACCTGCACCATCACGCGGTAGCCAAGGATCCGGCCGGTCTCGCTGCCGTTGACGAACTCATTGACGGCGAAGGTGGTGGGGGCGCGGACGGTGATCGCGCTGTCGGGAAATCCCTGCTTGGCGAGAAAGGCGCGGGTCCGGATGGAGCCATCGCGCGCCACCCGCGCGGCGTCGAGCTGGGTGCCAGCCTGGCCGTTCACATCGAGTTGCCACACGGCGAGGTCGGCTTGCACGGCACGCTTTGCCGAGCCCGTCACGGTGATGTCGTCGCCCGCGCGCTTGAATGACGAGACGGCACCGGCGGCGATGAGGGCGGCGAGCACGACCGCCACGCCGATGATGAGTGCCCCGCGCGAGGAACCTTGTTCTGCCATCAGTCTCTCCCTACAGGATGCGTTGACCGAAGGCGCTGGCCATCAGGCCCACGGCGAGTTCGGCGGTCTGGTTGAATCGATCGAGCACCGGGTTGACCTCGACGAGATCCATCGAGACCACGCGGCCGGTGTCCCAGAGCGTCTCCATCGCGAGGTGCGCCTCGCGGTAGGTGGCGCCGCCGCGCACCGGTGTCCCGACGCCCGGCGCTTCCTGCGGATCGACGAAGTCGAGGTCGAGCGATACGTGAATGCCGGAGGTGCCGCGGCTCACCTTTTCGATTGCTTCGACCAGCACCGTCCGCAGACCGCGCTCATCGAGATCCCGCATCGTGTAGATCGTCACGCCGAAATCGCGCGCGTTGCTGCGCTCGGCCTGGTCGAGATCGCGGGCGCCGATGATGACGGTGTGTTCGGGACGGACCGCTGGAGCAGGGGTGGCCAGTCGTGCCATCTCGGCGTCACCATGGCCGAGGAGATGCGCCACCGGCATTCCGTGCACGTTGCCGCTGAGGGTGCTCTGGGGCGTGTTCAGGTCGGCGTGCGCGTCGAGCCAGATGAGTCCGAGTTTGCCACCACGTTCCGCGAGCGCGGTCGAGACACCCGCCACCGATCCCGCGGCGACGGAGTGGTCGCCACCCAGCACCAACGGGATGGTGCCGTTGCGCACCAGTGCCGCGGTGCGGAGAGCGACCTCGCGACAGACGGCGGTGATGGTGGGGAGGTAGTCGAGGCCCTCAGCAAAGCCGAGTGTCTCCCTGGTAGGGACCGCCACATCGCCAGTGTCAGTTACCTGATGCCCGAGTGACTCCAGGCGCGCCGCCAGCTGTGCCAGCCGGACGGCAGAAGGACCCATTTCGACGCCGCGACGGGATGCGCCGAGGTCGAGCGGAACTCCGAGCAGTGAGATCGAGGCCATGGTCGAAGCTACCTGATTGTTTCGCCGGGCGGCGGCGTGAGCAGCCGGTCCTGCAGCGCAGGTGCCAGAAGGGCGCGGAGGGCGTCAGGGGTTCCGGGGAGACCGGGGAAGGTGTCGTAGTGTTGCGGGAGGATCCATTGCGGCGAGACCAGTTCGCACGCCTTGGCCGCCTGCCGCGGGCCCATGGTGTATAAGTCGCCGATCGGCAGCATCAACACGCTCGGTCGATAGATCTCCGCGATGAGTGCCATATCGCCGAACACGCAGGTGTCGCCGGTGTTGTAGATCACGGTGCCGTTGGCGAGCTCGATCACCAGCCCGCAGGGATCACCGACGGAGCGCGCCCTGCCGTCTTCCATCCGGATCGAAGACGAATGAAAGGCCTGGGTCAGCGTGATCGTGACACCGTGCACTGTCGCTGAGCCGCCCTTGTTGAAGCCGACCAGCTGAGTCTCCGGAACTCCCTCGGCACCGAGCTCGAAGGCCAGTTCGTAGTTGGTCGCGATGGTGGCACCGGTCCTCGAGGCGAGAGCTGCGACACCAGCGAAGTGGTCGAAGTGGCCATGGGTGAGGAGGATGAGGGAGGCCGCCTCCGCGAGCTCGCGGGCGTTGGCCGGGGCCTTGGGGTTGTCGAGCCAGGGGTCAATCAGGATTCCGGGTCCTTCCGGCTCAGACTGGAGGTGAAAAGCGCTGTGGCCAAGCCAGGTGATGGCGCATCCAAGTCGAGACATCGTGAGGGCTCCAGAGGGGGTGTGCGGGTTGCGGGGCGGCGGCTGCCCACTAGGATACCTAGGGTCGCATCCCTCCCGGAGAATCCATGTCTCGTCGTGCTGCTGCCGCGTTCCTGTGCATCGTTGCCGCCCCGGCCACCACGCTCTCGGCGCAGGGAGGCTATCGCGATGCGCCTGCCGCCATTGCCCGGATGCTCGATGCCCGGCCGACCCCGGTGCTCTCGCTTTCACCGCGACGCAACTGGTTCGTGCTCGCGGAGCGCAAGGGACAGCTGGCCCCGATCACGGAGGTAGCGGCACCACACCTCAAGCTCGCCGGAAGTCGCATCGATCCGCGGACGAATGGCCCCGCGAACGTTACCGGGTACATCGCTCTGACGTTGCAGCGCGCCAAGGATCGCACGCAGGTCACCGTGCGCGTGCCCGATGGCGGCCGACTCAGTGGCGCCGACTGGGCTCCCGACGGGGCGAAGTTCACCTTCACCCAGACGACCGATCAGGGAATCTCGCTCTTCCTTTCTGACACCACCGGCCAGGTACGCCGGCTCACCGGCCCGGTGCTGAATCTCGCTCACGGCGCCGCCTGCGACTGGCTCGATAGCGGGGCTCGGCTGCTCTGCGCCACGATTCCGGCCGGCCGCGGTGCAGCGCCGATCCGGTCGAACACGCCGACGTCGGCAATCACCCAGGAAACGGAAGGGAAGGGCGTCCCGGCGCCGACGTACGAGGACCTGCTCAAGGATGCGACCGACGAGGCGATGTTCGACTACTACTTCGCGACGCAGTACATGATGGTCGATCTGGATGGCAAGATGGCGCCGTTCGGGGCATCCGGGCTGGTGACATCCGTGAACGCGTCGCCCGATGATCAGTGGTTCCTCGTCACGACGATCCATCGTCCCTTTTCCTATCTCTTCCCATGGAGTCGCTTCCCGGCGCGCACCGAACTGTGGCGTCGTGACGGCAGCGTGGCGAAGGTGCTCGAGGATCGCACCAAGATCGTGAGTGCACCGAATGTGCGTGGGGCAGTCCTCCCCGGGCCGCGAGGGTATCGCTGGCGCAATGATGCCATGGCGACGCTGCTCTGGACCGAGGCGCTCGATGGCGGCGATCCGCGCGTGGCCGCGGCCAAGCGGGACCGGATTCTCACGCTCGATGCACCGTTCACCGGAGCGGCCGTCACGCTCGCGGAAACGGAATGGCGCGCCGGCGGAATCACCTGGGGGCGCGGCAACGTCGCGCTCCTGAGTGAATCCAATGCCAAGGAACGGAAGTCGCGGACCTGGATCCTCGATCCGTCTCACCCTGGCAGCGCGCCGCGGTTGCTCCGGGAGCGGTCGAGCGACGATCGCTACAATGACCCGGGTTCACCGATGATGACGCAGACGGCCGACGGGCGATCGCTGCTGCAATTCTCGCGTGACGGGAAGTCCCTCTGGCTCACCGGCGCCGGTGCGTCGTCGGAAGGCGATCGCCCGTTCCTCGACAGGCTCGATCTCGCGACGCTCAAGACCACTCGGCTCTTTCGATCCCAGGCACCGAACTATGAAAGTGTCGTGGCGGCACTCGACGCCGACGCCGGCACCTTCCTCACTCGTCGTGAGTCGAAGACCGAGCCGGCAAACTATTTCCAGCGCGATGTCATCCTGCGCCGCGCACCGATCGCACTGACCGATGTGAAGGACCCGGCGCCGGAATTCGCCGGCGTCACCTCGCAACTCATCACCTACGCCAGGGCCGACGGAGTGAAGCTTTCCGGCACGCTCTACCTGCCGCCGGGATACAACGCATCCCGCGATGGTCGACTGCCGTTCCTGCTCTGGGTGTACCCGGCCGAGTTCGGCTCGGCTGATGCGGCTTCGCAGGTGAGCGGGTCGCCGTACCGCTTCGTACGGCCCTCGGGCGCTTCGCAGCTCTTTCTGCTCACGCAGGGTTACGGTGTGCTCGACAACCCGACGTTTCCGATTGTCGGCGCCAACGGGAAAGAGCCCAACGACAGCTACATCGAGCAGCTCGAGATGTCGGCGAAGGCCGCGATCGACACGCTGGTCGCCATGGGGGTCGGGGACCGTGACCGTATGGCCGTTGGCGGACACTCCTACGGTGCCTTCACGACAGCGAACCTGCTCGCGCATACCCGGCTCTTCAAGGCGGGGATTGCTCGGAGCGGGGCGTACAATCGCTCGCTGACTCCCTTCGGCTTCCAGAATGAGGAGCGCACCTACTGGGAGGCCGAGGATGTCTACAACCGGATGGCGCCGTTCAACTATGCCGACAAGGTGAAGGACCCGATTCTCTTCATCCACGGTACCGACGACGACAACCAGGGCACCTTCCCGATCCAGTCGGAGCGGATGTATGCAGCGGTGAAGGGCAACGGCGGGACTGCGCGGCTCGTGATGCTTCCTGGTGAGCGTCACGGCTACGCCGCGCGTGAATCGATTGGTCAGACACTCGCTGAAATGACCGGCTGGCTCGACAAGCATCTGAAGGGACCGAAGGCGCTGGTTCCATAGGCTTGCGGAGACGGCCGTGGGGGCATCCCGAGGGTGCTCCCCGCCCCACCCTGTCGTGAATTTTCCTCCCTCACGCATCTCCTCGTAAGTGTCCAAAGTCCTCCAGCATGCGTCTTATGTCCGGGATCCGGAATGCTACCGATCCCGTCCTTGCTGGCAGATACTAGGTTGAGACGAACCGCCGAACCAATCCAACCATTGGGGCCACGCATGACGCGCCCGCGCCGACCATCGTTTTCCCTCGCGCTCCTTTTCGGGGCCCTTTCGAGCGCCTGCGGTGGTGGTGGTGATGGTGGCACCACGCCGCCGCCCCCGCCGCCGCCACCCCCGATCGTGGTCGAGAAAGGCACGCCCAGTGGCGACGGACAAACGATCATCGGTGGTCAGGCGCTGGCCGTTCCGCTCAAGGTGAAGGTGACCCGTGGCGGCGCCGTTGTCGTGGGGCAAGCCATTACCTGGACGGCGAGCGGTGGCGCGATCGGCGGCAACGGTCCCACCAACAGTGAAGGCATCGCGACGGCCAATTGGACCGTGGGCGTCACCGCCGGGATTCAGACGGCAAATGCCACAGTCGGCACTGCATCGGCACAGTTTGCTGCCACCGTCCTCACCGCAACGCCGGGGCCGATCGGCATCTCATTTCTCGGAGCTACCGGGAATGGGCAAACGGGGAATGTCGGTTCCCAACTCACGAATGAGCTACGAGTTCTCGTCACTCGAGGCGGGGCACCCGCCGGCGGAGAGTTGGTCGTCTGGCAGGCGGACGGAGCGAATTCGTTTTTCGAGCCGGAGCAGACGACGTCCGGCGCAGACGGCATTGCCACGTCGTCCTGGACCCTGGGCACGACTGCGGGCGCGCAAGCGGCCACGGCCTTCGCGGGGAGTCTTGCCGGCCCGAGCGTCGGATTCACCGCGACCGGAGTGGCGCTGCCTCCGGGAACCGCCACGGTGAAGCTGTACACCGCCGGTGGCGCGCGATTCGAACCAGCGTCACTTGTTGTTGCGGCGGGCACCACGGTGACCTTCGTGTGGCAGGATGGCTTCCACGACCTGTTGCCGACCGGCGCGCCGACCTTCCCCGGCGCGAATGGAGGCTTCGATCCGCCGAAGACGTACCAGTTCACCTTCACCACGCCGGGTATCTACAAGTACTTCTGCAGCGTCCACGGCAGCCCGAGCACCGGAATGCGCGGCACGGTGATCGTCCAATGATGTCGCGTTCGCGAGTCCTCACCGCCCTCCTCCTCGCCCCGGTCGCCGTGCACGCACAGGCAGACTGCTTCCCGGGCAAGGAGTCCAACGAGGCCAAGACCTTCGCCATCCTCTCGGTGCCGATGGCCTTCACCGGCGCGCGCGCGCCGGTGGCGAAGCCGCACGGCGTGAGCTTCGGCGTCGAGGTCGCGAATCTGCCAAAGGTTGACGCGAGCACGGCGACGCCGACCATCTGTCGTCCAGGCAAGGGGCCCGAGAACACTGATCCGATTCCGGTGGTGGTCCGTCCTCGACTCAGTGCGGTGGTTGGCGGCTTCCTGCTTGAGGCCGCCTGGATCCCCCCGGTGCGAGTGAGCGGCGTCAAGGCGAATCTCGTCTCCCTCGCCATCGCGCATCCCTTCGCCCTGTCGAACTCGTGGGCGCTCGGCCTGCGAGCCGAGGGGGTGCTCGGTGCGCTGCACGCGCCGATCGTCTGCGACAAGGACGCGGTGCAAGATCCGACGAGCGAGTGCTCCGGCGGCACCATCTCCGATGATCGCTGGTCACCTGGCGTGTTCGGCGTCGAGGCCGTGGTCGGCGGCGGCAAGGGCAAGGTCCGACCCCATCTTGGCGTCGGGTACAGCATGCTGCGGCCACGATTCCAGGTGGACTTTACCAATGGGCAGGGCGAGACCGATCGGCGAAAAGTCGAGGTGAATCTCGCGCGGGCAGCTCTCTTTGGCGGCGTGACGTTCCCGCTTGGTGCTCTGCGCGTCACCGCCGAAGGATATGGCACGGTTGGTGACGCGGTGGTTGGTCGGCTGGTGGTACGCGCGCCGCTGGTGCGCTGATGCGTGAACAGCGTCGAAGGATCGCACTGTGCTTGCTGGTGATGCTCGGGGCGTGGCCCTGCGCTTCACTGGTGGCGCAAGGCTATCCCGCCGCGAGCGCGCTGCGAGGCTCACTCTCCTTCGACGCCAAAGCCACACTGGGCGCATTCACCGGCACCACCACGACGGTGAAGGGCGAGATGTCGAGTAACGATGGACTCGCTCGAGTCCACGGCTGGGTCGAGGCGCCCGCGAAATCGTTGAGTAGCCAGAACGGCAAGCGCGACCGTGATACCTGGTCGTCGCTCGAAGTCGAGAAGTATCCGGCGATCCGATTCCAACTTGATTCGGTGTCGCCAGGCGTGGTGCATGGTGATTCGATTGATGTCGTGTTGCTGGGACATTTCACGCTTCATGGTGAGACCCGTCCTGCACGGCTCCCCGGCTGGGTCTGGCGACAGGGGAGTATCATCCGCTTCAAGGGTGCGACGCCGCTCAATGTGAAGGACTACGGCATTGGCGG
>JBDSMX010000266.1:0-7447 GCA_039915645.1 Gemmatimonadales bacterium | reverse complement strand
CGCGACGGGTCGAGGGCGCGACCCTCGCCGACGATGGGATCCCACCAGCCTCGATCCGGATTGGCGGTGTTGGCTGCAATGTGATGATTGGCGGAAATCCCCCCGATGGCCACTACCACCGGTGCGCCGGCGGTGCCAATGATTTCGGAGGTGGGTGTGCCGAGGGCCTGCAGTACTACGGACATACGGGGAACTCCTTCGCACTTGCGACCAGGCGTGGAAGTCGAGCCCCAGGGACAACAAAAAACCCGAGGCAGGGACCTGCCGCGGGCGAATTCGCACTTTTAGCATTTATTTAACGTGGTTGCAAGCAGCGGCAAATGACCACGAACCCTTCAATTGTCGACGTACGATAGCAAGCGTCCGTGATGGCGTCAAGGGAGGGGAGTGGCCAGCCCAGCGGCTGACCACTTCACTCGCATTGCTTACGAAATGGTCGGGTTCCGCAGGACCAGGTTCTCGATGAAGAACTCCATCATCCGCTGTTGATTCATGGCAGAGTGACCCTGATCCGGGCCCACCTGCACCTCGAAGCTCTTGCCGGCCTTCTGCAACGCCTGGATCAGCTGCATCATGTTGTTCGGGTGCACGTTGTCATCTGCGGTGCCGTAGTAGAGCATCAGGCGGCCCTTGAGCTGGTCGACGTACTTCATCGCCGATCCCTTCTCGTAGCCTTCCTTGTTCTCCTCGGGAATCCACATGTAGCGTTCGGTATAGATCGTGTCGTAGTGATCCCACGAGGTCACCGGCGACTGCGCGGCGGCCACGGTGAACACATCCGGGTGACGGAGCAGCTCCATCACCGAGCTGTAGCCACCGTACGACGTGCCATGAATTCCGACGCGGGCCTTGTCGACGTACGGCCGGCTCCAGAGCGCCTTGATCCCCTCGGCCATATCGTCCATCTCGGTTTGACCCAGCTTGAGATAGAGATCGTCGAGCGTGCGCTTCCCCTGCCCCGGCGTTGCCCGGGTGTCGAGGTTCACGATCAGGAACCCGTATTCGGCCTGCGGATTGCCGGCGCGGAACTGTTCGCTCGAGGTGCTTCCGGCTGAAGCCGGGCCGCCGTACACCGGGACCAGGATGGGATACTTCTTGTTCGGATCAAAGTTGGACGGGAAGGAAATCATGCCGTGCAGCTTGGTCTTCCCGTCGGCTGCAAGATAGGTGAACATCTCGACCTTCTTCAGCCCGAGCGACTCGAACTTGCTCAGGTCGCTCCTGGTCAGCTCGGACACCAGCTTGCCATTGGCGTCCCTGAGGCGCGACACCGGGGCCTGATCATGGGTCTGCGCCACATCGGTGAAGTACTTCGCATCGGGCGAGAGATTCACCGTGTGAGTGAAGGCCGGATCGGTGAGGCGGATGTCCTTCCTGCCATCGAGGCCCACGCGATGCAGCTGCACCTTCATGTAATTGTCACCATCGCGCGCCGTGTACCAGAGCGTTTTGGCCTTCTCATCAACACGGACGATCGCCACCGACTCGAACTGATTGGTGGTGATCGGATTCAGCAGCTTTCCGCTGATGTCGTAGAGATAGTAATTCTTGAATCCGTTGCGCTCGGACTCCCAGATGAAGCGCTTGTTGTCCTCGAGCCAGCGGATCTGGGGCGTGTTCTCGACCCAGCCGGTTGGCCATTCCTCGTGAATGATGACGCGGCACTTGGCTGTCTCGGGCGAGCAGGCCGCGAACTCGAGGATCTGCTGGCGACGATTGGTGCGGTTGACCAGCAACTCGGTACCGTCGGGCGACCAGTTCACGTTGTAGACATAATGGCCAACCACGTCGTTGCTCCACGGCTTGCCGTCGCGGATGTCGAGCTTCACCGACTTCTTCGCGGCGAGATCGTAGACGAAGATGTCGACCACCGGATTGTCGACGCCGGCCTTGGGGTAGGCCTCGACGTCGAGCGAGCTCTGGATCTTGGTCTGATTGAGCTGGAGGTAATAGTCGGGAACCGGCTTCTCATCGAAACGGTAGTACGCCAGGCGGGTGCTCGAGGGATTCCACCACATCGCACTCTGCTGCCCGAGCTCTTCGCCGTAGACCCACGAGGCGGTGCCGTACTTGATGCGATCCTTCTCATTGCCGTCGGTGGTCAGTGCGACTTCGTTGCTGCCGCTCGAGTCGGCGACGAAGAGATTCCGATCGCGGTAGATCGCCTTGCGCTTGCCGTCGGGCGAAGCCGCTGTCGTGGCCTGTCGGCCACGTCCAGGCGCCCCGGCGGCGCCGCGCGGTCCGCGGCCCGGTTGCGTCGCTGGCGTGCCAGGCGTCGTGGCCTCGCTTGCCTTCTTCGTGGCGAGATCGAAGCGCCAGAGCTTGCCGTCGAGGTTGTACTGCAACGCCTTGCCGCTGTCGACCCAGGTTGCATTGATGGCACCGGACTTGACCGATCCATTGATCTGGCTGGCCATCTTGGTGTACTGCTCGTACCCGGGCATCGTCTTGAGGCGATCCTGGGCGTGACCGCCGACGGTGGCGAGCGCGAGGAGCGCCAGCGCCGCTGGCACGGACCGGCCAAGGGACTTCCGCTGCATCATGAGGGTCGATCTCCGAAGGATTTGGGCGTTGAGCGAACGACTCGAACATAGTTACGCCTCGAAGGGGGGGAGAGTTGCAGCCCCGGCCCCTCAATCCTGACACAACGCCGCCGACGGGGTCTCCGGCGGCGGCGCTTGGGTCCAGCGGGAAGCGGATTACTTGGTCTTGGCGGCCCGCGACGCGGTGATCGCCTCGCCCAGCTCGGTGTACGAGGTGGCGTCGACTTCCCGGAACGGGCGGAAGATCTTCGCGATCCGGCCGTCCTTGCCGATCACGAAGGCGACCCGGTTCTCGTAGGGGCGCCCCTCGAGCAAGGTGGAGTAGGCTGCACCGGCCGACTTGCCGGCGTCGCTGACGAAGGTGAACGGGAACTTCTCATCAGTGGCCCAGGAGGCGAGTGCCGCGGCCGAGTCGGTGCTGATGGCGAGGAGCGTGACATCCTTCCCGCCGCCGAAGAGATCGGCATACTTGTCGCGATACGCCTTCATCTGGATGGTGCAGCCCGAGGTCCGCGCCTTCGGAAAGAAGGCCAGGACCACCGTGCGTCCTCGCAGACTCGAGAGCATCACGGGCTTGGCCGAGACGCCATTCATCGTGGCGGCGGGGAGCGTGAAGTCGGGCGCCATGTCGCCGACCTTGGGGCCGACGTCCTGCGCCATCAGGGCGGCAGGAGCGAGCAGCAGGGCGGCGAGCAGAGTGGAACGATTCATCAGGATCCTCATCACTTGGGGGTCGGAATCACGCGCCAGACTTTGCCGCTGGCGTCGGAGGAGATGTAGAGCGCACTACCATCGGGAGCGGCAGCAACGCCGCTCGGTCGCACCGAAGTCTCACCACCAGCACCGCTGGCGAAGGAGCTGTACTGGCCGGTCGGCTTGCCACCCTTGAACGGCACGAAGACGACGCGGTACCCGGCCTGCGGCAACGGTGCACGATTCCATGAACCGTGGAAAGCGAGGAAGGCGCCACCGTTGAATCCTGCGCCGAATGCGGTCCCGGTGTAGAACGTGAGCGCGAGCGGCGCCCAGTGACCCGGGAAGGCGATCAGCGGCTGCGTCTTTTGCCCGCACTCGCCCTGCTTGATGCCATCGCCGCCATACTCCGGCGCCTGCACCTTCTGGTGCGCGATCGGATCGAAATAGCAGTAGGGCCAGCCGAAGTCGGCTCCCTTGGTGATCATCCCGAATTCTTCTGCCGGCTTCTCGGCGTTGTCACTGTCGCTGAAGCCCCAGTTCGCCGAGAGCTGGTCGCGGCCGTGCGACGCGCCGAACAGCACACCGGTGGTCGGCTCGACCGCAGTGGCCATCATGTTGCGCATGCCGGTCGCCCAGCGCTCACCATCGGTCGGCTTCTGATTCGACTTGCTGGCATCGTACCGCCAGATGCCCGCGCGCACGGCGAGCTCGGCGCAGGGCTGCTGACCCGGCGACTTCTCCTTGCGGTCCTCAACCTGACACGAGTTGGTGGCGGAACCGTGATCGACGAAGAGGAAACCATCCTTCCCCATCGCCAGCGTCTTCGCCGTGTGCCCGCCCGTGGGCAGGCCCGAGACCACCACCGTTGCAGGACCCTTGGGAGCAAGCGATCCGCTCTTGTAACCGAGGCGCAGGATCTGGTCGGTCAGTGCGAAGTAGACCGCGTCGCGGCCGAGCGCGACACCGGTACCCGACCCGGCGGCAAAGCTCGCGGTGGTATCGGAGTGGCCGTCCTTGTCGCGGTCACGCAGCAGGAAGAGTCCGCCGGAACGACCCTGGGCGGCGACGAAGAGATCGCCGTTGGGTGCCACAGCGATATGCCGCGCACCGGGCACGGTGGCGAAGAGCGAGGCGCAGAAACCGGGCGCCAGCGTCAGGCCGCCGTTGTCGGCATCGCACCGCGGCGGAGCGGGGTTCCGGAAGGCAAGCAGCGCGAGTGCCGCGACCGGAAGAGCCAAAACGTAAATGCGTCGCATGGGAGTCACAGAGTCGGAGGTTCGGAAAACGGGACGACCGAGCATTCAATTATAGCGCCTGCGGCCGGGATCACCGCCGAGTGGGGGAGCGCGGCTCGATCCGGTAGATCCGGCCGTGATCATCATCGGCGAGATAGACGATTCCGGCCGGGCCGACCGCCACACCTGAGAGGCGCAAATCACCGACCGGACCCGACGAGCGGAGCAGGACCCGCGGGGCACCGAGGGGAGTTCCGAGGGCGTCGAGCGGCTGATAGATGAGGTAATGGCCATCCTCAGGAAGCGGTGCCCGGGACCGCGACCCGTGGAACGCGATCAGCATTCCCTGCCCCCACGTTGCGGGCCAGGACGTGGGAGAGAAGGCGATCGCCATCGGCGCCCAGTGACCGGGGTAGCCGGTGGCCGGCGCCGTCTTGCCGGCACACCTCGTCTCGGGGGCCTGGCTGGTCTGATACTCGGGGGCGGGGATCAGCGAGGTGCCGGACGGCGTGTAGCTCCCCATGCAGTACGGCCAGCCGAAGTCGGCTCCCGCACCAATCTCCACCATGATTTCGGCAGGCTGCATTGCCGACTCCTGTGCCGACCACTTCCAGATCTTGCCAAGAAAATCGCGGCCGTGCGAGACCGCCCAGAGGCGGCCGCTCGCGGGATCGGTGCCGAGCGCCATCGCGTTGCGCAGGCCGGTCGCTTCACGCGTGCGCAGCCACTCGCCCTTGCCGGATGCCGGTGCCGTGAAGCGCCAGACGCCGGCTCGCGTCCGCAGGTCGGGGCAAGGAAACTCTCCAGGGGCCGCAACGTCTTCGTTGGGCTGGCAGTTGTCGCTTGCCGAACCAAACGACACATGCAGCGCACCATCGCGGCTGAACGCGATCCCCTTGGCGTTGTGCGCATAGCCGTTGCCCGATTCGGGCAGGTGTGTGGCCACGACCTCAGGCTCGCCGACAGGAGCGCGTGCGCTCGCCGGCCAGCGATAGCGATAGATGGTGTTGTCGGTGGCGAAGTAGAGCCAGCCATCCCGCCAGGCAATCCCGCTACCGCCGTCTCCGGGGCCAAACGCGATCGTGGAATCGGCGCGGCCGTCACCATCCACGTCGACGAGTCGGATCAGTCCGGGAGCGATGCGTGTCGCCGCGACAACCGACCCACTCGGCAATACCACCAGGTGGCGCACCGCGCCGACCTTGGTCGCGAAGACGCGCGCACAGAAGCCGGGTGGTACCGCGAGTTGGGTGAGGTAGCCATCACAATCGACACCCTGCGCCGGCGCGCGAGCGCCCAGCAGGAAGAGCAGTGCACATCCTGACAGGATTCTGCGCATCATCGAGTGTCGTGCCGGTTGCGGGGTTCGAGGCGATAGATCTTGCCGTGATCATCGTCGCTGAGGTACACGACGCCGCCGGGGGCGACTGCAATCCCTGCGAGACGCAGGACTCCCGGTCGGCCGGCTGCCGCGATGAATTGGCGCGACGACCCACGAACATTGCCGCGCGCGTCGAACGGAACAAAGACGACGCCGTGGCCCTGCTCTGGAAGCGGTGATCGGCTCCGCGATCCGTGGAACACAACCAGCAAGCCATTGCGCCAGGGCGCGGGAAGCTCCTTTGCGACGACGGCGATCGCCATCGGCGCCCAGTGCCCGGGGAAGCCCATGGCCGGCGGCGTCCGGGTCGCACAATCGATGTCGCGATGTCCGGCGTAGTCGGGCGATCGGATCAGGAGTGTCCGCGCAGCGGTGTATTGGCCGTGACAATACGGCCAGCCAAAGTCGGCATTCCGCGTCGCGTCGACGAGCAACTCGGCAGGCTGGTCGGCCGAGACGGAGTCCGGCCACCCCCAGACCCGATTGAGATAGTCGCGACCATGCGTCGCCGCCCAGACGCGCCCCGATAGCGGATCCGTCGCGATAGCCATCGCGTTGCGAAGCCCCGCGGCATACCTCTCGCCGTGCCACGTACCCTTCCCTGTCGGCGGCGTGAACTGCCAGATCCCGGCGCGAGTCGAGAGCTCCTCGCAGGGCCACCTCCCGGGCGATCCTTTCAACCGGTCGGCCATCTGGCAGTTGTCGGAACCGGAGCCGATCGAGACGTAGGCGGTACCGTCACGTCCGATCGCAATCCCCTTCATGTAGTGCGCCGACCCCTTCGAGCGAGCGGGCAGATTTCGCGCGATCCATTCGCCTGAGTCGGCCGGAGCCGTCGCCCCCGCGGGCCAGCGGTAGCGGATAACCCCCGCATCGGCGGCGAAGTAGAGCCAGCCCGCTGACCAGGTGACGCCGGTTCCGCCGAGCCCGGGACCGAAGGGGACGATCACGTCGGCAACGCCATCGCCGGTGGTGTCGCGCAGCCGAAGCAGTCCCGGGCGCGTCTTGGTCGCCACCACGATTGTGCCGGAGGGATGGACCACCAGATGCCGGACCGCGCCGACCCGGGCGGCAAAGACCCGGACGCAATAGCCCTCAGGCGCGACCACTGGGGTTGCCGCCCCGGTACAGTCGCGGCGCTGCATCAGGGCGAGCAGGAGGGGGAGAAGCATTCCGAAAGCTAGGCGGGTCAGGCGCGCTTGCCGCCCTGTTCGAGTATTTTGGCCCCATGAGCCATCAATACATCTTCACCATGCGCGACCTTCGGAAGATCGTTCCGCCGAAGCGCGAGATCCTCAAGGGGATCTACCTCTCGTTCTATCCCGGCGCCAAGATCGGCGTGATCGGCTCCAATGGCAGCGGCAAGTCGTCGCTGCTCAAGATCATGGCCGGTGTCGATCAGGACTTCCTCGGCGAAGCGAAGCCGGCCGATGGCGTCCGCATCGGCTACCTGCCGCAGGAACCCGTCCTCGACAATACCAAGGATGTGCGAGGCAACGTCGAGGAAGCCCTCGCCGATGTCCGCGCATTGCTCACGAAGTTCGAAGAGATCTCGATGAAGTTCTCCGAACCGATGAGCGATGACGAGATGA
>JBDSMX010000256.1:0-21049 GCA_039915645.1 Gemmatimonadales bacterium | reverse complement strand
ATTTCGTTGCTGCTGTCGACATTGCGGCGATGGCGGGTCGATGCGACCGACTCGACCGGCACAAAACCAGAGCGCGGTGGCTCACCCCTAAGGATGAGTCACCGCGCCAGACGATCCGGGTTCTGTTTGTGAAGAGCGAAGCCGTCTTACCCGCTGCCAACGCTCCTGCGACCCTGTGTACTTCCTTCTCAGGTTACCACCCGCTATTGAACCCCCGCATCAACACCGTCTGTCCCGGCACCGGCACCGGCGGCGTGGCGAGTGGGCCGAGGGATGCCAGCGGCGGCCGGATGCTCTGCGGCGTCTGCAGCAACTTTTCCCAGGTGATCACCTGGCCGGTGTACGCGGCCTCGCGCCCCATGATTGCCGTGAGCGTGCTCTCGGCAATGCGGCGTGCCTCATTGAGCGGCTTGCCGGAGCGAATGCTCGCGACCAGATCGCGGTGCTCCTCGACGTACGGCAGGATGTTGCCGGCCGTGCTCCACTTCCACGACTTCTTCCCTTCGATCCGGTCGTAGGCGTTGGATGTCCCCTTGGTGCCGACGAAGCGCTCGCCGACGTTCGAGGCGGTGCCGTCCTGCTGACGACACATCGAGTTCACGCGCACGCCGCCCGGGTATTCGTATTCGATGGCGAAGTGATCGAAGATGTGGCCGTAATCCGGCGAGGTACGCGCCTGGCGTCCGCCCACTCCCATGGCCCGGACCGGTACCGATCCCATGACCCAGTTGGCCACGTCGAGGTTGTGCACGTGCTGTTCGACGATATGGTCGCCGCTGAGCCAGGTGAAGTAGAGCCAGTTGCGCAGCTGCCACTCGGCATCACTCCAGTCCGGCTTGCGCGGAAAATTCCAGAGACCACCCTGGTTCCAGGCCACCGAGCCGGTGATCAGCTCGCCGATTTCGCCGTCGTGGATCCGCCGGATGGTTTCGATGTAGCGCGGATCGTGACGACGCTGGGTGCCGCACACCACAGCGAGCCCCTTCGCCTTGGCCGCTTCGCCGGAGGCGATCACGGAGAGGGCACCGACGACGTCGACGGCCACCGGCTTCTCCATGAAGATGTGCTTGCCCGCGGCCACGGCGGCGGCAAGATGATCGGCACGGAACGCGGGCGGCGTGGCCAGGATCACCAGATCGATGTCGCTTGCCAGTACCTGCTTGTAGGCATCGAGGCCGGTAAACGTACGCTCGGGGGTCACCTTGTATTTCGCCGCAAAGCCGGCGTCGGTGGTGGCCAGTTTGGCGAACTGCTCGCGCGCGCTCGAGAGGTGATCGGGAAAGAGATCGCCCATCGCGACCAGGGTGACGTTCTCGCTCGCCATGAGCGCGTCGCGGACCGCGCCGGTGCCACGACCACCGCAACCGATCACGCCGATGCGAATCGGGTCGGCGTCGGGTCGGCCGATGCCGAAGGCACGGCGCGGAAGCGTGAGCGCGGCCGCAGCGGCGCCAGTGAATTGCACGAAGGTACGACGATCTACACTCACGGGACCCTCACGAGGCGAATACCGGTAAAGGGGGCATCGGACAACCACCAGCGACTCTTCGGAATCTGTGGATCGGTCTGGTTCCACGTCGGATCCTGCCGGGCACTCCACACGGTCGTGATCTGGGCGGCCGGATCGCGGTAGCTGCCGCCACGCAGCGCGAACCCGCTGTCGGCCGTCGTGACCCATTCGGCAGCATTGCCGAACAGATCCTGCACGCCGATCCGGTCATTGAGCTTGAGTCCGACGGCGTGCGTCTGCGCATCGGCGTTCTCGCGGGTCCACGCGGTCGCATCGAGCCGCTGCCGACTGAGCGGCGACGTGCCAAACGCGAGTTCGGCGGCGTGGGTCCACTCGGCGTCGGTCGCGATGCGATAGCTGTGGCCGGTCTTCGCCGAAATCCAGCGCGCAAACGCTTCGGCTGCAGTCGCGGTCATCCCGATCGCAGGAAATCCCGAGTGGCCATACCCCTTGTCGGGGGCGCCATACGGGCGCGAGGGCCGCGCCGAGATGTCGATCTTCGGTCGCTCGTCACGGGGCACATCGAGCCGGAAGGCGAAGATGTCGTACATGTCCCAGGTGATCTCGCTCTTCGCGATCCAGAACGCCGCCACCGGAACCTTCAGCGGGCCGGTGGCCGTGCTCACCGTGATGGTACCGGCCGGCACTGGCAGCATCACGAACGAGAGGAGGGCGCCCGGGATGGTGTCGGTGTAGGGCACGAAGCGCTCGCTGCCCTGTGCCGCCGCAGTGCCGGCACCCGCGACCAACAGACTCATCACCAGCAGTGAATGCGTGCGTCGGGATACTTTCATGGGATATGCGATCGGGACGATGGAGTATGCGATGCATCGTGGCTACCGCCGCGATGATCCTCAAGTTGCACCCGCTCCCCGCAATTGCACAGGGGCCACGGCAGGAGTATCGGCAATTGCACCTCGGCGTCGAGGTCCGGCTGGTGGTCGCGACCGCCGATCGCGCCGGAGCCGATGCCGCCGCGCGCGCAGCCTATGCCGCGATTGCCGAACTGGAACAGACCTTCTCGGATTGGCGCCCCACCAGTGAAGCCCGCCGCCTCGGTGCGCATCACGGCGAATGGGTCACCGTCAGCGAACCACTCCTGCAGCTGACGACTCGCGCGCTCGCGGTTGCGCGGGCCAGCCACGGTGCCTTCGATCCCACCGTCGGTCCGCTGGTCGCAGTCTGGCGCGAAGCCAGGGGCAGCGGCGTCCTTCCCACGGAGAGTGCGATCGCCCGGGCCCGGCACGCGGTGGGATGGCGACGGGTTCACGTCGACCGCACACGAGGCGCCATCAAGCTTGATGCCGAGGGGATGCGGCTCGACTTTGGCGGGATCGCCAAGGGGTACATCCTCGACAGCGCGCGACAGGTGTTGCAGCAACACGGATTCGCAAGCGTGATGCTCGATGCCGGTGGCGACATTGTCCTCGGTGATTCTCCACCCGGTGAAGCCGGCTGGCGAGTCGCGGTTGCAACAGCGCGAGGCGACACCACCCTCGTGCTGGCGCGGGTCGCCGTCGGCACCTCGGGACCGGGTGAGCAACATCTCGATGTCGGGGGAGTGCGCTATTCCCATGTGATCGACCCGCGCACCGGACGCGCCCTCACCTCGCCGACACAGGCCACGGTGATTCATCCCCTCGGGATGATGTCGGACGCACTCTCCACCATGATCACGGTACTTGGTGCCGAGCACGGGAGTCGCGTGGCCAAGGGACTTGGTGCGGTCGCGATCTTTGTGAGCAATCCACCAGCGCCCTGACTACATCCGTCCCTCGATGATGGTCGCGAGCTCGCCAACCGCCACGAATGGCAGACCGGGCGATCCATCAAGTCCCACCAGCAGTACCGGCAGCCCTGAGTCCATCAGCACCCAACCATTGTTGGTCCACCGGAACGCCTCGCCGTGCGCGCCGACGATGTAGGTGTGTTCCGCCACGCCGCGCACCGCGCGCACCGCGTCGACGAATGGTGGCGGCAGGACCTGCCATTCACTGCCGGTCCAGTGGAGCACGGTGCCTGCCTCGCCGACGATCCAGACATCGCGGGACGATCGACCCCACACCCCGCGCAACAATTCGCCGCTGGGCACCACCACCCGTTGCCATCGCGCGCCATCGAAATGCAGCGCGGTGCCGCTATCGCCGACGGCCCAGACATCACTCCACGAGTTGCCCCAGACGTGACGCAGGAAATTTCTGGTGGGTGTGCTCATCGTGCGCCAGGAGCCTCCTTCCCACGCCAGTGCCGTTCCCTCGGCGCCGACGGCCATTGCGCGGCCATCGGGGGCCCACCACACCGAGCGGAGCAGGCCGGAATACGGCGAGGCCTCGCGTTGCCAGCTGCTGCCATCGTAGCGCAGGATGGTGCCGCTGTCACCAACAACAAGCCGTGCGGTCGATGAGGGTCCTGCGATGCCGTAGAGCGATGCCGTCGTCGGCAGCGCGGCCGGCTCCCAGACTCCGGCGCCATTGCGAGCATAGGCGAGACCACCCTGCCCCACCGCGAGCGCGCGCCCATCGGCCGGCGCGTGCACCGCGTAGAGCACGCCGCCTTCGAGCGTCGGCTTCCAGCCAGCAGCATCATCGAGCACGGTGCCGAACCACCCGGCGGCGAAGCGCCGGCCGCCGGCGCCGGTAATGGCGCGAAGATTCTCACGCGGAGTCGAGGTCGGAACGATGCTCCACGTCACACCGTCGCCCGACAGGATCCGGCCACCATCTCCTGCGGCGTAGAAACGCCCGGCGCCATCGCTCCAGACTGCAAAGAGCGTCAGGTTGGTTGGCGAGGCGACCTTCCGCCACACGTTGTTCTCTCGCACCACGATGGTGCCGGCGCGACCCACCGCAACGATCCGTCCCGCGCCATCACCCGCTACCGCGAAGAGCCCTTCGGTCGTGGGCGAAGGCACGGCGCGCCACGCGCCGGTGGTGCAGCATTCGAGAATGACGCCGCTCTGACCCACCGCGACGAGGGCATCCTCGCTTGCGCCCCAGATCCCCCAGAGTTCCGCGGGCTGCGGCGTCGGCATCAATGCCCAGCGTCCGTTCGTGCGTCGCATGATCGCGCCGCCGTTTCCCACCGCCCAGACCCGGTCACGATCGAGTCCCCAGACATCAAGCCAGGTCACACCGGGCAGCAGCGGTTCACCTTGCCAGGTGGCGCCGACGCGGTGATACAGATTGCCGCTGCTCCCGACGGCGAGCAGATCGGTGCTGTCGGCGCCCCAGAGCCCCGTGATGGTTTCTGCGGTCTCGATCGACTCCGACTGCCACGACGTGCCGTCCCATGCGAGGATCACACCCGCCTGTCCCGCCACCCAGACGCGCGAGGCGGACGCCGCCCATGCCGCGAGCAGGGTGACATTCGTCGGACCATTCCGGATCGCGGCGATTTGGGTGACCGGGCTGGTCGCGGGAGGCGTCGGGGCAACGGCATCACTACTGCAGGCGGCCAGGACAGCAAGGATGGCGACGACGGGGGCGTACCGCTTCACTCTCCAGCTGCCTCCGCTCGGCCGAGCAGTGCGAGAATATGCGCCCGCTGGAAGGCGTACAGCAACGCACCAAACGCCGTGGCAGCGAGCGTCACCACCAGTGCCGCCACATCGCGAGGCGCCTCGTTGAAGCGCGTGAGCACGGCAAAGAGCAGGGCGGCAACCAGCATCGGTGCCAGCATCGTGCGCGGCAGCAATTCTTCGCGACGACCCCGCCATTCGGCCACGAGATAGCCGAGCAAGGTGAATCCGGCACCACGCTCGAGCCAGCGCAGGATGGTCACCCGGGCGATCTCGCCACTCCCCGCGTGGTAGAGCTCACCGCCACTCCGCGCCAGCGCCGTGAGGTAGAGCAGCACCAGCGGCAACAGCAAGCGGACTACTTGGGGTTCGAGTCGGCGATCGTGTCGCACTGCGCCGCGCCAGAGCAGTCGTGCCGCGAAGGTGACGAGCACCACGAGCAACGCCCCCACCAACACGGCGACGGGAGCCGCTCGCAACGCCGGGATCGCGCCGAGCAGATACCAGAAGAGCGCGGCCACACCCAGGCCGGCGGAGAAGACATGCTCCCGTCCCTCGAGCTCGGCCTGCCCCGCAGTATCGCTCGCGGCGACGGCAGCGAGTGCGAGCGCCCCGGAACTCACCAGCGGCACCAGTGCCCAGAGGCGATCGGGTGATCCGCCGGTGGCGAGTCCATCGAGCCACATCAACGGCACCAGCAGGTAGACGAACCCCATCAGTGGCAGATCGAGCAGGAGGCGCCCGATGAGCGTGCGACCTTCGCCGAGTCGACGACCCACGATATCGGAGAGGACCGCGCCCGCCCAGGCCCCGAGTCCGTTGGCGGCGAGATCACTCACGGTGGAATAGCGCGGCGCCAGAAAGAGTTGCGCTGTCTCGATCGACCCGCTCAGCAGCAGCCCCGCGAGCAACACCACCATCGCACTCCCGCGAGAGAGCGCGGGAATGCGACGGGCGATGAATCCAAACGGCAGGAAGAGCACGATGTTGAGCAACAGGTCACTCACCCACCCCGAATCCAGCACCATCCAGGAGGCGTGGAAGGCGGCCGGCACCTGGAACTGGAACGGCGCGAGCGTGATGGCGCCCACGACCAGTGCGAGGTAGCCGGTGAGGAGGAGGCCCAGACGGCGGCCGGTGCGGTAGGCGAGGAGGTCGGTGATCCGGGAAAGCTACGAGGAAAAGGCTCGGGAGGGCACATGGAGGGGGAAATGGGGGGCTGGACAGGTCGATACCTTGACGATATGATTGTGATATCACTTCTACTGGAAGGGTTCCATGGTACGTGAAATCGAACGGAAAGCGGTCAACGGTCTGGTGGTGCAGGTCGCCCTCCTCGCCGGGTATGCCGCCGTGGGTTACACCTTTTTCACCGGCGCCGAGAGCCAGAATCCCGCGATCATCGTCCCGGCGATGGTCGCCTTTGTCCTGCTGATGATCATCCAGGGCGGCATCTTCTCGGTGCAGCCCAACCAGGCGCGGGTGCTGACGCTGTTCGGCACCTACGTGGGGTCGGTCAAGACCTCCGGCCTCTGGTGGGCCAACCCCTTCTACAAGAAGCAGGCGATCTCGCTCCGGATCCGGAACTTCGAGACCGCCAAGCTCAAGGTGAACGACCACGGATCGAATCCGATCGAGATCGGTGCCATCGTGGTGTGGCAGGTGGTCGATTCGGCCGAGGCGCTGTTCGAGGTCGACAACTATGAGGATTACGTCCGGGTGCAGAGCGAGTCGGCCGTGCGAGCGCTGGCGTCGCAGTACCCGTATGACTCCAACAGCAATGAGATCCGGTCGCTGAGCCACAACGCCGCCGACATCTCGGAGCAGCTTGCGAGCGAGGTGCAGGCGCGGCTCGCGAAGGCCGGCATGAAGGTGCTCGAGGCACGGCTGGCGCACCTGGCCTATGCGCCGGAAATCGCCAATGCGATGCTCCGTCGCCAGCAGGCGAGCGCCATCATCGCTGCGCGCGTACTGATCGTCGAGGGCGCCGTGTCGATGGTCGACATGGCCCTGAAGCTGATCGAGGAGAAGGGGATGGTGAAGCTGGACGACGAGCGGAAGGCGGCGATGGTGTCGAACCTGCTGGTGACGCTCTGCGCCGAACAGCCGATGCAGCCAGTAGTGAACACTGGCTCACTCTACACCTGAGCATCACGTGAGCGAGCGCAAGCCGTTTCTTCTCCGCCTCGACCCAGGATTGCACACCGCGATGCAGCGGTGGGCGGCGGACGACTTGCGCTCTCTCAATGCCCAGATCGAATTCCTGCTTCGGCGAGCGCTGCGCGAAGCCGGTCGCAGCGCCCCCGAAACCACTCCTGGCGCCGACATCAGCTCGGCGGAAGCTCCTTGAGCCACTGCTTCACGCCACCATGGCTGGAGCAGCTACCGCTGCGATGCTGGCTGTGCGAGTAGGTCCCGTCGTTGCAGAGTGCGCTCGCGCCAGCGGGTGACCCGGGAATCGCACGAGTCGGCACCGTCGCAGGGGCCGCGGCAGGCGGCGCAGCACGAGGTGACGGCGTCGCGCGAGGCGGGGCTGGCATCGGGGCCGGTGCCGCCGTCGCCACACCAAACCATTCCTTGACGCCACCATGGTTCGAGCAGGCGCCGCTCTTGGTCTTCGCGGCCGTGGTGGTACCATCGGTGCAACGACCCGTCGCGTTCGCAGGAGCCATCGCTGGGGGCGCCATCTTCGCCGCCGGCGTCGAGCGCGGCGACGGGGAGGCCTTGGGCGGCGCCGCCGGCGGAGTTGCCGCGGGACCGTACCACTCTTTCACACCTCCATGATTCGAGCACGCGCCGCTCTTGGTCTTGGCGCTGGTGCCGGTGCCGTCACCACACTTGCCGGTGGCACCGGCCGGCGCCTGTGCGGCAAGGGGTGCTGCGGCGAGGAAGAGGCCGAGCACAACGGCGGTCATTCGGGAATGCGACACGGGATTCTCCAGGGCGAGGAAGCAGGACGGAGCGTCGCGGGGGACGAGCCTCCGGCGTAAGGACGTACACCCCGAAAGTCCAAACCGTCAATGGCAGCGGGTTACCTTCCGACGCCAACCCCAAAACGAGCCAGCCATGGAAAGCGACGCCCGGCGCCTGGAGCGCCTGCGAGTCGACATCTTCGCCCAGCCAGATGACCTCGCGCGTGCGGTGGCGTCCCGAATTGCGACCCTGATTCGCGAACGGGCGGCCGCGGGATGCCCCTGCGTCCTCGGTCTCGCCACCGGCTCGACTCCGGTCGGCGTGTATCACGAGTTGGTGCGGATGCATCGCGAGGAGGGGCTCTCGTTTCGCGGCGTCACCACCTTCAATCTCGACGAGTACTGGCCGATGTCGCCGGACTCGATCCACAGCTATCACCGCTTCATGCGGGAACAGCTCTTCGATCTGGTCGACCTCGACCCGGCCCGCACCCATCTGCCACCGGGGGAGATTCCCCGCGAGCAGGCAGCGGACGCGTGCGCCGCATACGAAGCCGCCATTCGCGCCGCCGGTGGGATCGATCTGCAATTGCTTGGCATTGGCAAGACTGGTCACATCGGCTTCAACGAACCCGGCTCCGGCGCCGAATCCCGCACCCGGCTGATCACCCTCGACACCCTCACCCGTCGCGATGCGGCCGCCGACTTTTTCGGAGCGCAGAACGTCCCGC
This sequence comes from Gemmatimonadales bacterium, assembly GCA_039915645.1. GTDB lineage: Bacteria > Gemmatimonadota > Gemmatimonadetes > Gemmatimonadales > GWC2-71-9 > Palsa-1233. The sequence continues at coordinate 12,379 of JBDSMX010000256.1, read as the reverse complement.
GCGAGGCGATCACCATGGGTGTCGCCTCGATCCTCGAGGCCCGCGAGATCTGTCTGCTCGCCACCGGCGAACACAAGGCGACCATCCTCCGCCGCGCCATCGAGGGCGACATCGACCATCAGGTTGCCGCGACCTTCCTGCAGCGGCATCCCGGCGTCACGGTGTACTGCGACAATGCGGCAGCGGCCGACCTCACCCGGGTCGCCACGCCGTGGCTCGTGGATGAGGTGCACTGGACCACTGAGCTCGCGATCCGCGCGGTGACCTGGCTTTCGCGCACGGTTGGCCGCGCGATGCTGAAGCTCACCGAAACAGACTACGTCGAGCACCATCTCGGGTCGCTGCTGGCGCTCTACGGCGCGCCCGGCGTAGTCAACGGTCTGGTGTTCAATGCGCTCGGCGCGAAGATCCGCGGTCGCTCCAAGCTCCCGCGCAAACAGAAGGTGATCTGCTTCTCGCCGCACCCGGACGACGACGTCATCTCGGCCGGCGGCATCCTGCGCAAGCTGACGCTGAACGAGAACCACATTGTCGTGGCCTACATGACGAGTGGCAACATCGCCGTGTTCGATCACGACGTGCTCCGCTATGTCGACGTGCTCGAGCGCCTCGCGGCGGATGCGCATCTCGGGCGGCGGAACGTCGACACGCTGGCCGCGCGGGTGCGGAAATTCCTCGCCGAGAAGGCACCGGGCGAGGTGGATATCCAGGAAGTCCTCGATCTCAAGCGGATCATTCGCGAGGCCGAGGCCGTGAGCGGCATCGAGACGATCGGATTGCATCGGGAAAATGCCCGCTTCCTGAACTTGCCGTTCTACCGGACCGGCAAGGTGAAGAAGGATCCAGTCGGACCGGCCGATATCGCAGTAGTGCGCGCGCTACTTGAGGAGGAGCGTCCCGACCTGTTGCTGGTGGCGGGAGACCTCTCCGATCCGCACGGCACGCATCGGCTCTGCAAGGATGCCATCGATCTTGCCCTCGCGGAGCTCTATCCCGACGGTGCGGGTCGGCCAGACGTCTGGCTCTATCGTGGTGCGTGGCAGGAGTGGCCGATTACCGAAGCGACCTGGCTGGTGCCGCTGGCGCAGGAAGAGCTGCACCTCAAGATCCAGGCGATCTTCAAGCACCAGACCCAGAAGGATTCGGCGCCCTTTCCGGGTGCCGACGAGCGCGAGTTCTGGCAGCGGGTGGAGAGTCGCAACAAGGAGACGGCAGCGATCGTCGATCGACTCGGCCTGGCCGAGTATTTCGCGATGGAAGCCTATGTGGTCGCCTGAGCGGGAAGGAGCTGCAAGCGTTCGAGCAGCGAGGGCAGCTCGGCCAGGCTGCCGATGATCTGATCGTGTGGTTGCGCCTCGAGCACTTCGCGAGCGTGCCCGCCAGTCAGCACGCCGACCACGAGACCGCAACGCGCCATCGTGCCTTCCTGCAAATCGGCAGCAGTGTCGCCGACCTTCGCGACCGCGGCGGCGGGGAGGTCGCCGGCACTCTTCCGGAGCGATTCGATCGCGTCGGGCCAGGGGCGTGAGCGCTTCACTTCGTCGCTCGCGCGTGTCGCGTTCACCGGCGAGTCGGCACCGACCCAGCCGAGCCGCGCCAGCACCACATCGAGCACATCGCGGGTGAAGCCGGTGGCGATCGCCACCTGGATTCCTGCAGCGTGCAGCGCGCGGAAGGTCTCGGTCGCGCCGGTGACCTCGCGCACGGCCGGATCATCGCGATACCAGCGACGCATCCGGCTCGCGAAATCGGCGTGGAGCGAGTCGAGGCGATCGAGGAGTTCGTCGCGGCCGTGTCCCTCGAGCAGGGTCCGGATGGCGGTCCGCTTGGGGAGCCCGGCCACTCCCTCGAGCGCGCCTTCGCGCAACTCCAGACCGACCCCGGCGAGCACGTCGCGCAAGGTGCGGCGGACGACCCCGCCGCCGTCATGGACGGTCGTACCCGACAGATCGAAGACCACCAGCCGAATTGTCACGCAGGCTCCCGGTTCTGCTGCATTGGCGCTCCCCTCGCAGGCGGGATAGCTTCCCCGAGAGTGCCGGAACAACTTACCCCGAAGCAGGAAGGCGGTGGGAGATGAGCGAAGTTCTCGGAACGGTGATGGCGGAACTCGACCGCCCCGGTGCGCTCGCGAGCATCGCCGCCAAGCTGGGCGTCGATGAGTCGCAGGCGCGGCAGGCGGTCGAGAGCGCCCTCCCGGTGCTGCTGGGTGGCCTCGCGCGGAATGCGCAGAACGGCGAAGGCGCATCGTCGCTGCTCGCCGCTCTCGACAAGGATCACGATGGCTCGGTGCTCGACGACATCGGCGACCTGCTCAGTTCGGGCGGCGGTGCCGCGGGTTCCGGCATCCTCGGCCACATTTTCGGTGACCGTCAGGCCCAGGTACAGGACGGTCTGGGACAGGCGACGGGGATCGGCGGTCAGGGGATGGGCCAGCTCCTCGGCATGCTTGCGCCGCTGGTGATGGGCGCACTCGGCCGCGCCAAGAACCAGGGCGGACTCGATGCCGGTGGTCTGCAAGACACGTTGACGCGCGAGGGCGCCTCGATCACCGCCAACGCGCCTGGGCTGATGCAGGGGATGATGCGCCTGCTCGATCGCAATCAGGACGGCTCCGCCCTCGACGACATCGCCGGCATGGTCGGCGGACTCTTTCGCAAACCCAGTTGACCCTCTGAACCCAGGAATACGACCGTCATATGATCATCCGCACACGACTGCTCTCGCTCGCACTCCTCGCCGGTCTCGCCGCGTGCGGCAAGACTGATTCGTCCGATGCCGCGGCCGACTCGCTGCTGGCAGCCGCCCCGGTGATGCCCAAGACGCCGCATGTCGTGGGCTTCGATATCGGACGTCAGGTCGACTCGACCGGCCGTCTCACCGGTGGCTCCACCGACAAGTTTGCGGTGGGTGACACTATCGTCGTCTCCGTGCGCGCCCAGTTCACCAAGGACGGTGACGAAGTGAGTGGCCTGTTGCGGAAGGGAGCCCAGCTGGTCGACTCGATCGGCGTGAAGCTTCACGCGCCTGATTCAACCGGTTTCACCATTGTCTCGCTCCGTTTCGCGCAGGCCAAGCCGTGGGCGGCCGGCAGCTATCAGATCGAGACCTTTCTCGGTACCACTTCCCAGGGCATCAAGGAAATCACGGTACACTAGCGCTCGAATGACGATGGACCCAGCGGTGGAGGAATCCCTCCACCGCTGCCCCTACCACGAGAATCCCCAGCGCGAACGCGACGCCCACCGAGGCGAGCCGCCACTGTCCCAGCCCACAGGCGAGCCCGAGCACCGCAGTCACCCAGATCGAGGCCGCCGTCGTCAAACCGGTGATGCCCTGATCGCTGTCGCGCCGCAGGATGACACCGGCACCGAGAAAACCGATTCCGGTCATCACGCCCTGCGCGATACGCGAGACTGAATCGGGGCCGCCACCACCAAGCTCGACACTCGCAATCGCGGCCACGGAAGCACCGAGCCCGACGAGTGCCAATGTGCGCAACCCGGCAGGCTTGTGCTTGAGCTCGCGATTGAGTCCGAGCAGTGAGCCGACCAGCGCGGCTGCACCAAGTCGCAGGGCAATGTCGTCGCCTGGCATCGGCATCAGCGGGTCACCGATCAATACCGCGATGCACTCCGGTCACCAGCTGTGCCTTGAGCGCCCCGGACGGACACTTGGCGACAGCGGCAAGTACCGCTGCGGGGTCCGCCAGCTCCGGGCGCACCCATCGCGGGCGGGTCACGTCGAACACCGGCGGCAGGGCCCGCAGGCAAACGCCTGAATGCTGGCAGATATTCGGATCGAAGGTGACCCGGATGTTCGGGGTTTCGTAAACCTGGAGGGATTTTTCCGTCATACGGCTCGACTCCACGTGCAGGGGCGGGTCGGGTGTGGGCCCCGAAGAATCCCCATCCGTGTTCGCCACGGCAAGGCCGGGGATTCACTGTCCAACCATCGGTGGCGTCGTCGGGGCGGTCCCGGTACACTGCATCCATGACCTCCGTGACTTCACTGCCGCCCCGAAAGACGCTGCTCCGTGCCGTCAGCGCACGCGACCCGAATTGGGACGGGCTCTTTGTCTTTGCCGTGAGCACTACCGGGATCGCCTGCCGGCCGGTCTGCCCTTCGCGTCCCGCCAAACCGGAGCACCTGCGGTTCTTTGCCACCCTCGACGAGGCATGTGCTGCCGGCTTCAGAGCCTGCCTGCGCTGCCGACCCGAGCTTGCCGCCGCCGAGCCGGAGTGGATGCCCCAGCTTGCCACACTGCTCGCCAAAATCGGTGATGGCCGGGTCACCGATGCCGACCTCGCCGATGCGGGGCTCGATCCGGTGCGGATTCGCAGACATTTCCGCCGCCATCACGGCATCACCTTCCACGCCTGGGCACGGGGACAGAAAGTGGCCAACGCACAACGCCGCCTGAAGCAAGGAGACTCGCTCGATCAGGTCATCATCGAGTCGGGTTACGAATCACATAGCGGGTTCCGCGAGGCGTTTGGTCGCCTGGTCGGCACCTCCCCCGGGCGCGCCAGGAGTGGCGAACCGGTCACCGCCGTCTCGTTCCAGTCACCACTTGGCTCACTGGTCGCGGCGGCGGTGGACGATGGCGTCTGCCTCCTCGAATTCGGCGACATCGCCCGGCTCGAACAGCAGGCGCCCCGGCTCCGGAAATGGTTCAACGGGCCAATCATCGCCGGGCATCATCCCCACCTCGATCAGCTGCAGCGTGAACTCGATGAATACTTCGCGGGCACCCGGCAGGAATTTTCGGTCCCGCTCGTGGTGCGGGGCGCCCCCTTCGAACTCGGCGTCTGGGCGCAGCTGCAACAAATTCCCTATGGCGAGACCCGCTCCTACTCCGACATCGCCCTCGCCGTCGACAATCCCAAGGCGGTGCGCGCCGTAGGGAGCGCGAACGGACGCAATCGTCTCGCGATCGTGATTCCGTGTCACCGCGTGGTGAATGCCGATGGACGGCTCGGCGGCTATGGTGGCGGGCTGTGGCGGAAGGTCCGGCTCCTCGAGATCGAGGGGGTCCAGCCGAAAGGGTGAGGGATCCGTCGGCGCCGCGCGCGGCGCGGCGCAAGCCCCTCACCGCAAGATCAGCTTTACTCCCGCCACCACCAGCACCACCGCCAGCGTCGCCCGGAGCGCCGGACCGCCGAGTCTGCGGCTGCCGAGTTGCGAGCCGATGAGTCCGCCGAGCACGGCGGCGATCGCCCACGGAATGATCTGGGTCGGCAACGCACCGAGATGCGCACCCTGTCCGAGCAGCCCCGCCGCCGAATTCACCAGGATGAAGGCTGCGGAGGTCGCCGCGGTCGTGCGCAGGTCGGCCCAGCCGGCCATCAACAGCAGCGGTGACAGGAAGATGCCGCCGCCGACTCCGGTGAGGCCGGCAAGCAATCCCAGCACACAGCCCGCGAGAAAGGCGAGCGGCCGCGGCGCCTCGCGTTGCACCGCGTCTGCCGCGCGCAGCGTGATCACGAAGCGCAACGCCGAGAGCACCAGCACCACACCCACAACCACGCGATACCAGTCACCCGGCAGCGCGAGGCGGCCGCCGAGGTAGGCAGCGGGGATCGAACCGAGGGCGAAGGGCCAGAAGAGGGACCAGCGGAAATGCCCCGCGCGCGCAAACTGCACCGTGCCGATGGCCGCAACGAGGAGGTTCAGCACCAGCGCCGCCGGGCGCATGCTCGACGGCGCGGTGCCGAGAAAGGCCATCACGGCCAGATACCCGGAGGCTCCGGCGTGACCCACCGCGCTGTAGAGCAGCGCGGCGCAGAAGATCAGCGCGGCGCCGATGCCGCCGGCTTCCCGCCGGGATGCCACTGGGGCCGCGGGCCATCCGCGAGATGGCGCACCGCTTCGGCCGCAGCGCGCGTCACCGCAGTCATATGTGCGAAATCCACCTTGTCGACATCGTCGCCGGCGTGATGGTAGTCGGTATGCAGATTGAAGGTCGAGAGCGTGTGGGCCACGATCCCCCGCGTCGCGAAACCGTAGTTGTCACTGCGCTGGAAGAAGTTCTGCGACGGACGCGGATCGGGAACGATGGCGATGCCGTACTGCTTCAACATGTCACCCATCGTCGAGCGCTCATACCCGGTGAGCCATGCCTTCCCCGGACCGCCGGCGAGGGAATCAGGGCGACCGATCATCTCGATCTCGAGTCCCGCCACGATCCGTTCGAGCGGGATCGTGGGATGTGCGAGGAAATAGCGGGTACCCACCAATCCCATCTCTTCACCCGTCATGTTCGCGAACACAATCGTGCGCTTCGGCTTGGGGCCGGCCAGCAGGTGCCGCGCCACTTCGAGCACCGCCACGGTGCCGGAGGCGTCGTCATCGGCGCCGTTGTAGATCGAGTCGCCGTTCTCGGGACGACCAATGCCGAGGTGATCGTAGTGCGACAACACGATGATCACTTCGTTCCGGAGCGCAGGATCACTTCCCGGGATCATGCCGATCACGTTGCGGGTGACGCGACGGCGGTCGGCCGGCACGGTGTCGACATCCTTGAATGTCGGCAACACGGCGATGCGTGCTGGCACCTGCTGGGTCACCGGTGTGGCCCCCGGCGTCGGCTTGCAGGAGCGCGTCTTGCTGATCGAGTCGACCACGCAGCTCTGCGGCACAGTCTGCCGCGTGGTAGCCGCTCGCAGGTACACCGGCACCAGCTGCGAGTAACTCTTGTTGTCGCCGCCCGGCTTGAGTCCGATCCGCTTCATCTCGGCCATCAGGAAGCGCGCGGCGCGCTCACCTCCAGGCGTGCCGGTGCCGCGACCTTCCATCGAATCGTGGGCGAGCGTGCGCAGCAGGTGCTCGACGTTGGCACGGTCCGGATCGGTACCGGGAGCGACGCTGCGCGCACCGGAACCAGCGCATGCCGCGAGGAAGACCATTGAAATCAGGGCACTGCGGATGGTCACGTACGACTCCTGAAAAAGATTCCCGAAGGTTCAGCGCACCGCGGCAATCGCGGTGATCTCGATGCGGCAGCCGGGCTTGAGATTCGCGGCGCCAACGATGGCACGCGCCGGGCGGTGATCGCCGAAGCGGTCGATGCAGACTGCATTCACCGGCGCCCAGTCATCTCGCGTCAACACGAAGATGGTGAGTGAGATGATCTGATCGAGCCCACTCCCCGCCGCCTGCAGGATCAGCGCGACGTTGTCGAGGGTGCGCTCGGCCTGCACTGTGATGTCGTCGGAAACCACCTGCCCGGTCGCCGGGTCGAGCGGAAGTTGGCCGGAGACATAGGCCAGCCCGTTGTGCACCACGGCGTGGCTGTAGTGTCCGCCAGCCTTGGGAGCGGCATCACTGGTGATGAATTGCATCGTCACGGCTTCGTCACTCCAGAACGCTTGAGGATGGCACGGACCGAGTCAATCGGCAGCGCGTTGATGGTGCCGGCACGCGAACTGACCGTGGTCGCTTGCAGCAGCGAATTGTAGATCGCTTCTTCGGTGGCCTCGATCGTTGCCTCGAACACCGGAGAGATCGCGTCGTCGCCGAGCGTCTGCAGGTTCCGGGTGTTGCCATCGGCGGGGCGGCGACGGACCAGTGGCGAGGTCGAGAAGGCGATGACGTAGTCTCCCGACCCATTGGACCCATCGGCGCCAGTGCGCGCGAGTCCCATCATGCCGCGCGCCGCCACCCGTTCCAGTTGACGCTCGGAAAGCGGCGCGTCGGTGGCCACCACGATGATCACCGAACCGTCACCGCGTTCCCGCAGCAGCGCATTGCGATAGGAAAAGCGGCCGAGCGCCTGACCGATCGGTGCACCCATCATCTGCAGGACGCCGCCGAAATTGGTTTGCACCAGCACGCCCACGGTGAATCCCCCGAGCGAGGCCGGCAGCTTCCGGGATGAAGTGCCGATCCCTCCCTTCCAGCCGAATGCGATCGTTCCCGTTCCGGCGCCGACACTGCCTTCGGCCACCGGCCCCTCAGTGGCACTCTCGAGCGCGTGCACTACGTCGGAGGGCTGGATCGGCCGCTGCCGGATCGCGTTGAGCCCGCCGTCGTTGGTCTCGGCGACAACCGGGTTGATCGATCGCACCTGTTCCATCCCCGGCCGTGCGAGCTGCCACGCCACCATGGCATCGGCCGCGCGCCAGACACAGAGCGTGCAGGTCAGCAGGATCGGCGTTTCGAGTTCACCGAGTTCGCCGACCTGGGTGCTGCCGAGCAGCTTGCCGAAACCGTTGCCCACGTGGATCGCCGCAGGCACCCGTTCACGGAAGAGGTCGCCAGAGTGCGGGAGGATCGCGGTGATTCCGGTGCGAATCGAATCGCCGGCAATGATCGTGGTTTGCCCGACGCGGACGCCGGCGACATCGGTGATGGCATTGAGCGCACCAGGTGCGAAGATGCCGGGAGTGATGCCGAGGTCACGAGCGTGTGGCCGTGCTTGTCCGCTGAGCACCGCGGGGCAGCAGAGCAGCAGGAGGAGCCGCCGCATCAACGCACTGCGTTGGGCCCGGCGCCGAGCAGGACGCAGATACCCACCAGCCCGAGCGCGGCGATACCGATCAGTGGCGAATCCATGTTCATCAGCGCGAGCGGCGCCCCGAGCGCGAGTCCCACGAAGCCGCCGATCGCGCCACCCTTGCGGCGTTCGCCGTCGAGCCAGCCGCGCTCGACGAGCAGGTTGATGGCAAAGAGAATGGCGAGCGTGCCGCAGATGGTGGCGGCGAGGAAGAGTCCCTGGCGTCCGAAGAGGTTTCCGATGAAAGCGCCGATGGTGGCGCCGGCAGCGGCGAAGAGCCAGGCGACGAGGGCAACCCGAAGATGACGCATCGGGGGAAGATGCCACGCGAAGGGGGGAAAAACGAGGGCGGCTCGTTGCAGAGCCGCCCCGTCGATCCACTCATCGGTGGCAGCCTACTTGAGGGTCAGTTCCTGCACCATCCCGTGCTTGAAGTGCTCCTTGCCGTCCTTCGCATCGGGCAGGAAGCAGACCAGGGCATAGTTGCCGGGAGTGAGATTGAGCGTGGCGTAGTTGTCGATCCCGGCCTGGGCCGGAGAGACGCCACCCACCACCTGCGCCGGCGGCGGTCCGGCGGGCTTCTCGGCCCACGCGGCGAGATCCTTCACGGTCTTGCCCGGCGCCAGCTTCCAGATCACCAGTTCGTGCGGCTGGCCCGGCGCCGTCGTGAACTTGACGACGTGACGACCGGTGGTCAGCGGCTTCGAGAAGCTCCAGGTGTAATCGCTCATCGAGGCCGTGATGTCGGCCGTCGGCGGCGGCCCCGGCTTCGCCAGGGCGGCGACCAGGTCGTTTGCGCTCTTGCCGGCGCCCAGCTTGATGAGGATACCGTGATGCGGATTCTTCCCGAGATTGACGCCCTTGAAGGTCACCGCACCCGCAGGGAGGGTGGCAGGTGCGTCGAACGAGAAGTCATGGAAGCCGATGGTGACCACCGGCGGGGCCGGGGCCGGAGCAGCCACCAGCGGGAAAAACATCAAGGCAAGCGTGGGGCGCAGACTGAACCTTGAGACGAACCTCCAGAATGAGAACCCGAGGAAGTCGGCGGAATTACTCCACCCGAAAAGTGCGCCCCGGACTTAGCAACCTTTTCAGCCCCGAATAGTGATGCTGTCGCCGGCCGCGCCCAGCGCCAGCAACGGCACCCCGAGGCAGCCGCCGATCCACATCCAGGTGGGGTGGTCAACCGCCTTCAGGTTGAGCACGATGATGGTCGTGAACAGCACGGTGAAGACGATCACTGCGCCGACCTTTCCGCCCAGCCGCGAGGCCGTCCGGCCCCCAGCATAGGCGCCCAGCAGCCAGCCGCCCAGCACCAGCAGCATCGCCGAGAAGGGGATCTCTCCTGCCTCGATCGCTTTCTTGAGCTGGTCCGCGTCGAGGGTATTCGTCCCCGCGGGCACCGGCATCATCCGACCCGAAAGGGTCTCGACCAGAAAGACAATGCACCACGCCACTGCGAGTGCCGCGAGTACTGCGTAGATCCGTCGGCCGGCATTCGACATGGGACCACCTCCGATTGGAAAAACTCGCCCGGCCCCGCCGCTTCAGCGCAGCAACGGCCCCAGCAGAGATACGACGCCGATGATGACCACGGTGCCGATGACATCGAGGATCAGCCCGGCCTTCATCATCTTCGAGAGGGGGACGACCCCTGACCCGTAGACAATGGCGTTGCACGGGGTGGACACCGGCAGCATGAACCCGAGCGAGGCCCCCATCGTGGCCCCGAGCGCTGGGAGCAACGGATCGACGTGGGCCGCCCGGGCGATCGCAATGACGACCGGAACCACCATGTTCGCCGACGCGGTGTTGGATGTAGTCTCGGACAACAACACTGCAACTATCGTGGCAGCGCTCAGGAGACCGACCGGGCCACTCGGGAGCAGCGAAGTGGCATTGCGCCCGATGACCTCCGCCAGCCCCGTCTGGAAGGCCAACGTTCCAAGCGCGAAACCTCCTCCGTAGAGGAGCACCACGCCCCAGTCGATCTTGCTCGCCTCCCGCCAGGTGATCGCCCTTCCCCCCTCGTCGCCCGGGAGCAGGAAGAGCAGGATGGCCCCGAGGATCGCCACAACCCCTTCAGGAAGCCGCGCCGCAACCGCGAGCGTGGTCGGGTGCCGGTCGCCCAGCACCACCGCAAGAATCCCGGGAAGGACCCACAACGCCACGGTCACACCAAAGGCGAGTCGGGTGGAACGCTGCCCTCGCGTCCACGGTCCGAGCGCCGCACGCCCTGCTTCAACAACCTCGCGGCCGCCGGGGAGGACACTTACGCCCGCAGGTGAGAGCGTGTTGAGCAGCAGGAAGAGTACGGCGAAGAGGATGAGGACCGTGGGCACGCCGATCAGCATCCACGAGAAGAAGGGAATCTCAACGCCGAGCTGACCACGGATGAAGCCGAGGCCGATGACATTCGGCGGCGTGCCGACTGGTGTCGCGAGCCCGCCGATCGAGGCGGCAAACGAAGTCATCAACATCAGGCCGCAGGCCCACATCGGATTCAGCGGGCTCGGCTCGCCGTCCTTCTTCTGGTACAGCACGCGAAGGATCGAGAGGCCGATCCCGAACATCATCGCGGTGGTGGCGGTGTTGGAGATCCAGCCGCTGATCACGGCGGTGACCGCGCCGAAGCCAAGCAGAATGCGTGCGGGGGAAGCACCGATCCAGCGCCGCGAAAGCACGGCGAAGGCCATCCGTCGGTCGAGGCCGTGATGAAAGATCGCCTGCGCGAGAATGAACGACCCGATGAACAGAAACATCAGCGGATCGGCAAATGGCGCGAACACCGCCTTGGCCGGTGCCACATTCAGCACGACGCACAGCGACGCGCCGAGGAGCGCCGTGACCGGCATCGGCAAGGATTCGCAGATCCAGAAGATCACCACCGCGATCATCACGGCCGCGAGCCGATGTGCCTCTGGCGTCAGTGATGGCAGCTCGGAAATTGCGACGAGCAGCGCGGCCGCTGGGGCAAGCACGAAACCGGCGCGACGTCGCAGCCGGTCGAATCGTGCTTCCCCCAGACTGAATGCGAGCGAGACCTCCTCGGTATCGCTCAACGGTTGCTGAAGGTGTCGCAGTTGCTCATGTCGCCGGTGTCGAAGCCGCGCCGGAACCAGCGCGCCCGATCGGCCGACGAGCCGTGGGTCCAGGACTCCGGATGCACCGACCCTTCCGACATTTTTTGCAGACGATCATCTCCGACTGCCGCGGCGGCGGCGAGGCCCTCCTCGATGTCACCGGCGTCGAGATGCCCTTCCCTCGCCGCCGTATGACCCCAGATGCCTGCGTAGCAGTCTGCCTGCAGTTCGAGTCGCACCGACAGGGCGTTGGCCTGACCGGATTGCTGCGACTGCAGTTCGCGCACCTTGGCTTCGGTGCCCATCATCGCCTGCACATGATGGCCGATCTCGTGCGCGAGGACGTATGCCTCGGCGAAATCACCCGGTGCACCGAATTTGTCCTCGAGCTCGCGATAGAAACCGAGGTCGATATAGACCTTCTGGTCACCGGGGCAGTAGAACGGTCCCGATGCCGATTGCGCGAGTCCGCACGCCGACTCGACCTGATCCCGGAAGAGGACGAGTTTGGCGTCCTGCCAGGTGCCGCCCTGATTGGGGACCTCGGCGGCCCAGAATTTCTGGGCGTCGTCGAGCACGAAGGAGACGAACTGGACCGTGTGTTCCTCGGTCGAATCGTTCACCGCCACCCCGGCGGTGGTGGTGGCAGCACCCGAGCCTTGCAGGGCGCCGATGAGGGCCAGTGGATCCTGCTTCGTGACCAGGGCCACGATGACGACGAGGACGATTCCGCCCAGCCCCAGACCGCCGAGGCCGGGGCCACGAAGGCCCCCGCCACCACGCTGATCTTCGAGATTGG
>JBDSMX010000240.1:0-2754 GCA_039915645.1 Gemmatimonadales bacterium | reverse complement strand
GCGGACCGCGACGATCGCATTCACGCTCAAGGACATTCCCAGCGCCGATGTCGCCGCGCAACTGGTGGACGACGCCTGCTTCGTGTCCAATGGTGACTTCTACGCCACCACCGTGGCACGTCGCCTTAGATTGGAAGCGGCCGGGCTCGTCCGGATCGGGGCCGCCTGCTACACCACGGCCGACGAGATTGACCGAGTCGTGTCAGGCATAGCACGCATTGGAGCACATCACTAGGGAACGCTGCAACCACTGGACCCGGTTCTGCGTCTCATTCTCTGATGACGCGAGACAACGAGGATCCGGGAATTCCGCCGCCTGACGGCGACCGACTGCGCCAGCGGCTCGCCCTCGCCGTCGGAAGTACGCTCACCATCGAGCGCGAATTGCTTGGCGGCGGGATGTCCCGGGTCTTTGTGGCGGCCGACACCGCCCTCGATCGCAAGGTCGTCATCAAGGTCTTCTCCTCTGCAGGCGGTGTCTCGTCCGAGCGCTTTCATCAGGAGATGCTGCTCTCCGCATCGCTGCACCACCCGCACATCGTTCCGATTCTCGCCGCCGGGGTGTTCGATGACTGCCCCTGGTATTCGATGCCTTTCGTCGAGGGACGTTCGCTGCGAGAGCGGATGACCGCCGAAGGACAGCTTCCGATTCGCGATGTGCTTCGCATTCTCCGTGATGTTGGCCGGGCCTGCAGCCACGCCCATGCGCACGGCATCGTCCATCGCGATATCAAGCCCGAGAACGTCCTGCTCGCTGGCGATGCGGCGATGATCATCGACTTCGGAATCGCCAAGGCCCTTGGTGCGGCCGTTGCGGGGACTGCAAGTCAGCCAGGTCTTACTCGTGTCGGCTTCACTTTGGGCACACCGACCTACATGGCTCCCGAGCAGGCATCCGCCGATCCCGCGCTCGATCATCGTGCGGATCTCTACGCCATCGGGGTGGTGGCCTACGAACTGCTCGCAGGACGACCACCATTCCAGGGCGCGTCGTCGCACGAGATCCTCAAGGCGCACATTGCCGACCCCGTGCCCGATCTCTCTCGCGTGCGGGCCAACACACCGCCGGCACTCGTCGCGCTGATCGAACGCTGTCTCGCCAAGTCGCCCGGCGGGCGCCCCGCATCGGCCGGCGAGCTGGTGGAACAGTTCGAGACGATCCTTGGCGCCAGCGGCAGTTCGGAGCGCGTTGCCGCAACGGGACTGAAGCGCTGGGGTAGACAGATGATCGTCCCGGCACTTGTTGCGGTCGGGGTGGTGATCGCGATTGCCGGCGCGAGGCGCGTCGCGGCAACCCGGGGAACCATCAACCCTCCGGTAAAGCTTGCCTCGGTCGCCGTCCTTCGCTTCGTGCCACGCGGCGATGATAGCGCGAGCAAATGGCTCGCCGATGGACTCAGCGATGACATTGCGGCCCAGCTGGCGGCGACCCCCGGCCTGCGCATTGCGTCGCGGATGAGTGTCGATCAGGTCGGGCGTGCCGATCTCTCGCCGCGACGCATGGCCGAGACACTCGGAGTGAAGATGTTGCTCGATGGCGTGGTGCGCCGCGAGGGCAACGAGCTCAGGCTCATCGCCCAGCTGGTCGAAGGCCCGACGGGCGAGGTGCTCTGGACCGGATCGTATCGCGGTGCCCCGGGCGATGCGGGACGATTCGTGGAGCAGGTGCTCGGCAACGTGCGCGGCGTCCTGCTCGATTCGACCGCTGCAGCAGAGTCAACACGTCACGAAGTGCGGGATCCGGCAGCGTACGCGGACTACCTCCGCGGACGCGCCCTGCTCGGGACCCGCCGCGACACGGCTATCGTGCAGGCCGTCACCGCGTTCGAGGCCTCGGTGCGGCGCGACTCCACCTTGGTGGCCGGCTGGTCGGGACTCGCCGAGGCGCTGATGCTGCTGCCGCTCTACGCCAACGTCCCTGCGCGTGATGTTGCCCCGGCGGCGGAGCGGGCCCTCGCGAAGGCATTGGCCCTTCGCCCCGAGGACCCCGGCGCCATCCTCACACGCGGTTTGCTTTTGCGGTCGCAGTGGCGCTGGGCCGCCGCCGAGGCCGACCTTCGTCACGCGGTGGTACTGACCGGCACCGCCGCCGCACGCCAGGCACTCGGGGAATTGCTCCTCGTCGCTGGCCGCAACCGCGAAGCACTGACGCAATTCGATTCCGCCACGGCCATAGAGCCATCGGCGCCGTTGCCATGGGCGCTTGCCGGTGTCACCCACGCCCTGTTGTTGCAGCGGGCCGATGCCGATCGCACCATTGCGCGCGCCCGTGCAGCCGACTCGGCCAACCCGTCGGTTCACTTTCTGGCCGGCGCCGCGATGCTCTATCTCGATCGGGATCGCGAAGCCGTGGCTGAGCTTCAGCTCGCGAGTCGCCTCGCGCCGCGACAGCCATTGCTGAGAGGGCTGCTGGCTCAGGCGCTTGCGCGTCGTGGCGATATCGCTGGTGCGCGACGCGAGCGCGATGCACTTCGCGGGTTGAAGGGCGAGGCAGGCGCCGCCGGAGGGCTGTTGCACGCGGAAATGGCAGTGGGGGATACCACAGCTGCGCTTGATGCTCTCGAGCGTGCCGTGAAGGAGTCGGATCCGATGTTCACTTCGGAGCCACTGTCGACACCGTTGTTCCGGTCTATCGCAGGGCTGTCACGAACCAGCGAGGCGCTTCGGCTCGTCGGGCTGCTCCAGAAGCGGAGTGCCCCAGGCGGGAGTTGAGCCAACTGGTGGCGCCTTCGCCTCGGGGAGGCCGAAGTGCGC
>JBDSMX010000234.1:0-14211 GCA_039915645.1 Gemmatimonadales bacterium | reverse complement strand
CGTCAGCGTGCCGTTGGGCCGGACATCGAGGCGCAGCTGAATGCTCGCCGTGAGGAGTCCCCCGAGGATGGCGGCTTTCCAGAGAATGTCGCTGGTGGCCGGATCGCGGCGGAAACGGGTCACCGCCCATGCGAGACCGAGCAGAACAGTGCTATGGATGGCGTAGGTCAACAGCCACGCCAGCACGGTAGAGGCGAGAGTGCCCGTCATCACGATTCTCCCTTGGTGCGATCCACTTCATCAATCATTCGGCGAACCCGGTCCAGATCGCCCGGCGACATGTCCTGGGCCTTGAGCAGGTGGCTCACGAGAGCGGGGACATCACCGTTGAAAAGGCGCTCGGTGAGTTCCTCGACCATCGAGACCTGCACATCGGCCTCGGTCACCAACGAGCGATAGAGGTATTGGCGGTCGTTGATTCGACGCGCGAGAACCCCTCGGCGTTGCAATCTGGAGAGCAGGGTGGCCACGGTGGTCTGGGCCAGCCCCCGTTCGGCGTGCAGCGCCTCCCAGATGTCGATCACCGTGAGTTCGCCTCGGGTCCAGAGCAGGCGGAGGATGGCGATCTGCAGGTCGGTCAGTTGGTGACGTTCGGTCATCGAGGCCCCGGAGGTTGATCTACACGTGTAGATCTACAGCCGTAGTACGAACCTGTCAACTCCCGCCAACTTCCGGCGAGTTGATCTCGTACCAGAGGGGACAATTCGGCCGATAACCCGGCCTGCAGCTTGACCCTGTGAGGAGTTCTCGATGACCAGCAGGACCGCTCGACTCGCTGTCGCTCTGCTCTTGACCATTCCGCTCACCCTGTCGGCCCAGTCGAAGACCGGGGTGAAGCCCCGGGCAGCCAAGGCTCCGGTCGCGAAGCCCGCCGTGGTGGCGCCGCTCCGATTCAATCTCGGCGCCACCGGAAACGAGGCACGCTACCGGGTGCGCGAGCTGCTGGCCGCGTCGACCATCGAGAACGATGCGGTCGGCACCACCAATGCGCTGACCGGTGCCCTGCAGATCGACGCGACTGGCAAGGCCGACACCACCATCTCGCGCTGGGTGGTCGACCTTACCACGCTCAAGAGCGATCGCGCCATGCGCGACCGCTTCCTCCAGCACAACGCCCTCGAGATTGCGCTCTTTCCCAAGGCCGAACTCGTCGTGACGGCGATCAACGGCCTCCCCGCCACGCTCCCTGCCACGGGGTCGTTTGCGCTCACCCTGCTCGGCAATTTCACCGCGCATGGCGTGACCAAGCCGACGAGCTGGGACGTCGTGGCGAATGTGTCGGGGGATCATATCAGCGGGACGGCAACGACTCACCTCAAGTTCGCGGAGTACAACATGACTCAGCCGCGAGTACCGGTGGTGGCGAGCGTCGATGACGACATCAAACTCGAATACGACTTCCATCTGATTCGTCAGCACCCCGCGCAACCCTGACCCGCCCGCCGTCGGCTCCTCGACGAGCAGAAGGCCCCGTGAGGGGCCTTCGGTGTTTCAGGGCACGAACGCGAGGTAGATGGCGAGGCAGATGACGATGCTCGCCAGCAAGGCCACCACGCCGAGTCGTCGTCGCCGTGGCAATCCGATCCACATCAGCAGTCCGGTCACCGATCCGATCAACAACAGGATCGCCGACGCATCGAGTACCCAGCTCCAGGTCTTGCCGGAGTCCTTGCCGCGGTGGAGATCATCGAGACGCAGGAAAAATCCGCGCCGCTCCACGCTGATGGTGGCCTTCCCCGTGTGCCGGTCGATCTCCGCTTCGGTGTGTCGTCCCGGACCCTTCATCTCGACGCGCAGCGTCTGGTCGTCGACATCGAAGGTGGTCACCGCGCCAACCGCACCGTACCTGGCCCGCAGCGTTTCGACCACCATCAGTTTGTCGGGACCGGTCAGCAGTGCCAGCGGCAGCTGGCCTTGTGACTCGACCGGCCGGACCGTATCGGCACCGAGCCACTCCTCGTGATTGAGAAGCAAGCCGGTGACGGCAAAGAAGAGCATCAGCAGCAAGGCGAACATGGTGAGGTAGACGTGAATCGTCCGGCTCACCGCCATCACACTGCGGTAGACTCGTGACACGCGTGACTACTTCTTGAAGCCGCAGTCGATCTGCGCCCCGGCGAAGGCATCCGTCGCCGACATGATGCCGGTGGCGGGCGCGGATTCGCAGGAGACAACCACACTCCGCAGGCTGTGGGCACCGTTCTCGAAGGCGACCTCAAGCCAGAAGAGATATGCCCCGGCCGCGACCGGAGTGTTCGCCTGGTCGAGTCCATCCCATTCGATGGTGTACTTGCCGGCAGGACGCGTCGCGCGCGCGACGGCGTTGACGAGCTCGGGAGAAGACGTGTCGAGGCCATACCACTTGCTCAGCTCGCGCAGATACTTGGGGCGATCGCCCCACAACGCCAGCGTCCGGAGATGCTTTCCTGCAGTGTCGCTGACCCAGGCGGCCAGATAGGGACGATGCCGGTTCCAGTTGGCCGGCGTGACATCGACCGCCATGGTAGCCTGAACGGCACGCGTCGGCGTCGGTGCAGCATGCTCGCGCCCCGGCAGCTCATACGCGGCAAATCCGGAGGAGCGAATCGTTTCGCCCGCGGCAGTCACGATCAGGCACTCCGCGCCCGGCACCGACCGCACCAGCGCCAGCCCCTCGACCGGGTCGAGCACGGAGAGTGAGGTCGCGAGCGCATTGGCGGTCGCATTGTCGGCAGCGATCACCGTGACGCCCAGCACGCGATTCACCGGAATGCCGGTTCGCGCATCGATGATATGGGAGTAGTGCCGACCCGCGATGGTGTAGCCTCTCGCATAACCACCGCTCGTCGATACCGCCGCCGTGCCGACCCGAAGTTCGGTGAGCGAGGGCGCATTGTCGGCGTTTCGGCGCGGATCGGTGACACCGATGTGCCACGTCGCTGCGCCGGCCGGTGCTTCGCCCCAGGTGCGAATGTCACCGCCAATATTGATCAGCCCGCCGATCACACCGGGCACTTGCTCGCGCACCGCCTTCATCGCGTGGTCAACGATGTAGCCCTTGCCCAAGGAATTGAGATCGAGTCGCGCCGGTCGCAACATTTCGATGGCGCCGCGGCGCTGGTCGATCTGCCATGCCGGTTGGCGAAGTGCGCCGACCAGTGCCGTGATCGCCTCGGTCGCCGGTAGCTCGCCACGCGCTTCGGCCTCTTTCCAGAGCGATGTGAGCGCGCCGATCTGCGCCGTGTATGCCCCGCCAGTCCGTTCACCCCAGACCTGATAGAGGTTCAGCATGTCGCGCAATTCCGGCGATGCGACATCGAGCCGCCCCGCCAGCTGCAACCGCGACACTTCAGAGGTCGAGTCCCACGTGCTGGTCAGGCGCCGAATGCGTTCGATCTCGGCCAATGCGACCGTTTCGGCGCGCCTGGCCTCGGCCGACGAGGCCGTCACGAAGGTCAGGTCGAGTGACGTGCCGAGCACACCGTCGCGACGGAAGGTGAAGGAACTGGCGTGTGGCGAATGGACTGCTCCCGGAACCCCTGGAGCGAAGATGAGCGAAGCGAGGAATCCGAGGCGCAGCACAGCGACTCCTGAAAGAAAGGCACGCGGCCTCGATCGGCCGACGGAAAAGTCTACTCAACTACGGTTCGTGACGTCATATCTACGACCGGCGCACAGCGAAAGTTGCCCTCGTCACCACCGTCCCGACAGCGCAGGTGGTATCGTTCAGGGAGAATGACACACCCTTCCTGGCCATCGGCCGAAGAAATCCGCAGCATCGCTGACCAGGTCCCGGAACTGATCCGTTTCGGCACCTCTTCCTGGACCTATCCCGGTTGGAAGGGACTGGTGTATGAGAAGGACTATCCTGCGACGGGGGCCGGGGCCCGGATGCTGGCCGAGTATTCCAGATGGCCGCTCTTCCGCACGGTTGGCGTGGACTCGTTCTTCTATGCGCCGCCCTCACCGAAGACCTTGATGGCATACGGTGAAGCGCTGCCCGAGGGATTCCCCTGTGTCACCAAGGTCTGGGACCGGATCACCGCCCACACCTTTGCCAACCCGCGGGAAAAGGCGCGTTGGGGTCAGCCGAATCCCGACTGGCTCAATCCGGATCTCTTTCTGTCCGAGGTGGTCGCCCCGATGCGCGAACATTTCGGCGGACACATCGGTCCCTTCGTTTTCGAGTTCCAATCCATCGCCCGGAAGGACAACCTCTCACCGGCGGCCTTCGCCGAAAGGCTCGATCGGTTCTTTGGGGCCTTGCCCACCGACCTTCCCTACGCGGTGGAGATCCGCAATCCGGAATTTCTGGCCCCGGAATATTTCACCGTGCTCCGCACCCATGGTGTCGCTCACGTCTTCAATTCGTGGACCCGGATGCCGGCGATCGGCGAGCAGTTTCTCCTCCACGACTCGATCACTGCGAACTTCATCATCTCGCGCGCGTTGCTTCGTCCCGGGCGCACGTATTCCGAGGCGGTCGACGCCTTCGCTCCCTATGATCATGTCCAGGATGAAAACCCGACCCTCCGGGCCGATCTGGTAGCGCTCGCGAAGGCGGCGCTGGAACTGCGGATCCCCGCCTATCTGATCGTGAACAACCGGGCGGAAGGAAGTGCCCCGCTCACCATTGCGTCGGTGGCTCGCCGACTCGGCAGTTAACGCCCTCGAGCCGCCTTGCGCGCGAGTTCGGCCGCATCGGGCAGCAACGACTCGCTCAGGAGTCCTCGCCCACCAAAACCGCGAAGCTGGGCGACGCCCTGAAGGAGCGCCCAGATGGCGGCCGCACGACGATAGGCCTCCGCAGCAGGAAGCCGGCCGGCCTCCTCTTCGACGATTGCCACGAGCGCAGCGAACCACTCATCGCGCGCCAGCACGACCTCACTCTCCGGGTCGCGCCCAGCAAAGTTCTCGGACCCGACCAGCCCCAGGAGCCGCGGCTCCTCCTGCCAGAACCGGGAGTACTCGGCGGCCAGGGCAGCGACCGCACTTCCCCTCTGCAGCAACGCACGTTCGGCGATCGCGGTCAGCTCCCGATACCCCTCAGCTGCCAACGCGACGGTAAGGCCATCCTTTCCTGGAAAGTGCCGGTAGGGGGCGTTGGCCGAGACGCCAATTCCTCGGGCGACTTCCCGCAATGAGATCTCGCCGTCGGCCGACGTCCTGAGACGATCCCGCGCTGCGGCGATGACCGCAACTTTCAGCTTCCCGTGATGATATGTGCGCTGCATCAGGCAAAGGTACGGCTGTGTCCTGATGTTGACAACGGCAACTTGTACCTTGCGAGGTGAATGACGTCTGCCGACAATCGCCGCGCCGAAGATAAGTATGCAGTGTCAACATAGAGGAAATTCCCCGATAACTGCGCCAATCGCCAGCGGTGTGCCACAAATGTGCTCATCGTATACATTTTCCTCAGCGTGCCGAAAGCAGCTCCGCCACTTCACCGCCGATGAGCGGAATGGCGGTGGCGATCGACCGTTCCGCCGTCACTGTCCGGCTGAGCCAGAGCTGCCTCGCCCGCTCGAGGGAGTAGCCCGTCACTGACAGCCGAGCTCCAAATCGCCGCTCGAGTTCCTGGGCCGCCAGACCGAAGGTCTTGACCCAGCGATTCGCGGTTGGTTCATCCTGGGCCAGAATCAGTAGCTCGAGCGGATCCCCGATTCGTTCCTCCTGTCTCGCCGCCAAACCCACGATGGCGACTTCAACCACTCCCTCTCGCTTGGCCCGCTCCGCTAGGGCGCGCAGCTCGGCACGGAGTGCTGGTCGGTAATCCTCTTCAGCGCGGAGGAGGGCGCCGAGCGCCCCGGCAAGGCGGTGCGTGGCCGAGATCCGGAGGAGGCGTTCCCGGCTACCATCGATCCGCTCGAGGATACCGAGTTGGGTGAGTTCCTTGATCGCCACTTCGGCGCTGCGGTAGGCCATCCCGGAGCGTCGTGCGATCTCCCGCATGCCGAGTGGTGAAGCGAGTCCGGAGAGTACCCGTAGCACGGCGATCTTGGCTCTGGTGCCGAGAATCGCGTCGAGCGGGGTTGAAAAACAGCCTGTCACCGGCGTCTTTGCCATGCCGTAAAGTAGGCGTTTGACTGTTTTATTGCCACTCAGGCAAAAATCTGCCTATGGCAATTTGTATTTCTATGAGATCGGCTACAGCGCTGCGGCCAGGTCAGCGCCCGCCAGAGCACAGACCCGGGCGATCGTCTCGCCGATCTTGTTGTTCGGGGTGGATGCGCCGGCGGTGATCCCGACGATCCGGGCGTCGCCGAGCCAGTCGCTCTCGGTCACCTCGACCTTGGTGCGGACCGGTTGATGCCGAATTGTGCCGGCATCCGGGTCGATGCCCTCGGCGTCTTCGATGTGGTAGGTCCGGACCCCTTTGCTGGCGGCAAGCGCAGCCAGTGCGCAGGTGTTGGATGAGTTGTACCCCCCTACCACCAGCATGACGTCCATCGGTTCACGAAGCAGGGCATCGACGGCGTCCTGCCGCTCCTGGGTCGCCGAACAGATGGTGTCGAACGCCCGGAAATGCTGCTCGATTTCGTCCGCGCCATACCGACGCGCCAACGCAGCCTTGAATTCAGCCGCGATCGCGAGCGATTCGCCCGAGAGCATCGTTGTCTGGTTGGCCACCCCGACACGCTGCACGTCGGTGGCGAAATCGAACCCTGGTGAGGCGCCGGCGGCGAAGCGTGCGTTGAGATCAGCCGCCTCGCCCTTCCCTTCGATCCAGTCACAGACGGCGCGTGCGTCATCCATGTTGAACAGCACGAGGTATTTGCCGTCGGGGTGCTTGGTCACCTGACTCGCCGTGGCGCGAGTCTCTTCGTGATAATGCTTGCCGTGAATCACGGCGGTGAAGCCATCGCGCGCGTAGCTCTCGACGCGCTTCCAGACATTCAACACCGATCCGCACGTCGTGTCGACGAGCACGCAGCCGATGGCGCGGAGTCGCTGGAAATCCCGCATCGTTACGCCGAATGCCGGAATGATCACCGCATCATCGGTCGTGATCCCGGAGAAGTCGAACTCGCCGTCATCGCCCACGCGCAGGAAGATGATGCCCATCGCCGCCAGCTTGGCGTTGACGTGCGGATTGTGGATGATCTCGCCCACCAGGAAGAGCCGGCGATCGGGAAATTTCGCACGCGTCTCGTAGGCATAGTCGACGGCGCGATCGACGCCGTAACAGAAGCCGAACTCCTGCGCGAGCCGAAAGGTCAGCGGACCAACCTGCAAGGTATTGGCGTGCGAGCGAACCGCATCCACCACAGCGCTGTGGTAATCGGCATTGCGTTGCCCTTCGATTTCACTCTTGAGGCCGAAGCCGCGCCGGAAGTAAGTCGATTCCATGGCAGTCAAGATAACCGCCGAGTGGCGACGCCTGCGTCAGGGACAGCCCACCGCCATCGCCGTCACCGGGATATCGGTGAAGGTGCCGGCAAGCGTCAGGCTATCACTCCCCGACGTCGCCCGAAGGCGAATCGAGACCGTGCCCGAAACCGACTTTGCGCTGGGGCGGAGATCCACGAGGCCGCTCTGGGAGGTGAAGGTCAGCAGCGCACTGCTGTCGCGGGGCCAGCGCATCACCACCGAGGCGCCCGGACGCGGCAGCACGGCGGTGACGCCGGGCATCACCGCCGGGTGCGGCCCGCTGGTCAGGGCGTTTTCCTCGTAGACAACCACCGCCACCCCGGTGTCGCCGGAGATCGCCTCGAGGACGCCGGTGCGGTTGACGGGGCACCAGTTGAGACGAGCAGGAAGCACCGTGGTACCGCGATACCGTCCCTTCCACGTCACGGACAGCGTTCCGGGGTCCGCGCTCACCGTGGCGCCATTGTGGCCCCGAAGCCACCAAAAGGCAGCTCCCGCCACTGCGACGACTGCGAGGAGGAGCCAGACCTTGCGACTCAAGGCCTGCCGCCAGACACGGGGGCGATATTCACTGGCGTGGCATCTCCATGGTTGAACAGAAAATATCTGATCCTCAAGAGATGCGCTCCGCCCGCATTCGGTTGCCTTGCCGCTTGACACGGTTGAACGCAGGTCCCGACACCGCACGAGCCACCAGGATGCTGGTGGCTCGATCCGTGAAATGCACGGTGTGGAGCGAGGAGTTGCCGCGCCGGGGCGCGGCCAAGCACATCAACCGTTCGATTGCAGATCCCACTTCGTTCGCCCATCGCGATGCAGCCCGTACGCGCGGAGGCGGCGCCAGAGCGTGGTTCGGGAGATGCCGAGGGTCTTGGCCGTTTCGGCGAGACGCCAGCTGTGCGACTCCAGCGAACGTACGATGGCATCGCGCTCCCGTTCGGCGAGAGTCGTGGGTCCCTCGCGTCGCGGCAGGAAGATCGCTTCGCCCAGATCGAGTCCACCGACACGGAGCGGCGAGAGTCGCCCCCCCATGCCAGCGAGTTCGGGAAGCAGATCGTCCTTTTCGGAAGTCGGATCAAGACCCGCCTCCGTCAGGGCGCTGCGGCCCGCAGAATTCAGGTAGGTGATCTTCCCAGCCTGATCGAACACTACAACCCCCTCGTTGAATGAATCGAGGAGGGCCTTCGCCAGGGGTGAGAACACCGAGGGAAGCGAGTTGGTCGTCATCGGCAAGCTCATATTCTCCTGATACGCCCAGTCATGGCGTATGGTTTCAGAAGGTGACGTAAAGGAACGTTTCCCGAAAGGGGGCAACCGGGCATATTCAGCGGCCACCCATGACCGATTCTCAAACGTCCGAACCAGTTGCGCCTTTCGGCGCCCGCGCCATCAGTGCCGCGGGCACGCCTTGGCCTATCTACCTCGCAGTGGGCTCCTGGGCCGTCGCTGCGGCCTTCGGTCGCCAGCTCGGCGCCGTCCCGACCTCACCATCCGGGACCACCGTCCTGCTCCTGCTTGCCTTGCTGGCGGTCGGTTCCGCCACCCTCGTCCTGATCCGAACCCCGGAGGCGGCACCCGCCGGGCCTTTCGTTGCCCTGGCCTCGGTCGCTGCTGCCCTGATCTCGCTCGGGCCGGTCGACCATCCTGCGGCCGAGGGAACCCTTCAATCATTCCTGCTGACGGGGCCTTGGCATTATGCCCTCACCCCGATCGTGGTCCATTTCGCCTTCGCCATCGCCTGGCCGCACCGCAAACGCTACTGGTTCGGCCTGACGCTTGGTTGGTACGTCCTGCATATCACCCTGCTGGTTGCGGCCATCCTCGGCATCGCGGCGCGCGAACCGCAACTCCTTGCGGCCGTTGATGATACCGTTCACACGGGCGTCCTCCTGCCCGCGGGAGCCCTGGTCGCGCTGGGGGCCCTGATCCTCGGTCTCGCGACCCCGGATCGCCGAGCGGCTCAGCGGCGCGCCATCGGTTGGGCTCTCCTCGCCGTTGCTGTCGGGTTGCTGCCTCTGGCCCTGACGCCCTTCGTCGCCGACTTCGCGCTTCCCCTCGATGGTGGGATGACGCCTGCGCGGCTCGCTCTCGCACTCCTCGCCCTCTTCGGGCTCGGTGGCGTCCTCTCGCTTCCCTTCATCAATCCGGTCAATCGTGACCTCTTGGCGCACCGGCTCGCCTCGCGCCTGATCGATGACAAGGAGATG
This sequence comes from Gemmatimonadales bacterium, assembly GCA_039915645.1. Lineage (GTDB taxonomy): Bacteria > Gemmatimonadota > Gemmatimonadetes > Gemmatimonadales > GWC2-71-9 > Palsa-1233. The sequence continues at coordinate 4,651 of JBDSMX010000234.1, read as the reverse complement.
GTCGACGGCCTCCGGGCCATTGCCGAATCGCTGCGCACCACGTTCGAGGCGGAAGGCGTTGGGGTACGTCTGGCCGCGCCCGCGCTCCACGTCATCGCTGGTGAGTTGCGGTCGGGGCCCGGGAGTGGCTCGTTCGCCCTCGAGGCCGAGACCGTCGACGATCGCCGGACGATCGTGGCGCCAATCGGACGTTCGGGGGACCCCCTCGGCGAGGTCAGACTCGAGGCGCGCTTCGCCGGTGCGTTTGGTCGGCGAGAGCGCGAGTGGCTCAGTGCGTTCCTGTTGCCGATCGGATCGGTGCTGCGCGCGCGACGCCGCGAGCTCGCCGCCGACGAACGGATGACGGCGCTCGCACGGCAGATCGCCGATTCGGCTGATGCGATGATCGCTGCCGCCGGCCGTCTCCCCGAACCCCCCGTCGACGACGGGATGGCCGTACCACCGGCCGTCGACGCACGCGAGGTCCTCGGGCAGCTGGGCGACGGTGTTGCGGGGATTGTCCGGCACGGGGAAGCGCTCTTCGGCGTCACCGGGAACGCGCGCGCGCATGCCGTCCGCACCGCCGACGAGATTGCGCGTGCCCTGGATTCGCTGGCGCTGCTGGGCAAGGAGGTCGATCAACTCGCGCGACACGGCGACGAAATCACCATCAGCAACGACACCGTGAGCGGCATCGCGTTCCGCACCAACCTGCTCGCCAACAACGCCGCGCTCGAAGCGACGCGCGCTGGCAGCGCTGGTCGCACCTTTGGCGTACTCGCGGAAGAAATCCGGCGTCTCGCCGACACGACCGCTGCGACATCGGCCGCGATCAGCGAGCGTATCTCGGGACTTAGCAGCGATGTGAAGGCGGTGGGTGACGCAGTGTCCGCGGTGCGTCAGGCGCTGGCGGCAGCCATTCGCGAATCGGAAACCACCGAGGAGGCGGCACGAATTCTGGGAGAGGCCGCCGGACAGCTCGAGGGGTCGGCGCGATCACTGCGGCCGGCCGTCGACGAAGCGAATGCAGTGGCCAAGCGCCGCTCCGCCCGCGACATGCACCTCTCGGCCACACTCGAGCGCTTCCTCGATGATCGCACCACGCTTGCGCGAGCAATGGTGGCACATCGTGATGCGATCGAACGGCTCACCGAATCATTGCACCGGTTGGCGGCGCAACATGGCGTCCGAACCCGGCCGATCGGTACGCTCGGCGGGCGCAAGTAACAGGCGCTATTTCCGTCGCCCGCCGCCGCGTGGGCCCTTGCCGCCTTTGCCACCTTTGCCGCCTTTGCCGCCGGGTCCCCGACCTCCCTTCGGTCCCTGTCCCTTCGGCCCGCCATGCCGACCCCCGCCCGCCTGGCCGCGCGACTGATCAAAACGCTGCGGCTTTCCCGGCTCCGGGCGCTGGCGTCGCGGCTGTCGCAGCAACTCGTGCAGCGCAAACAGACTCTCAGCCTGCAGATACTCGTCCCCGCGACGCACCGCGAGCACCAGTGGCCGATCGAGCACTGGCAGGTCCTGTGGCGTCATGCGGCGCGCCTGTCCTTCGCGCAGCACCAGCCGGACGAAGCCCTGGCCATCGCGCACTTCGTATTCGAGCGGTGACACATCTCCGTGCACCCGCCACGACATCGGCAACGCATCCAGGTGCTCGCGTCCTTCGGCGGGGAGGAGCGCGTCAACGTCGATCGCGAGCATGGTGCGCTGGAATCCGTCCCACGACGTGACGTCTTCGAGTTGCGCCCGCACCAACTGGTGGAGCGTTGCATCATCGACGCCCTCGAGCGCCCCACCGGATCGACGCCAATAGTCCTGCAAGGTTCGCATCGCGCGGACGAGCCGACTGCGCGAGGGATGCTCGACTGATCCGTCGATCAGGCCATTGGCGAGGACATCACGGGCCTCGCCCTGGAGCGCCTCGGGGATCTCGCCTTCGAGATGCACGATCTGATTCTCGAGTGCAAAGCCGAAATAGTGCAGCCGCCGCGACACGGCGAGTCCCTGGCGCTGACGATGTCCGGTCAGCACCACGCGCGGTGCTCCGAGCGTGGCGTACTGACGAATCAGGTCGTACGGAATCGTGGTACCCTCGATTCCGGCCCGCGCCACGCCCATCCGATCGGCGAAATACCGCAGCCGGCCGGCGACACCACCCCAGCTGCCCGCAACGGAGGTCTTCGAGATTCGGGCGTCCTGGCCATCGGCCGTGTGCTCATCGAGCACGAAGTCGAACGGCTGAATGCGCGCGATCAAGTCGATGAACCCCGCTCGCCGCCCCTTGTCGGCGTGCGGCAAAGTGCTCGGTAACTCCACATCCAAGGCGCGATAGGCAGAGGCCATTCCGAGCGCACCATCCTCGATGGCCTTGACCAGCACGCCGCGTCGATCGCCCCACTCCGCCAGCGCGGTTTCGTCAAAGATATGGCGAGGCAGTCCGTGAACTTCGCCGAGCCGCCCACAAGAATTGACCGCTTCGGCGAGCAGATTGTAGGCGGTCAGGTGATCGCTGCCGGGCACCAGGACACCGTGCAGGTCGCGCTCTTCACGCGTCATCCGATGGAGCGAATCGATGCCGCTGGCTCCCGCAACGAGCGGAAGCAGGTCGGCATCGGCGTGCACCAGAAGCTCGGCCCACGGGCGATCCACCGGAACGGCCTCGACGTCGCGGCCATAGCGGGTCAGTCGACCATTCTCGATCAAGCCACGTTCGGTGAGCAGCGTGACCGCGTTGCGGTACGCGATCTTGTCGAGCGGTATCGGCAGGTCCAGATCGCCGGCATCAACGCCGATGGCGGCGCAGGTGATCGCCACACGCTCGGCATCGCCGGCGAGCTGGAACTCGGGCGGAGAGGGCTTCAGCGAAGCAAAATCGAGTTGACGATCGGAGAGGATGTAGACCTCGCCGTTCTCCACTCGACCGTGCACCCGCCCCGCCATCTGCAGCATTTCGTTGGCGCCGAGGTAGAGGCGATGCAGGACGTTGCGGCCGCCCTCGACGACATTGCTGTAGCGTGCGTCGTAGATCACTACCGTGTCGAGCCCCGGGAGATTCAGCGCCGACTGTCCCGCTGCCGTCATCGCCAGCAGGTATGGCTTCTTCACCTCGCCTTCGAGGAACGGACGAATCACCCGGATCGGCTGCCCGCCATGGTAGAACGCGGCGCTCAGCTTCGGGAAGCGCGCACTGAGTCCTTCACCGAGTCGTTCGACTTCGGCACGAGTGGGGAGGAATACCGCCACGCCGCGCCGCTCGCTGATGAACCGCCGCACCATCCGGTCGTCGAGAAAGGTCTCGGGCTGCTTCGGCACCACGGTGACTCTGGCCTTCAACGCCGGATCGAACGCGCTCGTCTGCAACAGCTCGTCGCTGGCGAGATAGGTTCGGTAGAAGGCCGGATCTACCGTCGCGGAGAGCCAGATGAACCGACAGCCGGCACGCTTGCCGAGAGCCAGGCAGAGCTCCAGTTCCGCCGACGTCTGGTGGATCTCGTCGACAATGATGGTATCTCGAGGCGACACCAGGTCATCGGTGAGCCAGCGCCTTGCGATGCCAGTCGTGACGACCACGACATTGCAGCGGACCGTCTCCGGCGTTGCCTCACGTTCCCGGTTCACCACGCCGACGAGGAGCGGCGCACGCAGGATCGCTTCGGCGATGAGCCGGATGCCGAGGGTCTTTCCGGTGCCGGTCCCCGCGACGATCCCGAACGCCTTGCCATCACGCGACCACGCCGCCAGTTCCTCGCCGTGCTGCCGCTGGAGCACGGTGTCGATGTGGGTGCTGAGCGCGAGCTCGATGGTTTCGCAGGCGGCGCGGGTCGGCGCGATCACGATGACGCGGCCCCGAGGGTGCTCGGCGCGCCGGTAGGCTTCAGGATCCGGCGGGAGCAGATGGTCGCGAGTGATTTTCACCGGAGCAAGTTATACAGGCGGCAACGCTTGGCTATATTCTGGCCGGTCTGAAGGACACGCGTCAGGGAGGCGGGATGAAGGGGAAGATCTGTCTGATCACGGGGGCCAATCGCGGCATCGGTCGCGCGACGGCCGAGGCGCTGGCTCGGCAGGGCGCGACGGTGCTGCTCCATTGCCGCAACCGCTCCGATGGAGAGACGGCGAAGGCAGAATTGATCGCCGCCACCGGCAACAGCAATATCGACGTCCTTGTCGCCAATCTGGCGGTGCAGACCGAGGTCGTTGCCCTCGCCGACGAGGTGAAGGCCCGCTATCCGCGACTCGACGTCCTCATCAACAATGCCGGCGCGTTCTTCCTGAACCGTGTTGTCACCGTGGACGAGCACGAATCGACCTTCGCCGTCAATCACCTGGCCTCGTTCATCCTCACCAACGCCCTCACCGACCTGCTCAAGGCCAGCGCCCCGGCTCGGGTGATCATGGTGGCCTCGGAGTCCCACCAGCGCGTCACCGACCCCGAAGACTGGGAGAGCAACAAGACCTACAACGGCCTCACGGCCTACGGTCGTTCCAAGCTCGCCAACGTGATGTACAGCTACGATCTGGCGCACCGCCTCGAAGGCACCGGTGTCACCGTCAACTGCTGTCATCCTGGGGTGGTGGAGACAAATCTGCTCGAGAGCGGCTTCAAGCGGTGGTGGCTGCACTGGTTCTGGCCGATCGCGAAGCGCTTCACGGTCTCGCCAGCCGAAGGGGC
>JBDSMX010000208.1:0-10148 GCA_039915645.1 Gemmatimonadales bacterium | reverse complement strand
GCGTACTCGACGCGCACATAGCGTAGCACGCCGCTGTTGTCGGCGTTGTTGCTGCCGCCGTTATAGGGAATGAGCGGGTTGTCGGCGCTGGTGCCGGTCCCTTCGATGTTGACCACCCCCGAGCGGTTGTCGATCCCGTTGCCGATCAGGATGAGCCCGCCCCAGTCGCCGGGTTGGCGGGAATTCACCGCCTGCGACGAGGTGAAGACAATCGGAGCCGCTGCCGTGCCGTTCGCCACGATCCGGGCGCCACGGAGCACGAACAGCGACGACCCGACCGTAGCGAAGTCCCCGATGATCTTGGTGCCCGCCTCGATGGTGAGCGTCGCGCCGTTGGCAACCTTCCGGAAGCCCTTCAGGGTGTAGACCTTGTCGGCGGTCCAGGTGGTGTTGGTCGTGATATCGGTCGTGACATCCACCGCGCCTGGGCCGCTCGTGGTCACCGAGACCTCGGCCGAGAACGCCGACGTGCCTGCGGTGCGCACGGCAGCGATCTTGTAGCGGTACAGGCTGGTGAGTGTCAGGCCGGCGTCATCATAGGCCGTGGCAGTGGCGAGCGGCCGCGCGATTTCGGCGAAAGCTCCGGCCGCACCGGCGGCGCGCTGGATGACGTATTGGGTCACGCCGGTACCTGCGGTCCAGGCAAGATGTGTTGCCGTGGGACCGGTCGCGGTGGCAGCCAATCCCGTCGGTGGATCGTTCGTCGGTATTGGTGTCGGATCGGTTGAATTGCTGCAGGCGCCGATCAGGGCGAGCCCCAGGAGCATCGCCGCGCGCACCGTGGTACCAGTCTGAAAGTTCATCCCTCGGTCCTCTTGAATAGGGTAAGGGCGGTCTGGTGCCCCGCCCATCACACACAACGCCAACATCACGCGGCAGAAGAAAGGCCGGTGGTGTTGGCGTTGCGTCGTGATGGGGTCACGGGATCGTCACGATAGGCGGAGGGGTTACTGCTGGTGCCGCGCTTGCGCGGCACCAGCGGGAATCGCTTTCGTTCTGCCGGGCGGGGCATGCCCCGCCCCTACTGCGTCCAGCTAAACCCGATTCCGACTACGCGACCGGCCCGATACGATTCCCGCACCACGCTCCCCTGCGTCAGCCGATACGGTGCGTCGAGCAGGTTCTTCGCGTCGAGGCGGGCCGAGAGCGCGCCAGCGACGGGGAAGCGGAGCGACAGGTCGAGCACGTTGCGTGGCTGCTCGATCACATCGGGAAGCGGCGTCTCGCCGGCTTCGGTGATCCGCTCACCCACCCGATTGAAGAGCGCCGTCGCGGAAGCGTTGCCGCCGGGGTGAGTCCAGGTAAGCCCGGCGTTCACGACGTAGGGCGCCTGGCCCACCATCTTGCGATTGGCATTGGTGACCGATCCGCTGCCGGCATCGAGATGAATGGTCGACTTCATCACGGTGGCGTTGGTGAAGAGGTCGAGGTGCTTCAGTGCACCACCCAGCATCCCGAGGCCCTTCCGGAACTCGAGTTCGACGCCGCGGTTGTCGGCGCTTGCCGCGTTCACATAGGTGATGATCCGGGTGCCCGAGGTCCCCTGGTACACCCGCTCGATCGGATCCTTGAAATGTTTGGCGAAGAGGCCGATCGAGACGATCTCGCCGCGACCGGGATACCACTCCCAGCGGAAGTCGACGTTTTGGATCAGCGCGCGCTGGAGATCAGGATTTCCCTTGACGTTGTCGAAGCCGATGACCTCGCGGAAGAGAATCGGCGAGAGCTCACGATATTCCGGCCGCGAGAGTGTCTGCGTCCCCGAGAGTCGGAGGTTCGTCATCTCCCCGAGCTTCAGGTTCAGCGCCAGCGAGGGCAGCAGGTCGGTGAACTCCGGTCGGGCCACCGAGGGCTCACCGGCGGTGGAGCGTGAATCGACCCGCACATTGGAACGCTCGATTCGCGCGCCGGTTACCAGTTCGAGCGAGCGGGAGAGCGGCAGCGTTGTCATTACGTAGCCAGCCACCAACCGGTCGGAGGCGGTGTACGACCCGCCAGCCGCGAGCGGCGTGATCCGCAGATTGGCATCGCCGATACCGGTGAGCCGCCCGTCAAAAATCTGCTCCGGTGCGAGTGAGGTGATCGCCTCGGGGAGCGGCCGGATCAACGAGAGCGAGAAGGCGGTGTTCACCGCGTCGCGATTGGTCTGGCGATAGATGCCACCGACCTTGAAGCTGAGTCCCGCCTCCGGTGCACCGAGGAAAAACTGCCAATTCGCCGACCCCTCCACCGAATGCTCTCGCAGATCGGCGAAGGTGCGCACGGCACCTTCATTGGCGAATCCGAACCAGGTGGGTACCGCTGTCGATCGATCGTAGACAATCTCGGAGCGATCCGGCTCCTTGCGCGCGACCTGGGCCAGGTTCACGCCGTAATCCACCAGATGTCGGCCGCCAAACTCGTGGCGCACGGTCAGTTGCGAAGAGGCGACGTTCCGCTCGACGTACCGGAGGCGAGTGATATCGAGCGGCAACGCCAGGTTCTCCGAGGAGCCGCTCTCGCGCCGCCCTTCGTTGTCCATCGTGCGGTTGTAACTGTTGTTCCAGCTGATCTTCGACTTGCCGCCGAGGTCGTAGCCGAGGTTGAGGATGCCACCCCAGAGCACCGAGCTGCGATCGGTGGTACCGTCGTAGCGATCGACCTCTTCCGCTGCTCCGGTCGATCCGATCTGCGCCAGCGCTCGGCGTTCCGACGCTCTGGTCTCCTGCGTGTATCCGTAGGTGCCCGAGAGGAGATAGGAGATTTCTGACGGGCCGGTGGGGATGGCACCACCAAGCGTGAGTCCCCCGCCGCCGTTGGGGCTTCCGCTCCGGGAGATGGGCGACCAGACATTGCGGAGCGATCCGATGAGCGCGTTGGTCTGCGCGGCAGGCAGTTGCTGCGAGAAGTCGGTGCCCTTGAGCAGCGCCGGGATTTGCCGTGCCGCCGCGCCGAGCGCGAGAATGTCGCGACCGGTGCTGGGCGCAAAGGAGCCGACCTTGCCCGTGATGGCGTCATTGAAACCCGACGACACCGAGAACGCCGCAAAGCGCTTTCCGGCGAATTCCCGCGTCCTGATGTTGACCGAAGCGCCGGCAAAATCGCCCGGCTGATCGGGGGTGAAGGTCTTCGAAACCGTGACCCCTTCGAGCAGAGCCGATGGGAAGAGATCGAGCGGGACTACCTTCTTTTCCGGCTCTGGAGAAGGGATACGAGCGCCATTGAGCGAGGCCTGGGTATAGCGATCGCCGAGGCCGCGCACGAAGACATACTTGCCGTCCTGCACCGTGGCGCCGCTGACGCGCTGCGCCGCGCTTGCCGCATCACCATCGGGTGAGCGGGCGATCTGTTCGCGCGAGATGGCGTTGACGATGCCGACACTCTTCCGCTGTTCATCGAGCGCCGAATGCACCGTCCCGTTTTCGACCGCGGCCGTGACCGAGATCTCCTGGAGCTCGACCGACTTCATCGACATCGTGACATCCTGTGTCACGACGCCCGAGTTGGGGATCGTCAGGAAGGTCACCAGCTTGGGATTGTAGCCGATCTTCACGATTCGGAGCGAGACCGAGCCCGCCGGCACATTGCGCAGGGTATAGCGACCATCGATCGCGGTGGTGGTGGTGACCGTGGTCCCGTCGACCGTGATCCGCGCCCCGCCCAGCGGGAAGCCGCCATCGACATCGAGCACGCGACCGGTGACCCGGGCGTCGCCTTGGGCCGCGAGTGTCACGGGCAACATCAATGTGACAAGGAGCGCCATCAGTCGCCGAATCGTGATGATCATCGTGACACCGGTCCTGTTCCACGGGTGATGGGGCCCGATCCGACCGCCGGAACGGAACGCCACACAAGCGCCACAGAATGGTCGGCCTCTGTTACGAAGGTGTCACGAGGAAGGCAACGGACGGGTCACGAAACGAAAACGGCGAAGCCTCGCGCGGGGCGAGGCTTGTGCAGATGTGGCGGGAGGGTCGCGCTGGAGCTGCCTAGATCCGAGGGGGATCGCCCTTGCGCGGCGGTTCCGGGGTCCGCGACGTATCACCCACGCCATTGGGCGCGTTGGGCTTGACTCGGATCGACTTCGCGGGAATCCCGACGTGGACATGGTACGGCCGCACATTCTTGGTGGCGAGTGCGCTGGCGCCGACCATCCCGTTCTCCCCGACATGCACCCCTGCCAGCACGGTGGCGTGGTAGGTGATCCGCACATCATCCTCGAGTACGGTCAGCAGCGACGTCACATCCCGCTGGTCGACGATGCTGTGCGTGTGCGAGTAGATGTTGGCGTAGTCGGAAATCGAGACCCGATTGCCGAGGCGGATGCCGCCGCGGTCATCGAGCAGGACGTGGCGATGCACCACGACGTCATCGCCCACTTCCATCGCGTAGCCGAACGAGAACTCGACATTCTGGAAGCACTTGAAGTTGCGGCCGACGCGCGCAAAGATGAGCGGCGCGAGGAGTCGACGGAATTCGATGCCGAGGGCGACGTGCTGGCCACCGATCGGGAGGCGATCGAACGAGTACCAGAGCCAGAGCAATGGCTTCACCCGCGCGAAGCGCTCGGTGTCGACCTCCGAGTAGTACTCCGGCTCCAGCGTGATGTTGCGCGGGTCGAGCGCCTCGATCGCGATGCGCGCTCCGGCGCCGAGGTCGCTGCCGGCGAGCCGTTCATCCCAGCGGCCTTGTCCGGGCCAGGTCAGCTCGAACAGCGTTTCGCGAGTGATGGCATTCCAGTCGGCGCCCGGCGCGCGCAGCTGCTGGTCGAGATCGGCGAGCCAACTGTCGCGGAGAAGTTGCTGCCGTTCAGGGACGGGGACGGACTTGAGGGGTCGAAGCACCATACATGAGGCTCAGGGCTTGGTGGAGTCGGTGCGTACGCGGGTACGGCCCAGGATCCGGGCCCGTTCGCTGTCGAGTCGGCTCAGCCGCCGTTCCCATTCCTCGTTGGTGCCGTCGAGGTAGGTCACGGTGAAGGGCTCGTGCAACGGCAATTCCCGCTCGTAGATGAACAGGCCACTCGCCTGTTCGCGGACGTCGAGTTGCTGATTCGAGAAGGTCGGCGACAGCGGCACTGTCGCGATCGGCCGGTACTGCTGGCTGTGCAGCGACACCGTCAGCAGCGCCGGATCGAAGCGCGTCGAGGGCGCCAGCGAATGGAACGACACCAGTGCGACGCCAGGATCACGCACTCCGCGGGCCGATGCGATCGAATCGATCTTCTTCCGATGCGCCTGCAGCAGCAGGTGGAGCGACTGATACGCATCTGGCGCCAGCACCCGGAGCAACCGCTCCTCGAGCGGAACGAAGCGGACCTCGAGTGTCCCGGTGCGAAGCCGCAGCGTGATGACATCCTGATTGAGCTGGCCATAGCCCGGCTGGATGTCGGTCGAGCTGGTATCCCGTGACGCGGCCGCAGTGACCTGTGCCCGGGCACACGCCGGCAGGGCGAGCAGGGTGATGCCGAGAATCAATACCGGCAATCGACGCATCACGGCGCTCCGGCAGCGGCGAGGAGTGACCCGCCTAGTTCGGCGATGCCGAGCCCGGTCGTGACACTGACCGCCTGGATCTGGTCGGGCTCGAGTCCCAGTGCCAGGCTCCGGTCGCGAACGGCCTGCACCTGCTGTGCGCGAGAGAGCTTGTCGGCCTTGGTGAGCACCGCGAGCACGCCGCAGCCGGCCCGTTGCAGCAGGCCGTGGAATTCGGCGTCGTCCTTGGATGGTTCGTGGCGAATGTCGAGCAGCCAAACCACGCCGGTGAGCGACTTGCGCTCGGTCAGCAGCTTCTCGAGCAACTTCCGATAGGCACCGCGGGTCCCCTTGTCGGCGCGCGCGAAACCGTAGCCCGGCAAGTCGATGAGGTAGAGCGGCGGCATCCGGAAGATGTTGAGCAGCTGGGTCTTGCCTGGCGTGGCCGAGACGCGCGCCAATCCCTTCTTGCCCACCAGCGCATTGAGCAACGACGACTTGCCCACGTTGGAGCGGCCGATGAAGGCGAACTCGGGTGCGGCCGGGTGGAGATTGTGCAGCGGATCGGGAAACGATCCGATGAACTCGATCGGCATCCCCGCGAGCGGCGAGACGGCCGCAGAGGTCGGGGCGGTCAGGCTTCCTTCTTCTGGCGCGGTGCGCGTTCGGTCACCACCAACGGCGTGGCGCCGCTATTGATCGATTCGGGCGTGATGATCACCTCGCGCACATCGTGCCGCGATGGCAGATCAAACATGATGTCGGTCATCACCGATTCCAGGATCGCGCGCAGTCCGCGGGCACCGGTCTGGCGAGTGATCGCCTTGCGGGCCGCCGCACGCAGCGCCTCGGGATCGAAGGTGAGGCCGACGCCTTCGAGCTCGAAGAGGCGCTTGTACTGCTTGGTGAGGGCGTTCTTGGGCTCGGTCAGGATGCGCACCAGCGCCTCCTCATCGAGTGACTCAAGTGCCACCAGCACCGGCAGACGACCAACCAGTTCAGGAATCAGCCCGAACCGCAGCAAGTCATCCGGCTCGGCCGAGTGATAGGCGTGCTTCTCGTCGTACTTCGACTTGGCCGACACCTCGGCCTCGCTGCCACCCATTCCGCCACCGAAACCGATCCGCTGCCGGCCCAGGCGCGACTCGACAATCTTGTCGAGGCCGTCGAAGGCGCCGCCGCAGATGAAGAGGATGTCGCGAGTGTTGATCTGGATGTATTCCTGCTGCGGGTGCTTGCGGCCGCCCTGCGGCGGAACCGATGCCACCGTCCCCTCGAGAATCTTCAGCAGCGCCTGCTGCACGCCCTCGCCGGAGACGTCGCGGGTGATGCTCGGGTTCTCCGACTTGCGCGCGATCTTGTCGATCTCGTCGATGTAGACGATGCCGCGCTCGCACTCGGCGACGTTGAAGTCGCCGGCCTGCAGCAGCCTGACCAGGATGTTCTCGACATCCTCGCCGACGTAACCGGCTTCAGTCAGGGTCGTGGCATCGGCGATGGTGAAGGGGACATCGAGGATGCGCGCGAGCGTTTGCGCCAGCAGCGTTTTGCCGGTACCTGTGGGCCCCAGCAGCAGGATGTTCGACTTCTCCAGCTCCACGTCGCCATCACGCGGGCCGGCATTGATCCGCTTGTAGTGATTGTAGACCGACACGGCGAGCGACCGCTTGGCGCGCTCCTGGCCCACGACGTACTGGTCGAGGGTGTCCTTGAGCTCCTGCGGCGACGGGACTGGCCGCTGGCCTTCGGTCTGCTCGCGCTCCTCGTCCTCCGCCAGGATCTCGTTGCAGAGGGTGATGCATTCATTGCAGATGTAGACCGAGGGTCCGGAGATGAATTTCCGGACCGAGTCCTTGCTCTTCCCGCAAAAACTGCATCGGAGGTGCTTGTCGTTGGACATCGGGTACCTCAGGTGGTGCTGTCGCCGCTCGCTCGCGGGGTGAACACGGTGTCGATGAGACCGTACTCCTTCGCCTGCTCGGCGCTCATGAAGCGGTCCCGCTCCATGTCCCGCTCGATCTGCTCGAGCGGCTGCCCGGTGTGCTTGGCGTACAACTCGTTCATCCGGCCGCGCAGGTAGAGAATTTCCTGCGCCTGGATCTCGATGTCGGCCGCGGTACCCTGCGCGCCGCCCGAGGGCTGGTGAATCATGATGCGCGAATGCGGCAGCGCCGCCCGCTTCCCCTTGGTCCCTGCCGTCAGCAGGAACGATCCCATCGAAGCGGCCATCCCCATGCAGATCGTGTTGATCGGCGCGCGGAGGTGCTGCATCGTGTCATAGATCGCCATCCCGCTCGACACCACGCCTCCCGGCGAGTTGATGTAGAGGTAGATGTCCTTCTCGGGATTGTCGGCCTCGAGAAAGAGCAGCTGCGCGATGATGATGTTGGCGACGTTGTCATCGATCCCGGCGCCGAGAAAGACGATCCGGTCCATCAACAGGCGCGAGAAGATGTCGTACGTCCGCTCGCCACGAGCGGACTTCTCGATAATGTACGGCGGATACAGAGTCGCGTTGGTCACGCAGTGATCTCGGTAACGGTGGACTGCGCGAGGAGCCAGTTGAAGGTCTTCTCCTCGGTGATCGTGCGCTCGAGCTCGCCGAGACGCTTTCCCTGCTGCAATGACGCGTAGAGCTTGCCCGGTTCGACCCCTCGGGCGGCTGCCAATTCGGCCACCCGGGCGTCGAGATCTGCCTCGGTGCAGTGCAGGTTCTGGGCCGTCGAGATGGCATCCAGCACCAATTCCCGCTTCACCTGGGCCTGAGCCACCGGCTCGAACGACGAGGCGAAGGTCTCGAACTGGGCCTCCTCGATCCGGTACCCCTCCGCATAGGCATGGACCAGCCGGTGGACCAGGGACTGCGGCGCCGGGACGTTGTTGGCCTCGACGAGTTGCTGGACCAGCTGGTCGCGGACCCCCTGATCGGCGCTGCGGACCGCATCGGCGGCGATATCGTCGCGGATCCGGTCCCGGAGGGCGGTAACCGAGTCGAAGTCGCCCAATTCCCGTGCGAAGGCATCATCGAGGGCCGGGAGGATCTGCTCCTTGACCTCGTGCAGGGTGATCTGGACCCGACGGGTCTCCCCGCGGCGGGCCACCTCAGGGTGGTCCTCCGGGAAGCGGACATCGGCCTCGACCACGCCGCCCGGGCTCAGCTGCATGATCTGCTCTTCGACCTCGGGGATCGTCTGCCCCGAGCCGAGGACCAGGTTGTAGGGCTGCGAATCGGCTGGAGCCTTGCCGTTTTCAATAGTGTTCACGGTCACGGAGACGAGGTGGCCGGGCTTCGGTTGCACCCCATCGAGCGGGCTCCAGGTCGCCTTCTGCTCGCGAATCTTGTCGAGCTGCTCCTGCACCATCTCCTCGGTGACCGCGGGGACTGTCCGGGTAAGCGTAAAGCCGCCCGTGGTGGCGACAGCGAGGTTGGGCCGGACTTCGATCAGGAGATCGAAAGTGAGCGGCGCTCCCTCGTGATAGTGGACGTTGCGCACCTGCGGATCGGCGGTCGGCTGGAGTTCGGTCTCCTTGAGGATCGTCTCCCAGCTTTCGCGGAGCGCATCCTCGAGGACCGAGCGGCGGATCTCCTGCTCGAACTTCTTGCGGACCACCGGCTCGGGGGCATGGCCCTTCCGGAAGCCCGGAAGCCGGGCCTGCCGGGCGTATTCGCGCACGGCCCTGCGCTCGGCGGCGGCGAGGCGTTCGAGGGGCACGGTCACCTGAAGGGACTTCGAGGCGACGTCTTCGGCAGTGGTCTGGTAGGTGATTTCAGTCATAGCCGCCAAATATAACGGCTCCCCCTTGACGGGGGTGGGCAGAGGGCGGTTCTCTTGGGGCCTATGGCGCGCATCCTGATTGTTGATGACGAAGATTCCATCCGCCGTGCCCTCCGGCTGATGTTCGAGCGTGGTGGGCACCAGGTGATCGAGGCCGACTCGGCCCCTCGGGCGCTGGAGCTGGTGGTCGATTCTGAGCCACCCGACGCCATTGTCTCCGACGTCAAGATGCCCGGTATGGATGGGATGGAGTTCTACAAGGCGCTGGGTGGGGTGGCTCCTGCCCTGCAATCGCGCCTGGTCTTCCTCACCGGCGCGTCACGGGATCCTGCAGTGCATACCCGGATCGAGCAGCTCGGCGTCCCCTTGCTGGGGAAGCTCGACGACCTCCAGCTGGTGGTCGACGCGATCCGGATCGCGCTCTTCAAGCGGCCCAGGCCCTAGGGCGCTCCCTTCACCGTGGCCGCCGTGGCGGCCGCGATCGGCTTAACGGCCAGCAGTCCCAACCCCTTCAATCCGAGCTTCGCCGCGATCCCTATGACCGGGGCGCCTATCGCCGTGCCAATCAGGATGGTGTCGGCGACCACCAGGGGCTTGGTCCAGCGCTGGACCAGTGAGCGATTGCCGAGGGCGATGCCAAGGGCGAAGGCGCCGTTGATCACCACGAGGAGGACGATGGAGATGCTGGCGGCGGCTCCGATGAGGGAGTCGAGCCAGGGAAGGGCGATGGGCTCCATAGGGACCTCGCGGGGAGGTGGGGCCGGGCGATGTGAGGGGACGGGGGAAGTATACGTCGCACGCGTGAAACGTGTCGAGGGGCCGGCTAGAGGAGGGCGTCGAGCCCCGCGGTTCGCAGCAGTCGAGCGTAGCGTCGATCGACGGCGAGGCCACGCCGATCAAACGGAAGGTCGGTCAACAC
>JBDSMX010000194.1:0-5307 GCA_039915645.1 Gemmatimonadales bacterium | reverse complement strand
CTGCGGGCTTGCCGCCGCCGAGATCCTGCCGCGCGTGGGTTATACCACGGTGGCGCAATCGTGGACCTGTTCCTGACCGAGAAATGGCCAAGACTTTCAAGAATTTCATCGCCGGCAAGTGGGTCGCTCCTTCGACCGGCCGCTACTTCCAGAATCGCAACCCTGCCGACACCACCGACCTGATCGGCCGGTTCCCGGATTCCGACGCCACCGACGTCGCGGCCGCCGTCAAGTCGGCCAAGGCCGGCTTCGAGCGCTGGTCGCGGATGCCGGCGCCACTCCGTGGCGAGGTCCTGCGCCGGGTCGGGGACTTATTGGTAGCTCGAAAGGAAGAGATCGCCGATGCCATGACCCGCGAGATGGGAAAGGTCCTCGCCGAAACCCGCGGTGACGTCCAGGAAGGGATCGACACGGCCTACTACGCTGCGACGGAAGGGCGCAGGCTCTTCGGCCACACGGTGCCGTCCGAGCTGCGCTCGAAGTGGGCGATGAGCGTCCGCCGACCGATCGGGGTGGCCGGCCTGATCACGCCGTTCAACTTCCCGATGGCCATTCCGACCTGGAAGGCGTTCCCGGCACTCCTCTGCGGCAACGCCGTGATCCTCAAGCCGTCGGAGGATGTGCCGCACACGGCGCACCTGCTGGTGGAAATCCTGCTGGAGGCGGGGCTGCCGCCGGACGTGATCCAGCTTGTGCACGGCGCGGGCGCTGCCGGCAAGGCGATCGTCGATCACCCGGAGATCTCGGTGATCTCCTTTACCGGTTCGACCGAGACGGGTTCAAGAATCGGCGAGACCTGCGGCAGGATGCACAAGCGCCTCTCGCTCGAGATGGGTGGCAAGAACGCGATGATCGTGATGGAGGATGCCGATCTCGACCTGGCGCTCGAAGGTGTGCTCTGGGGTGCCTTCGGGACGACGGGGCAGCGGTGCACTGCGACGTCGCGCCTGATTGTCCATCGCAAGGTGCACGACAAGTTCGTCGGAATGGTGGTCGACGCCGCCGAAAAACTCGTGCTCGGCGACGGACGCCAGGCGAAGACCCAGGTCGGTCCGCTCATTCACGCGGAGTCGCGTGAGAAGGTCGAGCGCTATGTCGAAATCGGCCTGGGGCAGAAGGCCGAACTCGCCACGGGCGGCGCCCGGCCCCGCTCGCCGCGGCTTGCCAACGGCTTCTTCTACAAGCCGACGATCTTCACCAATGTCCGCGCGGGCTCTCGCCTGGCCATGGAAGAGATCTTCGGGCCGGTGCTCAGCGTGATCAAGGTCGGCTCCTACGAGGATGCCGTCCGCGTCAACAACGAAGTGAAGTACGGCCTCTCGAGCTCGATCTACACCCGGGACGTGAATCGTTCGTTCCGGGCGCTGGAAGACCTGCAGAACGGCATCACCTACGTCAACGCGCCGACCATCGGGGCCGAGGCACACCTGCCGTTTGGCGGCGTGAAACAAACCGGCAACGGGCATCGCGAAGGCGGCTGGGAAGTCTTCGAGTTCTATTCGGAAACGAAGGTGTGCTACGTGGATTTCTCGGGGTCGCTGCAGAAGGCGCAGATGGATCACTACGAGATCTAGGGGCTGAGAAAAGCGAGAGGAGAGAAGAGAGAAAACGCTCCTCTCTCTTCTCGCCTTTCTCATCTCTCGTGGTGGGGAGTTGCGCACCGCGCGGTGGCGGGGGTACGCTTCACCCGTCTCCCATACAGTTGATGTTCAGCAGGTCGGCAACACACGCACGAGGTTCGTGCCATGCGACCATTGCGGGTCGGTACCGGAAGCCGGGGAAGTGGGTCCGATGAGGGCTCGCTCGACGTCTATCTCCGTGAGATTTCGCGCTACCCCCTGATCACCCAGGCGATCGAAGTTGCGCTCGCGCAACGGATTCACGTCGGTGATCAGGAGGCGCTCGACACCCTGGTCCGCAGCAATCTTCGCTTCGTCGTCTCCGTCGCCAAGAAGTACCAGAATCAGGGCGTCTCCCTCAGCGACCTCATCAACGAGGGCAACCTCGGGCTGATTCGCGCTGCCCACAAGTTCGACGAGACCAAGGGAATCAAGTTCATCTCCTATGCCGTCTGGTGGATTCGTCAGGGCATCCTTCAGGCACTGGCCGAACAGTCCCGGATTGTCCGCGTCCCGCTCAACCGCGCCGGCGCGCTCCATCGCATCGGGCGGCGTTCATCGGCCTTGCAGCAGGAACTGGGGCGCGATCCCACCGCCATCGAGATCGCCGAGGGGCTCGATATCGAGGTCGCCGAAGTCGAGCGGACGATGGCAATTTCCCAGACCCATCTCTCGCTCGATGCCCCGATGACGCCCGGCGAGGACAATCGCCTGCTCGACTACCTCGCCGATGTGCACGGCCGCGACGCCGACGCCGACACGATGGACCACGCGCTCACCGAAAGCATCGAGACCGTCTTCAAGAATCTCCGGGAACGCGAGGCCAGGATCCTCCGGCTTTACTTTGGCCTCGACGGGCCGGAGCCACTGACGCTCGAGGAGATTGGTGCCCTGCTCGGCATCACCCGCGAACGAGTGCGTCAGATCAAGGAGAAGGCGCTGCTCAGGTTGCGGCATGCGGGGCAGGCGCAGGCGCTCGAGTCGTTCCTGGTCTGATGGCCGTCCGGCCTGGCCGGTGTGAACCACCTAATCCCATCCAAACCAGCAAGGAGCCAACCTTGGGTCACCTCGCCCATCGGCCCGTGCCCTGGATCGCGCTGCTCGCCGGCGCGATCCTTTCAGCGCTGGCGACGGCGCCCGCCTCCGCTCAGGCTGATTCCATCGGCGCCGTTGCAATGGTCGATCAGTTCCACCGCCTCCTGGAAGGCGGCGACACCACCGGGGTGATGGCGACGCTCGCCCCCGAGGTCCTGATCCTGGAAGGGGGCAGCATCGAGACCCGGGACGAATATCGCGCCCACCATCTCGCGGCCGATATTGCTGCCGTGCGGGCGGCTCCCTCGGCCCGAACGGTGACGCGTGTGAGCGTCTCCGGCGCGCAGGGGTGGGTGGTGTCCACCTCGATCGGGAAGCGCGAGGTCCGCGGTCAGCCGGTCGAAGCGATCACCGCGGAACTGGTGGTGCTGCGCCGAGTCAGTGGGGCGTGGCGAATCGTTGCCATCCACTGGTCGGGCCGGACGCGCCGACTGCCCCCAGTGGGTGCGGTCAATCCGCCGTGATCCACTCAGATTTTCGCCCGGCGCAGCGACACCGCGTTCAGCGCCACAATGATTGACGACGCGGACATCAACAAGGCCGAGATCTCCGGCCGCAGCGACCAACCCAGGGATTTGTAGAACACGCCGGCCGCGACGGGGATGGCCAGCACGTTGTAGATGCTCGCCCACACGAGATTCTGCTTCATCTTCCGCACCGTCGCTTTGCTGAGCCGAATGGCCCGCGCAATGTCCGAAGGATCGGACTTCATCAGCACCACCTGGGCGGCCTGAATCGCGACGTCCGTTCCGGCGCCAATCGCGATGCCGATGTCCGCCTGCGCCAGCGCGGGTGCATCATTGACGCCGTCGCCGACCATCGCGGTGAATCTGCCCTCACCCTGAAGCTGCTTGATATAGTCGGCCTTCTGCTCCGGCCGTACCCGGGCAAATACGCGCTCGATGCCCACTTCCCTCGCGACTCGCTCGGCGGTCGCCTGTTCATCACCACTCATCAGGACTGACGTCACTCCCATCTCTTTGAGCTCGTCGATGGCCGCCTTCGAGCTGGGTCGAATCGCGTCGGTGATGCCGATCAGTCCCAGCAGCCGCGATCCCGTCGCAACGAAGGTGAGCGAACGCCCCTGGCCGGCAAGTTCAGCGCCAGCGCCTTCCAGTGACGAAGGATCGATGCCGGCATCACGCAGCATTGCCGCGTTGCCGGTACGAGTGAGCTCGCCGTCGACCATCGCCTGGATGCCCTTGCCGGGCACATTGACCACTTGGTCGGCTTGCGGAGGCGCCACCTCCCTGGACTGCGCATACCGTACGATGGCTTGCGACAGCGGGTGAGTGGAATGGGCAGCGACCGCCGCCGCACGAGCGAGGAGCAGGGACTCTTCGACGCCGGAGGCGGGGCGAAGATCGGTCACGGTTGGGGCACCCATCGTGAGCGTACCTGTCTTGTCGAGCACCACCGTTTGGATCTTGCTCACGCGCTCGAGCGTTGCCGCATCCTTGATCAAAATGTTGTGCCGCGCGCCGAGGCCAGTGGCCACGGCCACCGCGGTCGGCGTCGCCAACCCCAGTGCGTCGGGGCAGGCAATGACGATCGCCGAGATGGCAAAGGTGAGCGCGGTGAGGAAGGGCTCACCGGCGAACACCTTCCAGGCGATGAACGTCGCGAGGCCCGAGCCGACGGCGACGACCACCAGGACGGCCGCCGCCCGGTCGGCGAGCCGCTGTCCCGGGGCCTTGGAGTTCTGGGCCCGTTCGACGAGGGCAGCAATCTGGGCCAGGACGGTATCCGCCCCGACCTTCGTGGCCTTCATCGTGACGGCGCCGCTGACATTGATCGCCCCGCCCACGAGCGCGTCGCCCGGCTTCTTGTGCACCGGGTTGCTCTCGCCGGTGACCAGCGCTTCGTCAGCCTCAGTTTCACCGTCGACGACTTCGCCGTCCACCGGCACCTTGTCCCCAGGGCGAAGCCGAAGCTGATCGCCAACGACAACCTCGGTCGTCGGCACGGTGATTTCGGTGCCATTGCGAAGTACGCGCGCCGTCGGCGGGACAAGATTGAACAGCGCGTGCAAGGCGTCGGAGGTTCCGCGGCGCGAACGCATTTCCATCCAGTGACCGAACAATACGAACGTCACCAGCATGGCTGCGGCTTCGTAGTATGCCGCCTTGTAACCGATGACGGTGAGATAGACGCTACTCACGTAGGCGGCGAGGACTCCGGTCGCGATCAGCACGGACATATCGAGTTTCATCGTGCGGAGTGCTCGCACCGACCCGTCGATGAAAATCCAGCCACACCACCAGACGACTGGCGTCGAGAGCGCGAGGCCGAGCCATCCCATGACGGCGGGGGGCACCAGCATCGGCACGCCGGGGATGTGGCCACCCAGCACCACGAGCGGGATGGTGAGCGCCAGCGCCACGAGGAAGCGGCGTCGCATATCGGCTTCCATCGCCTTGGCCATGGTGGGATCGGACATCATGGCCGCGTGATCGTGGTGCGCGTGTTCCGGCGGAGCCTTGGCAGCAGGGGGCGGCGACGGGTGGTGCTCGTGATGATCGTGTTCAGGCATGCGGTGCGTCCTCAGTGGAGGTGACGGGGCCCGACCGGGCCTGCGGCCCGCGACCTGTCC
>JBDSMX010000191.1:0-2699 GCA_039915645.1 Gemmatimonadales bacterium | reverse complement strand
CGACCCGGGCGAGGGAGCTAACCACAACGGCTATACCCCCTTGAAGGAACCGGTTGGAGAGGCCCGCCCGCCACAGAGTCGCATAGTGGTACCCTCAGGCGGCTCGATCTTCATGCCCCAAACGGGTAGCGAATGCCCGTCGGGCTCATCCCCCATTGGCCGAACCGAGCCGACGCATTCTCGAAAATGGGAAGCCGTTGCAGCCGGTCCTCGGCACTTCGCGACGCGCCGGCGTTGTTGCCTCGGCTGCCGCCAGCGAGGGGGCATCGTAGGCGGTCAGGCAGAAGCCCCATTCCCAAGGTGCCATCCCGGAGAGTGACATCCAGTCGATCCGAGTCCAGCGTCCTCGTTGGCCTGGATTGCTGGAATCATTCTGGGCGATGGCGTACTGATCTGGGACGTTCCAGATCAGGATGTGATATCGGCTCTTGGGACGATGAAACCACTCGGCGTTGCTGATGGTGAAGTGGTTGCCGTAGTCGTCCTGGAATTCGCCGAGGATCATGGCGGGAACGGCACTCGCTGGTGCTGGCGAGGTGGCGGGGTGGGTGCACGCGATCAGGGCCAGCGGCAACAAGGCATGGAATCGCGGCAAGATCACTCCGTCGTCGGCAGCGTGAAGTGCCAGATGCGACTTAGCGCCGGGTCCGGTCCGAAGAACTTGGGGAGGTAGAAGTAGAGTCCCTTCAAGGGAGTCACGATGATCACACCTTCGCTCTCTGAGGGGACAGTCACGCCGACAACCGGGCTCGGCAATCGCGCGATGGGCTGCAACGTCACCGTCGAATAGACTTCAATTTCCAGCTGCCCTGTCGCGGTTCGAACCGCGACGTAGAACCGTGGGCGAGTCGGGTCCATCGTGATTCCAAGGATTTCCCCCGCCAGCAATGAGTCCGCGCGCACAGCGCCGCTGTTCGCGTTCTGTACCATCAGCCTATTCCGGGCCTGAGCCTGCGAACCACCGTATCCGGCCGTGGCGAGCAGATTCCCATCCGGGCTGAACGTCGGGAAGAAGACCCACGTCATTGGGACGTTGAAGGCGACGGTTGCGTTCGGCAGGGTATAGACGGGTGACGCACCGGAACTGCGAAAGCCACTGATCGCGACGAGATCACCGCGAGGGGAGAAACTCGAACCCAGAAAATTTCCGAGAATCTCGGCCGACCGAACGTACGGGGCATTGGGGCCTGGACGAGTGAGGAACCAGCGGCGGTCATCATTTCCAGTCATCCAAACGTTTGGACCGAACCGCGTCTGAACCCGGGAAAAGGACCCATCTGCCGAGGGTTCGCCGAGTTCGAGCTGCGGCGCCCCATTGAAATCCCACTCTTCGATCGTATTGCCACTTCCAAGTCGCAGAAAGACACCTGGTCGAAAGGTTGGAGATGCTCCCGGGTAGAGGTCATAGGGTGCCGATGATTGCGTCAGGACGCTGGCTGTACCCTGCTCAAGATCCAGCAGGCGAATCGTGGCGTCGTTGCCACCGATGACCGATGCCACTCCATTCCTCACCCACCCGTACATCTCGCCCCAGAACGCGGACTCACTCCCCGGAACGGTGCGCACATCAGCAAATCCTGCGACGTGAATCAGCCCGGTCGGAATGCGCACGCCATCGACGGTTACTTCGGTCGTCACGGCGCCCGACACACTCAATGGCAACGTCCCGCTCACCGTCGAATCATTGAGCGCGCTCTTGCTGAGCTGAATGGTGAAGGTATCGACGCGCAGGGTTGCGGAGGTAAAGTTGCGGCGGAAATCCGCTGAGGTGACATACACCGTACTGCCGGGCCACGCCTCGGGCAGCGAAAGCGTGAACGGCCCGCTCGGCCCGGCGTCGGAGATTGTGTTGCAGCCAGCGAGCAGCAGGACGCCAGCGAGGCGAAGCGGCAGGGAAGGAAGGCGCATTGGGGGATTCACCAAATAGGGGATTTCCTAACCTACGCGCATCCTGCGACTTCCACCAGCGAGAGTTGGCCTGATTCGGTCGTTGGCGGTATCCTGACCGATGACTACCGACCGCAAGCCGATCGTGCGCCGCGCCTTTTTCATTCTCCTCCTCATCATCGGGCTGCGCCTCGCCACGCAGATGCGTTCGCGGCCACCGGCAGCTGCGCCCGCACCGGCAGCGCCGGCAGCACCGACCACACGCACTCCATCACCTCCAACTGCCGCAGCGCCGACCACCGCACCCGACGCCAACCGTGAACTGATCGATGCCGCCAACCAGCAACGCAGCAAGGTGCAGCTCTTCGCGACCGGTCGCGTCACTCGCCTTCTCCCCGACGACAACGAAGGGAGTCGGCATCAGAAGTTCCTCATTCGGGCGGCGAGCGATCTCACCGTGATGGTGGTCTACAATCTCGACCTCGCCCCACGGATCCCGGCCTCCGTCGGCGATTCGGTCACGGTTCGTGGCGAATACATCTGGAACGAGAAGGGCGGCCTCCTCCACTGGACCCACCACGACCCCTCCCGCCGTCATCAACCCGGCTGGGTCGACCTGAACCGAACCAGATACCAGTAGAAACAGCGACAGGCGGACCACACCAAGTCGTCACCCTGAGCGTAACGAGGGGTCGGTGCCACCCTGACATCCGCTCCTTCGACTGCGTCCGCTTCGCGGACTCCGCTCAGGATGACATTTCCGCCGCTCGCTTCTCGTCCACTGTGCAGCTTTTCGCGCTACGCGCCTCTCC
>JBDSMX010000177.1:0-7950 GCA_039915645.1 Gemmatimonadales bacterium | reverse complement strand
GCCCGGAACTTCCACGCCAGGGTGGCCAGCGTCGGCGCCGCCGATGCATATACTCCCTCGTGGGTCGGGCCGCCGCGGAACATGGCGTCCTGCGCGGCGACCGTGGCCGTGGCGGTGCAGAGGAGGCAGGCGGTCAATCGAGTGGATCGTGCGCGCATGGCGGAAACTCCGGACGTGGGAATCGCTGCATCAATTCCGTCGCGTACGAATCTCGCACCATTGGAGTTGCACCAGCAACGCGCAATTTTGTTATAACCGCACGGCGACGCGATGGGACGGCGACGCAAGTGGACGGCGACGCATGCGTCGCCGCTACGGCCGCAGCCGGTCTCTCGTTGAGAGCAGATGTTCGATGGCGTCGGCGAGATGCTCGGCATCGATGTGATGCGCACCACGCTCGACGCGGATCAACTGGGCGCGCATCAGCACATCGACATCGCGGAAGCCGTCCGGCGTCTCGAACTTGTAGCAGGCGAGCTCGACCTTGAGGCCGTTCTCGTCGCGGAAGTAGATCGAATCCATGAAGCCGCGATCGCGTTCGAGGAATTCGATGCCGCGCTCACGCAGCCGCGCCGGCACTTGGCTGTGGGTGGCCCGCGAGACGTTGAAGGCGATGTGCTCGACGCATCCCGGTTCGCGGGGCGCATGGCGATGGGCGTCCGGGGTTGACTCGTTGGTGAAGACGGTGAGCAGTCGACCATCACCCGGGTCGAAGTAGAGGTGATTCTCGTCGGCCTTGCCGAGGTTGGGCTGCTCCATCACGAAGGGCATGCCGAGGAGGCCCTGCCAGAAATCGATCGCGCTCTGCCGGGTTGAGCCCACCAGGGTGATGTGGTGAACGCCCTGGACCTGGAGCTTCTTCATCGCCGTCTCCGTTGCGGAAGAATCATCCCGCAAAAATCTAACGTCGACGGCGCAAGGGTACCCCGCGCAACTGCTGCGCGGGGCCCCTCTGAACTACTTCATCATTCCTGCGCCGCGCTCCAACATCGACTTGAGGTCGCTGAGGATCCAGAGCCAGCCGCCGCCCTCGCCCGGGCCCTGACGGTCGCCAGCGATCATCGCGCCGTGGCCGGGACGTCCGGCGACATCGTGGATCACGCTGAGTCGGCTCACGCCGCCGCGCCCTTCGACGATTTCCCACGTGAGCCGCGTGAATCCTTCTGCCGCCAGCTCCGGGTTGATCGCCATTCGCCAGGTCACCACCAGCTTGTTCGGCGGATCGGACTCGATCACTTCTCCGTCGACAACCACACCGCTCATGCCCATCGCCTTCATCTCCTCGCTGGCGTGCCCCTGGTATGCGCCGCCGGGGCGCAGGTCATACTCCTCGCGCAAGCCGTAGCCCCAGCGCTGGGTGAATTCCGGCTTGGTGATCGCATCCCAGATCGCCTGGGGGGTGGCCTTGATGAAGATGCGATAGATCTGCGTCGTTTCGCTTGCCGTGCTGCCCGTCATGGCCTCTACTCCTCGAGTTGGCGCTTCAGATCCGTGAGCGCCGACACCCGACGCTCGGTGAACTTGTCGATCCAGCGGTCGTGAATGAGTCGAATCGGAACCGGGTTGAGAAAATGTTGCTTCTCGCGGCCGACGCGCTGCGTCACGATCAGCCCCGCATCCTCGAGGACGCGGAGGTGCTTCATGACACCGAAGCGAGTCATCGCGAGCGCCGCCTCGAGCTCGCTGAGCGTCTGTCCGTCCCGGCCGAAGAGCCGGTCGAGGAGGACGCGTCGCGAGGGATCGGCGAGTGCCTTGAAGACCCGATCGTCCTGTGTCATGGAGGACAATACGTGACCAAATGGTCACCTGTCAAGGGAGGCAGTGCGTGGCTTGACCGTGCGACGTTGACCCGAGGCGGGGAACCCGCATACTTCGGCGAGCTTTTTGATCGCTCGCGCGGTTCCCCCTCCCCCCCGGAAGGTCCATGGCGTGGCTTGACTCCCTCTTCCAGCAGATGGTTGATGTCGGTGCGTCGGACTTGCACCTGAGCTCCACCTTGCGACCGATGTTCCGGGTGGATGGCGGGATTGTTCCGGTCGAAGGCGGGGAACCGACGACACCGGAACGGATGCTGGAGGTCCTGAGCGAGATCGCCCCCGAGCGAAACCGGCATCAGTTCGAGCAAGAGTGGGACACTGACTTCGCCTACGCCGTCCCCGGCCTGGCACGCTTCCGCGCCAACTACTTCATCGATCAGAACGGCCCGGGGGCCGTGTTCCGGGTGATTCCCACCGAAGTACTCACCGCCGCCCAACTCGGCCTTCCCAAGGTTGTCACCGATCTCTGTCGACTTCCCAAGGGGATGATTCTCGTGACCGGCCCGACCGGCAGCGGGAAGTCGACCACGCTCGCGGCGATGATCGACTACGTCAACACGGTGCGCGCCGATCATATCATCACCATCGAAGACCCGATCGAGTTCGTGCACAGCCAGAAGGGCTGCCTCATCAATCAGCGCGAGGTCCACCGGCACACCGGCTCGTTCAAGCGGGCGCTGCGCGCGGCATTGCGTGAGGATCCCGATGTGGTGCTGGTGGGCGAAATGCGCGACCTCGAGACCATCGAAATCGCGCTCGAGACGGCCGAGACCGGGCATATGGTTTTTGCGACGCTCCACACCTCCACCGCGATCTCGACCATCGACCGGATCATCGACCAGTTTCCCGCCGATCGGCAGGCACAGATCCGGATGATGCTGGCGTCGTCGCTCAAGGGCGTGATCGCGATGACGCTCTGCAAGCGGAAGGTCAAGGGTCGCGTTGCCGCGCTCGAAATCCTGATGGTCAACAACGCGGTGGCCAACCTGATTCGCGAAGGGAAGACGCACCAGATCATGTCGTCGATGCAGACCGGCGGCGCGCTGGGGATGAAGCTGCTCAATGATGCGCTGTACGATCTGGTGAAGAGCGGCGAGGTCGAGCCGATGGAGGCGTACCTCAAGTCGGTGAACAAGATCGAACTGGTGAAGAAGTTCGAGCAGGGGATGATTCGCTTCGACGAGGCCCGGTCACTCGCCGAACTCGACGACGTGTCGGATCGCCGAATGACGCCGCGCTGAGGTCGATGTGAGCATCTCCCGTCGCGAGGCCCTGCTCGAACTCAGCGCCCTCTTTGCCGTGCCGTTCATGCGCTGGCCAGCATCGTCCGACGATCCGCTCTCGGGAAGCATCGTGGAATTCCAGGCGGGTCGGGCACGGGGTGCCTGGACCGCAGCGGAGGTGACGAAAGTCGCACTCGAGCGAGGCCGGAAGTGGAACGGGTCGCTCCACGCGATTGACCTCTTCTCCGACAGCGCGCTCGACGATGCGAAAGCCTCCGATGCCCGGGCGCGTCGCGGCGCCCTCCGCGGCCCGCTCGATGGCGTGCCGCTCTTCGCCAAGGCGATCTACGACATGCACGGGCTCCCCACCACCGGCTCGAGCCGCGAATGGGCACAGCTCTTCCCGGCTACGATGCGCCGCGATGCGCTCGAGGTCCAGCGGATGCGTGCAGCCGGCGGCGTGGTCCTCGGCAAGACCGCCGCCGATGACTTCGCTTATCACGGCAACGGCACCAGCTCGCTCACCGGGCAGGTGCGAAATCCCTACGATCCTGCCGGTATCAAGACACCGGGTGGCTCGAGTGCCGGGTCGGCGGTGTCGGTCGCGTGCGGCATCGCCTTCGCCGCGCTCGGCACCGATGACGGCGGCTCCAATCGGATCCCGGCGCAGTTTTGCGGCGTGGTCGGGATGAAACCAACCTTCGGCCTGGTCCCGCGCACCGGTGTGATTCCCACCTGGCCCTATCTCGACACCCACGGCCCGCTGGCGCGGAATGTCGCGGATGCGGCCGTACTGCTCGATGCGATCGCTGGCCCCGATCGCTCCGATGGTCTCGCCCTCACGGCACCGTGGCGTCGCGGGGCGCTCGCCGCGTTGCACGACGATGCCCTCGCGAATGCGCGACTCGGCCTCGTCGACATCCACGTGCCGCGCAGCCAGATGAGTGTCGAGTCACTTGCCGTCTTCGATCGTGCGGTGGCCGATCTCCTGGCGGGTGGCGCCATCGTCGAGCCGTGCGCGCCCACGGTGACGCGGGTCAACGTGCGCTCGCTTTTTGCGGAGGCGGCCAAGGCGCGCGGCGATGTCGCGATCAATCACAATTCGCCGGCCGCAACCGCGAATGCACTGTTCCGCTATTTCGGTACTCACGGCGGCGATGCCCGCGCCAATGTGGTGCGCGGCCTCGCGGCGTTCCGCGCCTTCTATGATGTCCTTCCCAAGGAATGGGAGGAGATGTCGAAGTTGATCGTGCAGCCGTATGAGCTCGATCCCGCGAGTGTGTCGTTTGCGCGATCGCGTGCGACGGTGGTGGCGCAACTCGCTGAGACGTTCCGCAGCCAGCGTCTCGATGCGATGATCTATCCGACGATGCCGTTCCCGGCCCCTCGCGTCGTCGATCCCTGGCCGGACGTCCGCACCACGCTGGGCTACGGCAACTGGCTTGGGCTCCCCGAGGTCTCGGTCCCCACGGGACTCGGCGCCGACGGCATGCCGGCGGGCAATCTCTCGTTTGTTGGCTTGCCGGGGAGCGACGCGCGACTGCTGGCGCTGGCCCATTCATATCAGCAGCGGTCGAAGCGGTATGTCGCACCGCCGATGCCAGTTTAGGCCCTTCACTTGGAGCTCCGCGCGAAACCAGGAGAGTGCGTGATGACCGCCAAGGAAATTCTCGCCACGCTCAAGAAGCTCGGCAAAGCCCAGACAGCGGCGATCTACCGGCGGCACGGCGCCGATGCCAACGTCTTCGGGACGCTCACCTCCGAGATCGGCAAGCTCCAGAAGAAGATCAAGGTCGATCATCCGCTCGCACTGGAGCTCTGGAAATCGGGGAACGGCGAGGCCAGGATCCTCGCGCTCCAGATCGCCGATCCCGCCCTTGTGACGGCGGCCGATGCGGAGCGCTTCGTCGCCGATGGGCCTGCGCGCTTCCTCGGTGGCTATCTCTCCGGTCTGGTGGCCTGCAGCCCGGTCGCGATCAAAATGATGCGCGCCTGGATGAAATCGAAAGATGATTCGGAGCGCGAGATCGGCTACCAGATCTTCAGCGATCTCGTGAAGGACGAGGATGGGCCGATCCGCGACGCCGACGCGACCAAGGTGCTCGGCACCATCGAGAAGGAGATTCATCGCTCGCCCAACTGGTCCCGCCGGGCGATGAATGGGTCGCTCATCAGCCTCGGGATCTATCGGACTGCGCTGCGGAAGGATGTCCTTGCCGCCGCCCGTCGGATCGGCACGGTCGAGGTCGATCACGGCGAGACCGGCTGCAAGACGCCAGAAGCAATTGCCTACATCGAAAAGGCCCTCCAGCGGAAACGCTAGCAATGCGGAAGCACGTCCTGCTCTACGGTCTCCTGGGGGGCGTGCTGATCGCCGGCCTCAAGCTCATCGAATACCGGTGGCTGGTCGTCGAGCATTCGATCGAGATCTACGGCGGTCTGGTCGCGGCGATCTTCGCCGCCCTCGGGATCTGGCTCGGGCTCAAGCTGACTCGGCCACG
The DNA here is from genome assembly GCA_039915645.1 of Gemmatimonadales bacterium. Classification (GTDB taxonomy): domain Bacteria; phylum Gemmatimonadota; class Gemmatimonadetes; order Gemmatimonadales; family GWC2-71-9; genus Palsa-1233. Next base: position 2,409 of record JBDSMX010000177.1, on the reverse strand, counting down.
GGAAACGGTGGTGGTGCGCGAGGTGATGGTGCCAGCCCCGGCGGAGTTTGTCCGGGACGACCAGAAGGTCGAGTCCCTCGGCCTCACTCCCCGCGAGCTCGAAATTCTCGAGCTGATCGCGGCCGGGATGAGCAATCGCGATATCGCCGAACGAGCCCACGTGAGCGAGAACACCGTCAAGACGCACTCGAGTCGGGTCTTCGCCAAGCTCGGCGCCCGCCGCCGAACTCAGGCCGTCCAGCTCGGAAAAGCGTTCCGACTCATCCCCTGAGTCGCAACTTTCGGGTGATTTTTCGCTTTATTCGCCGAAATCATCCCTTCGGGTGACGCGCGGAGCAGGGCGTGGGTGGTAGAATCGGCCATCCTCCTACCAGACGGGACTGCCATGCGAAAAATCGTGTTGACCTTCGGGTTCATTGCCGGTGCCATTCTCTCGGTGATGATGTTCATCACCTTCTCCTTCCAGGATCTGGTCGGCTTCGACAAGGGCGCCATCATCGGCTACACGACGATGGTGCTGGCCTTCCTGATGATCTATTTCGGGGTCCGGTCGTATCGCGACAATGTAGCCGGCGGGAGTGTCACCTTCGGCCGTGCCTTCCAGGTCGGCTTCCTGATCATGCTGGTTGCGAGTGCCTGCTACGTCGCCAGCTGGGAGATCATCTACTACAAGATGGCGCCGGACTTCATGGAGAAGTACAGTGCCTACCAGGTGCAGAAGGCCAGGGCAGCGGGGAAGTCGGAGGAAAAAATTGCGGCTGCGGCGAAGGAGATGGCCGATTTCCAGGAGCGCTACAAGAATCCGCTCGTCAACATTTCCTTTACCTTCCTCGAGCCGCTTCCGGTCGGGCTGGTGCTCACCCTGGTGAGCGCCGGGGTCTTGAGCCGCAAGCCGAAGAACCGAGCCGCCTGAATTTCCGAACCCCTCTTCCGGAGTACCCTGATGGGAGTCGAGATGCCTGCAGTACCGGTCGGGACCGGAAAACACCCGGTGCAACTGGTGGTGATTTCAGCAAACAATCTGGCGGCGTCGACCGCCTTCTATTCCCGGTGCTTCGGCTGGCAGGCGCAACCGATGTCGGCCGAGCTGACCGCGATCGGGGCCCCGGCCGGGCCCACTATCGCCCTGCGCAGCAACATCCCTGCGGGATTCCCCGGACTCGTCCCTTACATCGGCGTCTCCGATGTGAAGGCCGGGCTTGCTGCGGCCGTGGCCGCCGGTGGCACTGTTGAGCGTGAGCCGTGGAGCGTGCCGATGGTTGGCACCCTCGGCCGATACAAGGATCCGTCGGGCACGATCTATGGCGTGACCGACACGGTAGCTCCGGCTCCCGTGCCTCGGGTCCCGATGCCGTTCGGCTCGAACCCGAAGCCGCTCGCCGGCTCCATCTGCAGCCTCGAGATGTACGGCGCCGACCAGGCGACCACCGCGAAGTTTTTCGGCGATCTGTACGGTTGGGGCAGCGCGATCACGATGCCGCAGTTCCTCGCCTTTGATCCTGGCGCCGGCATCGGTGGCGTCTTCCAGTCGCATACCCCGACGCTGCCGGCGGTGGCGTACATCTACGCACCGGATGTGCGCGCCACCCTCGACGCGATCGATGCCGCCGGCGGGAAGCGGAGCGCGGATGCGATGGCGGTCCCCGGAATGGCGTGCTTCGGCTATTTCACCGATCCGTCGGGGACGCATATGGGGTTGATCGGGGAGTAACGTGTCGAGCAGGGAGCGTGCGTTCGCGGGAGGATGACGGCCCGCGTCACCGGGGTGTCGCCATCGAGTGCGATAGCGACACCGCCGTGACCCGTCGAGCCGCGACTACCGGATGACAGTCGTGGTGCTGTTCTTTCCTCGTGCGGCCATCACGATCAGGATGATGACGACGAGCACCGCCACGGCGCCGATGCCGATCCACATCGGGTCGGTGTACCAGGTGGTCGTGGTCGTGGTGGTGGTGGTGTGGGCCTCGACCTGAGCCGGTGCATCCTGCAACGACGCCAGCGGTGCCGCCACGGCGACCGCAGCGGAAAGCGTCAACATGCTGAGCGAGGCCAGCATCGTCTTGAGTATGCGCATACGTCCCTCCAGATAGGTGGTGCGGTGCCCTGGAGCGATCAGCCACGCCCGTGCCGAGCACCGCAGACAGAATGACGACCACCTCGTTCCAGAGCGCACAACGCCCCCGCGAAGCCGAGGCCGCCGACGCGGACGTCAGCGCGGGGTGATGGCGACCGGACCGAAGTAGGCGTCAGTCTCGATGTGGGCCCAGAGCGCGACGCGTCCGGGCCCGCCGCCATGTTTGAGGTCATTCACGATCAGGGTCGGCTGGGTGGCGCCGCCCACGAAGAGCCTCGCGGTGGTGCCGGCGACCACGATCCGCACACTGGTCCAGGCGCCAGGTTCGAGGTCGG
>JBDSMX010000176.1:0-5667 GCA_039915645.1 Gemmatimonadales bacterium | reverse complement strand
GCTCGATGACCTCAAGCCCTGGGCGCGCCTGCAACAGGGCGCGGCGATACGCCCCCGAGGCGATCGTCCCCGCAGTGCCGATGACGCCGACACTTCCTCCGCTCGACTCTCGTGCCGCCGCGCGTGCACCCGGTTCGATGACGCCGATCACCGGGACGGGTGAGATCCGGCGCAAATCATCGAGTGCGTGGGCCGTGGCGGTATTGCAGGCGACCACCACTGCCTTGACGCCCTGCGAGACGAGCCAGGCAAGAATTTCTCGCGAGTAACGTCGCACAGTCTCCGGCGACTTGGGTCCGTAGGGGACGCGCGCCGTATCGCCGAGATAGATCGTCGACTCAGCCGGCAGCAGCCCATGGATCGCGCGCGCCACCGTGAGCCCGCCGATGCCGGAATCGAAGATTCCGATCGGTGCCGAGGGCATCAATGCAGCGGAAGCGTCATGCCGACGCCGGTGCGACCCCCCGGGAGCGGACGCATCCGCAGGTCGCCGGGAAAGTCGTAGAGATTTGCCGAGACGAAGGCTTCGAGCGCGGCGAAGAGATGGTTGACGCCGACGAGGAAGAACCAGTCCTGCTTCTCGGCGCGCTTCCCTTCGACCCGGAGCGAGTTGGTGCGCTGGAGATAGCGCAGCTCGTAGTTGGCCTTGAGTGCCATGCCGAGCGCGATCCCCTCGAAGGCCATGAAGATGCCGCCAGTCAGCTTCCGATCGAGAGAGGCCTGTCCCCATCCCGGGATGGCCAGCGAGCGGAAGAAGTAGTTGAGCGGCTTGTGGCGCATCGGCGCGCTATCGGCGACAGCGACCGGCGCCCGTCGGGCCGCCGGCGTCGCTGCAGTGGTATCCTGCGCAGCGAGTGGGGCGCCGGAGGCGAGCAGGAGCAGAGTGAGGAGAACGGGGGTGCGCATCCCCAAAAATGGCGGAGGCGGAGGGGAATCCCAAACGGTTCGACGAAGCATCCCTCAGCGCTGCAACGACCGGACCGCCCCCGCCAGCAGAACCAGCACCCCTGAGACCGCGATAATCGCGGGGCCGGTCGGGAGATCGAACGGGACCGAAAGCGAGAAACCGGTGGTCGCGGCGAGCAAGGCCGAGCCGATGGCGATCGCGAAGGTTCCCCGCATCGACTGTGCGACAAGGAGCCCGGTGACCGCCGGAAGGACCAGGAACGAGAAGACCAGGATGACCCCAGCGAACTGCATCGCGAAGGCGATGATCAGCCCGAGCATGAAGTACAGCAGAAGATTCCAGAGCCGCACATTGTAGCCGAGTGTTGCCGCTGTGTCGCGATCGAAGGAGACGAAGAGGAATTCCTTGTAGAAGACAAGATGGAGAATCAGCACCGGGACAGTGACGGCGAGGAGCACCATGGCATCGCCGTGGGTCATCCCGAGAATGTTTCCTTGCAGGAAAATGTCGTGCACTTCGCCGAACTTCGCCTTCGACATCAGCAGGATGCCAAGCGCGGCGGCGATCGCGTAGGCAGTTCCGATCGTGGCATCGGGCGCGACCTTCGCGCGCCCGCCAAGGCCGAAGAACATCGCTCCGGCGAGCGTCACCACGAGCGACAGTGCGATCGGGTGCGTGCCGATGGTTGTCAGTCCGAGGCCACCAAGAAAGAGTGCCAGTGCGATCCCGGCGGACGAAATCTGCGCCAGTGCCGCGCCGACGAAAACAATGCGCCTCAGCACGACGTAGACACCAATGACCGAACAGGAGAGCGCAATGAGCAACGCGCCGTACAGTGCCTGTCGAAAGAGCAGCACGGCTTCAAACATGCTGGTGTCCTGGGCCCGCAACCTGGGGCGACTGACGTCGGGCCACCACAATCCGGTGACCATTCACTGACTCGACGTCCACCGGTATGCCGTACATGGTGCTGAGTGTCGATTCGGTCATGATCTCATTGACGCGCCCGAGGCGAAAGCCACCTTCGAGCACCAAGGCGATCCGGTCCACATAGTTCGCCACTTCGTTCAAGGCGTGGCTCACCATCAGCACGGTCAGCCCGTCCGATTCGTGCAGCGCACGCACAAGCGAAAGTATCTGGGCCGTCGACACCAGGTCCATTCCGTTGGTGGGCTCATCGAGGACCAGGATGTTCGGTTCGCCGACCAGCGCGCGGGCGATAAGGGCCCGCTGCTTTTGGCCACCCGAGAGCGCGGTCAATCCGCGGTCCGCAAGCTGAGCCATTCCGACATGTTCGAGTGCTGCCATCGCCCGGTCCCGATCGGCGCGCTTTGGACGCCGCCCGAGCCCGATCCGGTCGTAGCGCCCCATCAGCACCACATCGATCACCTTGAGCGGAAAGTTGTACTCCACCGATTCGCGTTGCGGCACATAGCCGAACCGGAGCCCATCCGCGAGCGTGACCGTACCGGCCAGCGGCGAAAGGTTGCCGAGGATCGCACGGAGGATGGTGGTCTTTCCCGCTCCGTTCGGCCCGACCAACCCCAGGAAATCGCCCTCAGGGATATCGAAATTCAGGTCGGTCAGGACCGCGCGACGCCCGTAGCCGAGCGTCACGCAATCAAACTTCACCAGCGGCGCGCGGTCGTTCACTGCACTGCCGCCGACAGCTGGATCACATCGTGACGAATCAACTTGAGATAGCTGTCGATGCCCGGCACGCCACCGACCGAGGGCGGCAATATCAACACCCTCGAGCCTGGGACATTCTTGGTCACGAACTCGGCCACCTTCCGGTCGTAGAACGGCTCCATCACGATCACCTTGGCGCCGGTGCGCTTCATCGTCTGGATGACGCCCACCAGATGAGAAGGAGACGGCGGCACGCCCGGCTTCGGCTCCATGAAACCGACGATGTTGGCCCCGGTATACTCAGCGAAGTAGCGCCAGCTGGTGTGCCAGGCGATGATCGGCTTCCCCTTGATCGAACCGAGCGCCGCGTGGAGTTCACGGCCGAGTGCATCAACGCTGTCGGCAAAGCGCTTGCTGTTGCCAGCATACACTGCTGAGTTTTTTGGGTCGAGCTGGGAAAAGCGCTGCTCGAAGTACTTGGCGATCCGCTTGCCGTTCTCGGGCTCGAGCCAGTAGTGAGGGTTGCCGAGCGGGTGCACGTCCCCCTGACTCCGGTCAATCGTACCACCGGGGACATCCATCACCTCGATCGCCTTGGAGATATCCATGTAACCCGTCCCACCAAGCCGGATTTTCGGGTTGCGCGCCCCGTCGAGCAGGAGCGGCATCCACCCGATCTCGAGATCGAGCCCGACGAATGCCCATACGTCTGCGCTCCGCAGCTTGAGGATGAAGCTGGGCTTCGCCTCGATGAAGTGCGGATCCTGATATCCCTCGCCAATATGCGCCGCGGTGATCTGCTTGCCACCCACCGCCTTCGCGATGTCGTAGAGATCGGTTGTACTGGTAACCACCTTGAGTTGTGCGGCGGCCCCACGCGCCGTCGCAATACCGAAGAGAACGGCCAGGAAGGCCGCACGAGACAATGCATTGCGCGTAGTCATGAATATCCAGCTCCTCGGCGCGAGCGCCATCGGATTGAATTCGCTTATCGGCATATCAGAACGGATGCGGCTTGTGTGGGCCGAGGGCGAAGGTGGCTTGCGCCAAGAGGCGGGTCACCTTGTCGCTGGGCATTCCACTCTCCAGGCCGCCCTGGAAGATTCGCTCCGCCGCGAGGATCAGCTTGGAGAACTCACTCGGGAAGAATTCGAGATAGCCCGACGAGGCACGCAGGCCCTTCATAAGGCCTGGATTGGCTGTCTGCACGAAGTCGTACCGGCCGCCGACGAAACTGCGCGCCGCGATCTGATAGCGCGCGAAGGCATAGCCGCCAGTGACATTACGGACCGGTCCGAGGTACTCGGCGTCGTAGGACACGCCGGGAGCCTTGTTCCGCTGGCTCAGCACCTCGGCCTGGAGGATGAACGATTTGTAGAGCCCCTGTTGCAACGGACGCCACCGGAGCGTGATGTCACCCCCGAGAAGCGACTGACGGGCTCCGATGGCGTTGACTCCTGGGAAGGTCTGGGCGAACTGGGCATTGGGAACCACTTCCTGCTCCCGCAGTCCCGTCATCGCACTCCCTGAGATCTCGACGTTCGTCGACTGACTGAGGTCCCAGTAGTTCCGAAGCCGTGCCGCATAGGTCAGCCCGGTCAGGTGCTTGTTGAGCGGCTCAGCCGTCTGCAGCCCCTCCGGGCGCTCACCGAACCGGTCAATCACCGCAACGTTCAGCTCTTGATAGAATCCGAACGGAGCGAACACCCGGACGGCCATCACCCCGGTGCCTTTAAGACCATCCTCCGAGAGCAGGCGCTGGAGCGCCCAGGGATAATCGATCGTGTGGAGGTCGTGCCGGTGGGTGACGTTCAGCTTTCCGACCGGCATCAGGTAACGGCCGATTCTCAGCTCAAACTGGCCCGGGAGCGACGTGGTCGTGAGGAAGGCCTGCTCGATCGAGATCTTCTCCGCGTCACTGATGCCGAGGAAGATGTCGCCCCGAAAGTAGGGATCGACCGCCGCCTGGATGGCGATCTCGACCTCGCGTACGTCGGCCCGCTTGGTCTTGTCACCGATCGTGCTCCCCTTGGGCGAGCCGTCGAAGACAAAGTCGCCGACTGCGCTGATGTCGGGCATCAGCCTCGGATTGGTGGGCCCTGAACTACCTCCGCGAACCGTGATGCTATCCCTGTTCGCGGCTCCCTTCTGCAGTTGTTCGAACTCCCGGACGAGGCGGATCGAATCAGCCACCGCGATGGAATCGCGCTTCGCCCGTGACAGTGTGTCGACGCGCTGCTGTGCGGCAAGCGGAGCTGCGGCTGCCGCAAGCACCGCCAATAGCCCCAACCGCGTGAATGAAATGGTATGCATCCCCAGCCCCCTGAGAGCTATGTCGCGACAGGGCGAGGCTCGCCCATCCGCTATGTGGTACCGCCGAGATCGTCGGTGGTAGCGATATATGCGTCGGGTGACGTGCTCGCTCCCGCGCGCGGCGCGGCCGGCCACGTCAGGCTGTGCGGGGAGGCGCGCGCGAGCGAAGCGAGGAGGGAGGAGGGGCAAACGGTAGGGAGACCAGCACGGTCGGATCGGTGGAGGCCACGACCGACTCCGAAACGCGCAGCGCGGGGGCCCCGGCCTGAAGTCGGGCAATCAGCGACGATGTGACGCAGGCGAGACAGGTGGTCTCGTCGTGGCGCGCCGGGGCTTCCGTCGTGGTTTGTGCGGCGCGGCGCCCTTCAGCGAGGTGTATTGCAAGGGGGAGGTCAACGGGTGCGGCGGGCGGTGAAGATTCCCAGATCGGTCCCGAGAGGAGCACCAGCTGCAGGAACAGCGCAATCGCGGCCGAGACGAATCCCGGTCTGTGAGGGCGGTTCCTGTGAGGTACTACGCTAGCTCGAGTCATTTGCTGAGTAACTGCTCCTGTGAACCACCGACCGTCTGGCGCGGTGCTTCCGGATGGGGGACGCCGGCGCTGAGAATGACTACACTACGTCGAGCGGGTTGCCCAGGTTGCGGCTAGCTGGCCGCCACCACCTCGATCTCCACCCGCACGTTCCGAGGGAGGCCAGCCACGGCCACGGTCGAGCGCGCCGGCCGATGGTCGCCAAAGTGGCGGGCGTAGACCTCGTTCATCGCGACAAACTCGGCCATGTCCACCAGGAAGACCGTCGTCTTCACCACATTCT
>JBDSMX010000174.1:0-11006 GCA_039915645.1 Gemmatimonadales bacterium | reverse complement strand
GTGACGGTGAGCGCCGGCCTGGCCACCTTCCCCGACGATCGCGCGGCCGACGACGAATCCCTGCTCAAACTTGCGGACGAGAATCTCTACAAGGCGAAGCGGGCGGGACGAAACCGCTATCGGGACTGAGATGGGCTGAGGGAGGAGGGGGGATTTCGTTGTCATCCTGAGCGCAGCGAGCCAAAGGCGAGCGCAGTCGAAGGAGGTGGTCTCGACGGCGAGCTGGTGCTCCCTCGACTTCGCGGCCGTACGGCCGCTCCGCTCAGGATGACAACCCCTCCTCCCTCCTCCCTCCTCCCTCCTCCCTTCTCCCTTCTCCCTCCTCGCTTTTTTTCGCTTCTATATTCCGGGCATCTCTTCTCGCTGAGGCCCGCCATGTCAACCACTCGCGGCATCGCCGCTACCCCAGTCATCGCCGGCCTGACGCTGGTCGTCGGACTCGCCGCCGGCCTCCTCGTCGGTCGGCCACGCCCCAAAGTCATCACCCTCGACCCGGTCACCACCCACGGCGAATGGGTCAAGTTCGCCAACGCCAAGGGTGACTCGATCCGGGCGTACGTCGCCTATCCCGAACGGAAGGAGAAGGCTCCCACCGTCATCCTGATCCACGAAATCTTCGGGATGACCGACTGGGAGCCGACCATGGCCGATCATTTCGCCGCCAAGGGCTACATCGCCGTGGTGCCCGATCTGCTCTCGTCGCGCTGGGGCACCTCGCCCGCCAGCCCGGATAGCGGCCGCAAGCTGGTGGCACTGCTCACGCCGGATGGCGTCAACGCCGACCTCGACGCCGCCTACCGCTACATCAACGCCGTTCCTGCCGCATCGAAGGATCGCACCGGCGTGATCGGCTTCTGCTGGGGCGGCGGCACCGTCTGGCGCTATGCCTCGGCCAATCCCAAGCTGAAGGCCGCCGTGGTCTGTTACGGTCCCCTCGCCGACACGCTGCTGCTGAAGACGATCAAGGCCCCGGTCCTCGGCGTCTTCGGCGAGAACGACATGCGGGTCAACGCGATGATTTCGTTCGAGCAGCGGATTCTCGGTGACCTGAAAATTCCGTTCAGTGCCGACAGCTATCCAGGCACCGGCCACGGCTTCCTCAAGCCCGGTCGCAAGGGGTCGGGCACACCGGAGGCCGAGCGCGCGCTGTCGAACATCGACGCCTTCTTCGCCAAGCGGCTCGAAGGGAAGTGAAGTCGTTGCATCTCCGCACGACGGCGACGATCGCGCTCCTGCTGACCGCCGCCGCGTGCAACCTCTCACCGCTCCGGAATCGCATCAAGGTTGGCGAGGAACCGATCGTGGTCTTCGTGGGCGAGGGGGTCGATGGCAACACCGACCTCTTCGTCGTGCCGGCCAGTGGCGGCACCATCGTGCAGCTGACCTTCACTCCGCTGCACGAATCGATGCCCCGCATCAACGCGCGTGGCGATGCCGTGGCGTTCGTCCGCACCCGCGACACCGTGAAGTCGGCGCCGACTGAAGTCATCCTGATGAACCTGCTGAACGGGGCCGAACGGCAGTTGCCGGTGCCCGACAGCGCCGGGCCAATCACCCTGATTGCCTGGGGTGGCAACGGCAACACGCTCTACGTGCGAAGTGCGCGCGGTAGCTGGCTGCTCTCGACCCCGCCAGAACCGCCGCGTGCCACTGCGGCCACCGGCGCCGAAGTCGCCCGCGCCGATTCGTTCTTCCAGCTCTGGGTCGGAACCCCGCCCTTCGCCTATCTCACGCGTTGCGCCGAGGGCGGCATCTGCGCGCAGGGACCGAACGTCAAGGCAACATCACTCACGACCGAAGGACACGACCCGCTGCTCTGGGGTGTCGACTCGGTCGCATGGTTCGAAGGCGATGGCATGGTGATTCGCGGGATCGGTCCGGGCTCCGTGCGACGGATGCTCTGGAAGCATCCGCCGGGGCACCCGCGGGACGGCAGTTACAGCGGTGTGATCGAAGCCGGGCGTTAGGCCCGGTGTGCTTCAGCTTCGGACGTAGAAGACGAAGCTCTCGAGCTGGGCGATCTTGCTGTCCTTCTCCTTGATTTCGTGCGCAAGCAGGTCGCCCGTCGTCACGACACCTTCGACGCCGTTGGGGCCAAGTACGGGAAGGTGACGAATCCGGCGCTCGCTCATCACGGCACCGCAGTCATCGAGCGTGGCGTCGGGCGTGCAGGTGATCAGCGACGAGGTCATCACTTCGGCGACCGTGGTGGCTCCCGGCAAACGGTCAACGGCAACCACGCGTCGCATCAGGTCGCGTTCGGTGAAGATGCCGGCAAGTGTGCCATCCTCCGTGACCAGTACGCTGCCGGTGCCCCGCTCGTTCATCATCTGCGCAGCCTGCAGCACGGTCGTGGTCGGCGCCACCATCAGCAGCTCACGGCCCTTCTGGGCCAGAAGTTCGCGGACTGTCTTCATCGATGATTCCTTGTGCGTGGGAAGCTTGATAGTACCGATCCGCTGCCCCGTGTGCCAGAGGAGCCACTATGTCATCCCGCCGTCGCCTCGGAATCAGCCACGCATTCCTGCTCCTGCTGCTCGGGTGTGCCCGGACCAACGCGCCACTGCCGCTGGTGGTCACCCACGACAACAACGCTCGCGCAGGTCGGCTGGTGGGCGACACGCTGAGGCTGACGCTGGTCACCCGACAGGGACTCTGGCGCGCCGGCGCGGCTGGTGACACTGCCGTCGCCGTCTGGACACTCACTCAACCTGATTCTGCACCGGTCATCCCCGCGCCGTTGGTCCGGGTCCAGGTGGGGACGGTGTTGCGGGTCACACTCCGCAACAGCCATCCTGATTCGACGCTGCAGGTCCACGGATTGAGTAATCGACCCGGTGCTGCTGATAGTGCCATCGCCGTTCCGCCCGGTGAAGAGCGGAGCATGACCTTCGCGGCTGGTCCCGCCGGGACCTACTACTACTGGGCCGCGCTGAGTCACGCGAAGCTGGTCGACCGCAGCGCCGAGGAATCGCAACTGGCCGGTGCCTTCATCGTCGATTCCACCTCGACTCCGCCAGCCGACAAGATCTACATCCTTGGCATCTGGAACAGTCCGATCGATTCCAGCCTCGGCGCGCCCTACGTCGATCGCTTTGTCGCCACCATCAACGGACGCTCCTATCCGGCCACCACGCCGCTCGATGTCGAGCAGGGTGACACCGTGCGCTGGCGCTGGATCAATCCAACCGCCGACTCACACCCGATTCATTTGCACGGCTTCTTCTTTGACGTCGATCATCTCGGCAACGCGCAGGTCGATTCGCTCGAGCCGAGCCGCAGCGTCGTCACCGAGTTGATGCTCCCGGGTGCCACCTTCAGCGGCGAATGGATCGCGAGCGAACCGGGCAACTGGGTGGCGCACTGCCATTTCGCGTTCCACACCTCGCACTATGTCGACTTCAAGCGCATCCCCGACCCTGATGATCCAGGAGGACCGGCGGAGGCGCTGCAGGGTCATCATGCAATGCGCGGGATGGTGATTCCCATCACGGTGCGCCAGCGGCCCGGTCAGCCGACGCGCGCTGACCTCGGCGTCGGCACTCCACGCGCCATTCAGCTTGAAGCGCGGGCAGCGCCGGCGATCTACGGCAAGGCCGAGGGCGTTGCCTTCGTCGCGAGCGATGAGCGGGCCGCTCCAATCCCCTTCCCGACGATCAGTAGCACTCTGGTGCTCCGACGCGGTGAGCCGGTGCGCATCTCCATCATCAATACCACGCGGGCGCGCACGTCGGTGCACTGGCACGGTATCGAGCTGCCGTCGTATCCGGATGGCATTCCGAACTGGAGCGGCATCGGCGATCAACGCGCTCCCGCCATCGAACCCGGCGACACCTTCGTCGCCGCCTTCACGCCGCCGCGCGCGGGCACCTTCATCTACCACGCCCACTCGAACGAAGGCTTCCAGATTTCTTCAGGGATGTACGGTGCGTTGTTGGTGGTTGATCCGGCGAACTACCATCCCGATCATGAGCGACTGATTGTCGTCGGCGGCGACGGCGCCGATCTGAAGCAGGGGCGCGTAAACGGCCAACTGCTCCCCGACACCATCACGATCACCGCCGGTGAGCCGTACCGATTCCGGTTCATCCAGATCAACGTGGACTGGCGGGTACACCTGGTGCTCCGCAACGGGGGACAGATCCAACCCTGGACGCCGGTGGCCAAGGATGGCGCCGATCTGGCCGGACCGCTGCGGCGAGCGGAGCCCGGCGACTGGCAGGCCGGGCCGGGTGAGACACGCGATGTGATGATCGAGGCGCCGAAACCCGGACTCTGGCAATTGGAGGCGAAGACTTCTCAGAGGGGCTGGAGCGTCAGCGTCCCGATTCGGGTGGTGCCGAAGACTCGGAAGCGTTAGGGCAACGCGCCTCTCACCTTTGGTGGGAATACTGTGTACGATTCCCTGCATTCAACGCCACTTCTCTCTTCTCTGCCCAGGCCCATGACCCGACTCATCGAGTGCGTCCCGAATTTCTCCGAGGGACGCGACCCCGAAGTCATTCGCCAGATCACCGCCAGCATCGCAGCGGTCGAAGGCGTGCGGTTGCTCAATGTCGACCCGGGAAAGGCGACCAATCGCACCGTGGTCACCTTTGTGGGCGATCCCGAGAGCGTGATCGAGGCCGCCTTCCAGGCCATCCGCGTGGCCGGAACGCTGATCGACATGCGGCATCACAGCGGCGAGCATCCCCGGATGGGGGCGACCGACGTCTGCCCCCTCATTCCGATCTCCGGCATCACCATGGCCGAGACCGTGGAGTATGCCCGTCGCCTGGCCGAACGAGTCGGCCGCGAGCTCGACCTGCCAGTCTACTTGTATGAGGCCGCGCAGCCAGACCGGAATCGCAGCAACCTCGCCACCATCCGCGCCGGAGAGTATGAAGGACTGGCGCAGAAGATCCTCAAGCCCGAATGGCGGCCGGACTTCGGCCCCGCCCGCTTCGACGCCGAGCGCGGTGCGACGGTGATTGGTGCGCGCGACTTCCTCGTGGCCTACAACGTCAATCTCAACACCACCTCGACTCGTCGCGCCAACGCGATCGCGTTCGACGTCCGCGAAGCGGGTCGCAAGGTCAAGAATGCTGCGGGAGAGGAAGTCACCCAGCCCGGTACCCTCAAGGCCGTCAAGGCGATCGGCTGGTTCATTGCCGAGTACGGCATCGCGCAGGTGTCGATCAACCTCGTCGACATTGCGGTCACGCCGGTCCACGTGGCATTCGATGAAGTCACCCGGGCCGCCCAGGCGCGCGGCATCCGCGTCACCGGCTCGGAGCTGGTGGGCCTCGTGCCGCTCAAGTGTCTGGTGGATGCCGGTCGATATTTCCTCGAAAAACAGCAGCGCTCTGCCGGCGTCTCCGAGCGGGAACTCGTCCGCATCGCGATCGTCTCACTCGGGTTGAACGAGCTCTCGCCGTTCAATCCGGATGAACGCGTCATCGAATACCTGCTTGCCCCGAAGGACACTGCGCCACTGGTCGGCATGTCGCTCACCGCTTTCGCCTATGAGACTGCGAGCGAATCCCCGGCCCCTGGCGGCGGCTCGATCGCCGCATATGTCGGCGCCCTCGGCGCGGCACTCGGAACCATGGTGGCCAATCTGTCGAGCCATCGACGCGGCTGGGACGAGCGCTGGAAGGAATTCTCCGATCAGGCCGACAGCGGCCAGCAACAGACACGGACACTTCTCGCGCTGGTCGATGAAGACACCGCCGCCTTCACCCGCGTGATGACGGCGTTCGGCCTGCCGAAGAGCAGTGATGCCGAAAAGGCGACGCGACGTGCTGCCATCCAGGAGGCCACCCGCGCGGCGACCGAAGTGCCGTTCAGGGTGATGGAAACGGCGCTCGCCTCGATGACGCTGATCAAGTCGATGGCCGAGAGCGGCCAGGAGAGTTCGGTCTCCGATGCCGGTGTCGGCGCGCTCTGCGCCCGCTCGGCAGTGATGGGAGCCTTCCTCAACGTGAAGATCAATGCCGCCTCGTTGACCGACAAGGCGTTCGCCACCGATATCGTCACTCGCGGCACCGCAATCGAACAGCAGGCCCAGGCGCTCGAGACCGAGATTCTCGCCATTGTGAACGGAAAGATCTGAGATGCCGGTCATTCGTGCAGCCAGGGGAAACACCCGCACCGCACAGGGCTGGATCCAGGAAGCCGCCAAACGGATGCTGATGAACAACCTCGATCCCGAGGTTGCCGAGAAGCCGGAAGAGCTGATCGTCTACGGCGGCCGCGGCAAGGCGGCGCGCAACTGGGACGCCTACCATCGCATCATCGCTACGCTGGATCGTCTCAAGAACGATGAGACGCTGCTGATCCAGAGCGGCAAGCCGGTTGCGGTCCTGCGCACGCACGATCATGCGCCGCGCGTACTGCTCGCGAATTCCAACCTGGTGCCCAAGTGGGCCACGTGGGAAGAGTTCGATCGTCTCGACAAGCTCGGCCTGATGATGTACGGCCAGATGACCGCCGGGTCGTGGATCTACATCGGCACCCAGGGAATCCTGCAGGGCACCTACGAGACATTTGCCTCCGCGGCCGCAAAGCATTTCGGCGGTACTCTCGCGGGCACCATCACGGTGACTGCGGGTCTCGGTGGAATGGGCGGGGCACAGCCGCTCGCCGTCTCTCTGGCTGGCGGCGTGTCGATCACCATCGAGATCGACGCCTCGCGCATCCAGCGTCGACTCGAGACCCGCTACCTCGACGAAGTCGCCACCTCGCTCGATGACGCAATCACGCGTGCCGAGAAGGCGCGTGCGGAGCGGCGTGCGGTGTCGATCGGCCTGCTTGGCAATGCTGCCGAAGTGCTGCCGGAGATGGTGCGCCGCCGATTCACTCCCGAACTGGTGACCGACCAGACCTCGGCGCACGATCCGATGTGGGGCTACCTCCCGCCCGCACGCCCGGACGAGGACCTGAACGACCTTCGCAGCAACCAGCCCGACGAATATCTCGCGCGCACCCGCGGAGCGATGGTCACCCACGTCGAGGCGATCCTCGAGTTGCAGCGGCGCGGTGCCATTGCGTTCGACTACGGCAACAACCTCCGCGCCCAGGCGCAGATCGGCGGCCTTACCAACGCCTTCGATTATCCCGGCTTCGTCCCGGCGTTCATTCGCGATTCCTTCTGCGAAGGGCGCGGCCCGTTCCGTTGGGTTGCACTCTCTGGCGATCCTGCCGATATCGCCGCGACCGATGCCGCGATGAAGGATCTCTTCCCCGCCGACGCCCGCCTGCAGCGCTGGCTCGGCTGGGCCGGCGACCGTATTGCCTTCCAGGGATTGCCCGCACGGATCTGCTGGCTCGGCTATCGCGAGCGTGACAAGGCCGGGTTGATGTTCAACGAGATGGTGCGTGACGGTCGCCTCAAGGCGCCGATCGTGATCGGACGCGACCATCTCGATGCCGGCTCGGTGGCGTCGCCGTATCGCGAGACCGAGGCGATGCTCGATGGCTCCGATGCAGTGAGCGACTGGGCACTTCTCAATTTTGCCACCGGCATCGCCAGCGGAGCGGGATGGATGTCATTCCACCACGGCGGTGGCGTCGGCATGGGTTATTCGCAGCACTCGGGGCTGGTCGCTGTGGCCGATGGCTCCGATGAAGCGGCACTCCGGCTCTCACGCTGTCTGCTCAACGATCCCGCGATGGGTGTCATCCGCCACGCCGATGCCGGCTACGAACTGGCCCAGCGCGTCGGTCGCGAGCGCGGACTCGACATGCCGTCGCTGTGATCGCCGACCGCCTCCTCACCGGGATCTCGCAGCTCGTCAGCACGGCGGGCATCGGCGCGGCGCGTGGCGCGGCGATGGGTGAGCTTGAAATCATCACGGATGCCGCGATTGCGATTGTGGACGACCAGGTTGCGTGGGTCGGCCCTCGCACCGAGTGGCATGGCAGTGCAACGACCGAACAGCACCTCGGCAATCGTGCGGTGCTTCCCGGTCTCGTCGACCCCCACACGCACGCCGTGTGGGCCGGCGACCGACTCGCCGACTTCGAGGCCCGCGTGAGCGGCGTGCCGTACGAAGCGATTCTCGCCGGCGGCGGCGGCATTCGCTCCACCGTGCGGCATACCGCCGCGGCGAGCGCCGAGCAACTGCTGGCACTCGCGGCACCGCGGATCGATGCCTTGATGCGGAGCGGTGCCACGACCATCGAGGTCAAGAGCGGCTACGGCTTTACCCACGAGGCCGAGATCGTCTCGCTTGGTGTGATTGCTGCGCTGGCGACGAGCAGCCCGGTCGGCATCGAGGCGACGCTGTTGATTCATGTTCCACCCGCCAACGCGGCCGAACGAGTCGACTATCTCGCGATGGTCACGCACGAGCTGATCCCCGAGGCAGCACGGCGCGGCCTCGCCAGGTCGGTCGACATCTTCATCGAACAGGAAGCATTCAACCTCGCCGAGGCGGCCGCCGTGTTCGCAGCGGCCCGCGCCAGCGCCCTCAGCATCAAGGCGCACGTCGATCAGTTCCACGCCATCGGCGGGCTCGATCTGGCGGTCGAGCAGGGCGCCCTCTCGGTCGATCACCTCGAGGCCTCCGGGCCGGCGCAGATCGCGGCGTTGGCCCGAGGGAAAAGTGTCGCGGTGATTCTTCCGGGTGTGACGCTTCACCTCGGTCTCCCCGCAGCACCGGCCCGGGCAATCATCGAAGCCGGCGCGGCGGTCGCGGTCGGGACCGACCTCAACCCGGGCTCGTCGCCGCTCTTCTCAACCCAGCAGGCGATGGCCCTCGCGGTACGGCTCAACCGGCTCACCCCCGCCGAGGCCGTCACGGCGGGCACGGCGAATGCCGCCGCTGCACTCGGTCGCGGCGATATCGGCCGAATCCGCTCCGGCACCCGCGCCGATCTGCTGGTTCTCGACAGCGCCGACTGGCGCGATCTTCCCTACACGCTCGGCGCGTCGCCGATCGGCAAGCTCTTCATCGGTGGACACGAGGTGTCGTTGTGAGTGCTCCCACGCTGGTCGGTCGTCGCCTCACCCTTCGTGCTGTCGTGCGCGTGGCGCGCGATGGGCAGCCGGTCGCGCTCTGCCCCGATGCCGCGGTCCGGATCGCCCAGTCGCGCGCCTATATCGAGCAGATCGTGTCCGAAGGGCGGACGGTCTACGGCGTCACCACCGGCTTCGGCAAGCTCGCCAACGTCCGCATCGCAGCGGCCGACGTCCAGCAGCTGCAGCGCAACCTCATCGTCTCGCATGCGATGGGCGTGGGCGAGCCCTTCTCGACCGAAGTGGTGCGGGCCATGTTGTTGCTGCGGGCGCAATCACTCTCGCAGGGCAACAGTGGCATCCGGGTGGATGTCATCATGCTGTTGCTGGCGATGCTCGATCGCGGGGTGCACCCACTCGTGCCCTGTCAGGGCTCGGTCGGTGCCAGCGGTGACCTCGCGCCGCTCGCGCATATGGCGCTGACCCTCATTGGCGAAGGCTTCGCGGAATTCGGCGGCGAAGTTCTCCCGGCTACGGAAGCACTGACTCGCGCGGGGCTCACGCCGGTCGTGCTCGAAGCCAAGGAAGGACTCGCGCTCATCAATGGCACCCAGGCGATGACCGCCATTGGCGCGCTGGTGATCCACGACGCGATGGAGCTCGCCACTGCGGCAGACATCGCCGGCGCAATGTCACTCGAGGCACTGAAGGGAACGCGCACGCCGTTCGATGCCCGCGTGACGGCGGTACGCCCGCACCCCGGTGCCGCGGCCACCGCCGCGAACATGCTCCTGCTTTCGGCCGATTCGCCGATCCACGCTTCGCATGCCGACTGTGACAAGATCCAGGACGCCTACTCGCTTCGCTGCATCCCGCAGGTACACGGCGCCTCCCGTGATGCGCTCGACCACGCCGCCGTGGTGCTTGATCGCGAAATCAACGCCGTCACCGACAACCCGCTGGTTTTCGCGGCCGACGATCTTGTCATCTCGGCCGGCAACTTTCATGGCCAGCCAGTCGCGCTGGTGATGGACTACGCCAAGCTCGCCATCGCCGAGCTTGCCAACATTGCCGAACGGCGCGTGGAGCATATGCTCGACCCGGCCGTGTCGGGATTGCCCGCATTCCTGGCGCATCAGGGCGGCCTGCATTCGGGATTGATGATCTCGCAATACACCGCCGCATCGCTGGTGAGCGAGAACAAGGTGCTGGCGCATCCGGCGAGCGTCGACTCGATCCCGACCAGCGCCAACCAGGAAGACCACGTCTCAATGGGCACGACCAGTGCTCGGCAGTGCGCGATGATCCTCGAGAACTCGCGCTGGGTCATCGCCGTGGAGGTTCTCAACGCGGCACAGGCACTCGACTTCCACAAGCCGCTCGAGCCGGGACCTGGTGTCGGCGCCGCCGTGAAGCTGGTGCGCAGCGTGGTGCCGCCGCTCGATGCCGATCGGATCATGACCGGCGACCTGGCAGCCGTGCGCTCGCTGATTGTCGAGGGGACCTTGCGCAGCGCCGTCGAAGCGGTGGTGGGAAAGCTGAAGTAGGCGGGAGAAGCAAGAGACGAGAAGCGAGAAGCGAGAGGAGAGAGGAGAGAAGCGAGAGGCGAGAGGCGAGAGGATGGGCGAGGCGCTGGCTCGTGGGTGCCTCAGAGCAGCCTTCGAGGCTCCGCGTGAGGAGTCTAAGGAATCGCTAGCGCAATGCCCGTCGGAACCTCGGCAGCTGCGGCGAGGCAGCCCACGAGTCAGCGCCTCGGCCAGCAAGTACGACGAGAAAGACCGGTGCCGCGCATGCAGGGCACCGCCAAACGGCCCCAAGGAAGGTGGAGGTTCCGATGCTGAGCCCAAAGCCGATCATACTTTTCGCTCTCCTGATCGCAGCGCCGCTCGGCGCGCAGACGGTCGACAGCACCGCCATCAATCGCCTCTTTGCCCGCTTCGCCAACGACTCGACACCGGGCTGCAGCATCGGCATCGCGCGCGGCGCCGATCTCCTCTTCAGCCGTGGCTACGGTATGGCGGACCTCGAACGCAATGTCCCGCTCATGGCAACGAGCGTGATCGAA
>JBDSMX010000109.1:0-33687 GCA_039915645.1 Gemmatimonadales bacterium | reverse complement strand
ATCCCTTGCCGATCACCAGGGTAAGGGCGAGAAGTCCCAGGCCGAACCCGTACGCCCACGGTGCAGCCCACTCGAGAATGCGGAACGAGATGCGGTAGGCGAATGCCGCACAGATCGTCCCTGCCCCGAGCCAGGCCAGCTGCCGGAGCCATTTTCCCTCGGCACCGGTGCGCAGATCGGTCTGACCGGCCGAGTACAGCACAACCACGCCAAGGATCGCGAGGATCAACACCACGACGAGCAAGACCTTGTCGAGACCCCGGTTCATCGGTGGAGCCCCGGCTTGCGGGCGGGCGGCTTCGCGGCTGGCGTCGCCGGCCGGGGTGCAACGCGTGTGGTATCCGCCGCCAGCGAATCGGTGGCCGGCGTGGTGTCTTCCGTAATTGGGAGCTGATACTCGGTCTTGAGCGCGGGCGACGCCGCCCCCTGCAGGTAGCGACCGATCGCCTTCACCACGTATTTCGCGACGAGCGCGCCGTGCTCGCCCTCTTCCACCTGGATCCCGACGACGATCCTCGCCGAATCCGCAGGCGCAAAGCCAATGAACCAGCCGATGTCTTTCTGGTTGCTCACCTGACCCGAGCCTGTCTTGCCGGCGACGTCGAACTCGCGCCCGCCCGATGCGCCTGCGGTGCCGCTGCGCACCACTTCGGCCATCGCATGACGCAGTCCCGCGAGTTGCTCGGGGTTGAGGCCGAGATCGTAGGTCTTGGTGCCGGGCCGGGGCTCAAAGATGTGGGGCGGCCGCTTGATGCCATCCCCCGCGAGCGCGGCGTAGAACGACACCATGTTGATCAGCGTCTGGGTGTTGCGACCCTGACCAATCGAGAGGTTGAGGACTTCACCGCTGGACCAGGTCGACAGTCCGCGCGAGTTGACATAGTCCTTGAGACTGCGCGGGAAAATGCTGCGCTTTTCCTGCTCGAGATCGACGCCCGTGAGATCGGAGAGACCGAGTTCCTGGCCATCCTCGAGTAGTGCATCCCGGCCAATCAGCTGACCGAGCTGGTAGAAGTACACGTCGCAGGAGGTCTTGATCGCTTCGGTCAGCGTCAGCGACCCATGCCCGCCGTCGCGCTTCCAGCACTTGAACACGCGATTGCCGTATCGGAGGCCACCGCTGCACGGCACCGGCATCCGGGAATCCATCGTGACGAGTCCGCGGCGCAGCGCGATCGTCGCGACCGCAAGCTTGAACGGAGATGCTGGCGGATAGCGGCCGTTGATCACCCGGTCGATCAACGGATGATTGGAATCCTCGTGATAGACAGCGTAGTCCTCGGCGCTGATACCACCGATGAACTTGTTCGGATCGAATCCGGGGTGCGAGTAGTAGGCGAGAATCTCGCCCTTGGGAGTCATCGCGATCATGGCGCCGCGCTTCTCGGGCAGGTCGGTGCGCCACATCGAGTCGATGAAGAGCTGCAGCGGCAGATCGATGGTGGTGCGCATGGTTGACCCGGCCACCGGTCGGACCGATCCGCTATTGGGCTGGTCGCGCACCGTGCGCCCGCGCGCGGTGACCTCGACATAGCGCGTGCCTTGCTGGCCGCGGAGCATCGAATCGTATTCGATCTCGAGTCCCTGCTTGCCGACAATCTCGCCCATCCCCACGTCGCCAAAAGTCCCGGCCTTCATCTCGGCGTCGCTGATCTCGCTCACGTAGCCGACGAGATGCGCGACCGCTTCACCGTGCGGATAGGTCCGACGCGGCTCCGCCTGGATCACCAGTCCCGGCAAGGCGGCGCGATGCTCCTCGAGAATGGCTACCAGACGATCCTCACCCGATGCGAAGACCTGCACCGGCTGGAAGGTGGCGGTCCGCCAACGCCGCACAACCGCGTCGGCATTGACCGAATCGGCAGGCACGTATGAGAGCAGTCGCGCGAGCACTGCACGCAATGAGTCTTCGTTCGCTGCCAGCACCTTGATGGAATAGCCCGGCACATTCTCGGCGATGGGGAGGCCGTTACGATCGAGAATATCGCCGCGCGGCGAGGGCAGCTTGATGGGGCGCAGGCGATTGGAGCCCGCCTCGACCTTGAAGCGATCGTGCTCGAGCACCTGCGCCTTGAAGAAGGCCCCGCCCAGTGCGAGGAAGGTTACCCCGAGGATCCACCGCGCTCCTTCGGCGCGGCGGGCGACTTCGTAGGAGGCGAAGACGCTCACTGATCCATCCGGATGGCGAGCCAGTCGCGGAAGAGCATCACGATCACCACGCCGACGGCGGCCGTCGTGAGACCTTGCAGCGGCGACCAGATGAGCAGCTCCGTGAGCAGCCGACCCGGCGAGGTTCCGCTGAAGAGCAGCACGAGGAGATTGCGAGCCCAGGTGCCGATGAAGAAGACCCCGGCAGTCACCAGAAGATTGTCGGCGAAGAAGACAGACCGCCCCCACGCGGCACCCCACCCCACCAGCACGTGCGCCAGAATACCCGCTCCGAAACGGGCCGGCGTCAGCACATCGACCATCAACCCGACGGCGAAACCGATCACCGCGGCCGTGCCGGGGCGCTGACGGATCGCGAGCAGCAGCAGTGCCAGCATCAGGAAGTCCGGCATCCCCCGCCCCTCGATCAGGGAGGGACGCAGGTAGAACTCGAGCAGCAGCAGTGCGCCGATGACGACGCCGACTCGGAACTTGTCGCTCGAGCGACGACGGCGCGGTCCCTCACCCGTCCAGACCGAGCTCATGGGATCGAGTCCTTCGGCTTGAGGGAGTCGGTGGCCTTCCGGAGCGAATCCAGCATCCGCTGGCCAGCGACCTTGCGGAGCGAGTCAGCCTTCCGCGCGGAATCGGAGGGCGGCAGAGGCAGGAAGAGCGAGTCACGGGGCGTGGTCAGGACCAGGACATGGGTCGCGAGCGCTGGGTGGGAATAGGGGGTGATTCGGTACACCCGCTCGTAGCCGAACTGATCACGTTCAATAGCGCTGACCCGCCCGATCGGAATCCCGCGGGGAAAGACTCCCCCGAGTCCGGAGGTGAAGACCGGGGTCCCGACCGCCAGCGAATCGCGCAACGCCACACCCCGGAGCTGCAGCACCGTGCGGGAGGCGTCGGTGCTGGGGCTCGCGGAAACCAGTCCCGTCACGCTGCCATTTGCGGTCACGGCCGCCGCACGAAACTCGGGATGCGTCCAGGTATATGCTGCACTCGAATGCGGACTCGTCGACCAGACATAGCCAACCAATCCCGCGCCGGTCACCACCGGATCGAACTGATGCACACCGTCGGCAGCGCCAACGTTCAGCAGTGCCATCCGATCATCGGTGACCGCAGGCTGGTGCAGTATCTCGGCCGGCAAGTATGGCTGGGTGAGACGTGGCCGCAGATCGAGCAGGGCGCGGAGATTGTCGTTCTCGCGACGCGTCGCACCAAACGCCTGGACCAGAAGCGCCAGTGAATCGCGGGTGTGCTCGATGGCGCGGAGTCCTTCGCGGGCGGTGCGGTCGGCGACTGCGCGCGATTGGGCAGCCACCATTGGTCGGAGTGCTGTCCGGCGAATCGCGTTGGTCAGCGACTCGGCCCAGGGACGCGGGAGAGCGAGGGCAAGCAGCGCGAGCAGGATGCAAGCAGCGAAGAGGACCAGATCGCTCCGGGCGGTCTCGCCCCCTCCCTGATCGCGCATCGTCAGGTCGTCAGGTGGTCAGGACGCTGCGGTACTTCTCGAAGTCGTCGAGGATCCGACCGGTACCGCGCACGACGCAGGTCAGTGGATCTTCATCGACATGAATCGGGAGGCCGGTCTCCTGCGACAGCAGCAGGTCGAGGCCGCGAATGAGGGCGCCGCCACCGGTCATCACGATGCCGCGATCGACGATATCGGACGCCAGTTCCGGCGGGGTGATTTCGAGCGCACGCCGCACGGCGTCTACGATCTGCTGGACCGGCTCCTGCACCGCCTCGCGGATTTCGGTCGAGTGGACCCGCACCGTCTTGGGGATGCCGCTGACCAGGTCGCGACCCTTCACTTCCATCTCGCGTTCGTCGCCTGACGGGTAGGCCGAACCAACCTTGATCTTGATGAGTTCCGCGGTGGGCTCACCGATCAACAGATTGTAGTTCTTGCGCATGAACATCACGATCGCCTGATCGAACTCGTCGCCGCCGATGCGGATCGAGGTATCGGAGACGATGCCGCTCAGCGCGATGACGGCGATCTCGGTGGTGCCACCGCCGATGTCGATCACCATGTTGCCCGTGGGCGTGTCGACCGGGAGTCCGACACCGATCGCCGCGGCCATCGGTTCGGCCACCATCAGCACCTGCTTCGCGCCAGCAGTCTCGGCGGAGTCGCGAACGGCACGCCGCTCAACTTCGGTAATGCCCGACGGCACCGCGACGATCACCTTCGGCTTGACCCGGAAGAAGTGCTTGTCGATGATGGTCTTGAGGAAGTAGCGCAGCATCTTCTCGGTGACGTCGAAATCGGCGATGACGCCGTCTCGCATCGGCCGGACGGCGATGATTGCTTCCGGTGTGCGGCCCAGCATCCGTTTCGCTTCGAGCCCAATCCCTTTTACGCGACCTGTCGCCTTTTCGATGGCGACGACCGAAGGTTCGTTCAGCACGATGCCTTCACCCTTCACATAAATGAGGGTGTTCGCAGTGCCGAGGTCGACCGCGATTTCGTTCGCGGGGAGGAAGGAACCGAAGTTTGGGAATTTCACGTGACCGGCCGCCAGGTAAGACGTTCCCGCCAAGATAGGGGGACGTGCGCGGGTGCGGCAAGGCGCAACATTATGTGGCCAGCGGAGTTGCCTCTGGCCCGGGCAGATGGTGTGAGCGACTGCTCACGGGAGTTGGCCGTGAGCGCTTACTCACAAATCATCCCTTCGAGCGAGCGGACGACGAGGCGAACTTGTCCGCTCACTCGGCCCTCTCCATACTAGGCACGTCGCATCGGCAACCCTCCCGCCCGGGACTCCCACACGTGACCAGAACTATTGCGCTCGCATACTCCGGTGGCCTCGACACGTCGATCATCGTGCCCTGGCTCCGGGAGCATTACCCGGGGGCGCGGGTCGTCTGCGTGGCGGCCGACATTGGTCAGGGGGACGAGCTTGCCGACGTCCATCAGAAGGCGTTGGCCTCGGGGGCAGCGGAGTGCCACATCCTCGACCTGCGAACCGAGTTTGTCCGCGACTTCGTCTTCCCTACCCTGCGGGCTGGTGCCGTCTACAACCGGACCTACCTGCTGGGGACCTCGATGGCGCGGCCGATCATCGCCAAGGCGCAGGTCGAGGTTGCACGGGCGGTGGGCGCCGATGCCCTGGCGCACGGTTGCACCGGCAAGGGAAACGATCAGGTGCGGTTCGAGCTCACCTACATGGCGTTCGCGCCGGAACTTGAGGTCATCGCCCCGTGGCGGGTCTGGGATATCCGATCCCGCGAGGATGCGCTGGTATACGCGGCGGCGCACAATGTCCCAGTGGCCGCGACCAAGGAGAAGCTTTACTCTCGCGACCGGAACCTCTGGCACCTCTCGCACGAGGGAGGGATTCTCGAAGATCCATCCAAGGCGCCGTACGAGGACATGTACCTGATGACCACCGATCCGCGTCTCGCGCCGAATGAGCCCGAAGACGTCGTCGTCGGGTTCGAGCGAGGCACACCGGTGTCGGTGAATGGGATGACGATGGGCCCCGTCGATCTGCTCACAGCGATGAATGCGCTGGGTGCGAAGCACGGCGTCGGGCGAGCGGACATCGTCGAGGATCGGCTGGTGGGGATGAAGTCCCGCGGAGTGTACGAGACACCCGGTGGCACCATTCTGTACGCCGCACATTCGGAACTCGAACAACTGGTACTCGATCGTCGCACGCTGGCCGCAAAGGATGTCATCGCGCCGCGCTACGCCGACCTGGTCTACGAAGGACGCTGGTGGACCACCGAGCGCGAAGCATACGACGCGTTCGTCGAGAGCACACAGCGCTTCGTCACCGGGACGGCAACGATGAGACTCTTCAAGGGTTCGTGCCACGTGGTGGGACGGGCAAGCGTCAATTCACTCTATGACGAAGCGACCGTGACCTTCGGCGAGGACAACGTCTATCAGCAGAGTGATGCGGCGGGGTTCATCCGGTTGTTCGGCTTGCCGCAGCGGGTGGCGGCGATGAAGCGGAGGGGCGGCGGAACGCCGCCCTGATCAGGGCTACCTCCCGGTACTCCCAAATCCCCCCGCCCCGCGCCCGCTGGGCGGGAGTTCCGCGACCTCCACGAACTCCACTCGCTCCACCTTCTGCACCAGCGCCTGTGCGATCCGGTCGCCGCGATGAATCACGAACGGCTCACTCCCGAGGTTGATCAGGATCACCTGCAGCTCACCCCGATAATCCGAATCGATGGTCGCTGGAGTATTCGGCAAGGTGATGCCATGCTTGAGCGCGAGGCCCGAGCGCGGCCGCAGCTGCAGCTCATAACCATCGGGCACGGCAACCGAGAGACCCGTGGGCACCAGCCCGCGTGCCCCCGGTGCAATCACCGTTTCGACGGCCGAGACCAGGTCCATTCCCGCTGCTCCTGCCGTCGCCCGGCTCGGAAGCGGCAACCCCTCGCCGTGCGGCAATCGCACGACGAGGAGCTGGATGGCCTGCTCGGCGCTAGAGGACGGAGTCAACGTCAGTGCAGTCGAGTCCGAACGCTTCGGCGACGCCAGCGTACACAATCTTTCCGTCAACGACATTGAGACCGAGCTTGAGCGCGTTGTCCTTCTTGCACGCTTCCTTCCATCCCTGATTCGCCAGCTTGATCGCGTACGGCAGCGTCGCGTTGGTGAGGGCCAGCGTGGAGGTACGCGGCACAGCGCCCGGCATGTTCGCGACGGCGTAGTGGAGCACGCCTTCGACGAAGTAGGTCGGGTTCTCGTGCGTGGTCGGCTTGATGGTCTCGACACAACCACCCTGGTCGACGGCGACGTCGACGATCACGCAACCATCAGGAATGCCCTTGAGGTCTTCCCTGGTGATCAGGTGGGGAGCCTTCTTGCCGGGGATGAGCACCGCACCGATGATCAGGTCGGCATCCTTCACCGCATCGAGGATGTTGTGGCGGTTCGAGAAGACGGTGTCGACATTGGCCGGCAGGACATCGTCGAGATAGCGCAGGCGATCGAGGGACGTGTCGAGAATGGTCACGTCAGCGCCGAGGCCGGCCGCCATCTTGGCCGAGTTGATACCCACCACGCCGCCACCGATGATGACGACTTTCGCGGGCTTCACACCCGGCACGCCGCCGAGCAGCACGCCGCGTCCACCGAACAACTTCTCGTTGTACTTGGCGCCTTCCTGTACCGCGAGGCGGCCGGCAACTTCCGACATCGGCGTGAGCAGCGGGAGCTGGCCGCCGGGGAGCTGCACCGTCTCGTACGCCACCGCGATGGCGCCTGACTTCATCACCGCGCGCGTGAGCGGCTCGTCGGCAGCAAAGTGGAAGTAGGTGTACATCACCAGACCCGGACGCATCCGCGGCCACTCCACCGCGATCGGCTCCTTGACCTTGATGATCATGTCGGCCTTGGCCCACGTCGCGTCCGCATCCGGCGCGATGGTGGCGCCTGCGGCGACGTAGTTCTCGTCAGAGAAGCCGCTGCCGAGACCAGCTCCGGTCTCGACCTGCACCTGGTGGCCCTCGCGCACGAGGGCTTCCACACCCGACGGCACCAGGCCGACACGGTTCTCGTTGGTCTTGATCTCCTTCGGCACGCCAATCAGCATCGCGATCTCGCTTGCGCGCCTGAGGCGCGCTTCGAAAGGGTCAACGGGTCGGTCCGAGGCGGACAGTCGTCATCCGCTCCGGGGCGAGGAACTCGGCGGCCAGCGCCACCGACTCTTCGCGTGTGACACCATCCACGAGGCGGAGGACCTCGTCGAGGGGACGGTACGGTTCGTCCTGCAGCACGTGCGTCGCCAGTCGATGCATCCGGCTGGTGGTGCTCTCGAGCGCCAGCATCAGGGATCCCTTCAGCTGGCCCTTCCCGTCGACCAGATCGGCTTCGGGGAGTCCTTCACGCGACATCAGTGCGAGTTCTTCACGGATCGCGGCGATCGCCTGGTCGGCGGTGGCCGGCGCGGTCCCCACATACACCCCAAATGTACCCGCAGCGCGGTAGGCGGAGTGCCAGGCATAGACCGCATAGCAGAGTCCGAGCTCTTCCCGCACCCGCTGGAAGAGGCGGCTCGACATGCCGCCGCCGAGGACGGCGCTGATCAGCGCCAGGCCATAGCGGCGGGGGTCGTTGGCGGCGATGCTGTCGGTTCCGAGCACGGCATGCACCTGCTGCAGCTTGCTGACCTCGACGCGGGTCGCAGCGCGGACCGCAGGTGCCGCCACGACGATCGGCCGCGGTCCCTGCAGGTCACCCTCGAACCAGCCGAGACCGGCCAGCAGATCGAGCACCTGCTGATGTTCGATATGCCCGGCCACCGCTATGACGCAGTTTCCGGGATAGTAGTTACTTCTGTGCAACTCGCGCAGGTCGCTGGTACCGAGGGCACCGACCGTCTCGGCGGTGCCGAGAATCGAATAGCCGTACGGGTGATCGGGCCAGAGCGTCTCGCCCCAGAGTTCGAAGACCAGATCGTCGGGAGTGTCCTGGACGCCGTGCAGTTCTTCAAGCACGACGTTCCGCTCGAGCTCGAGGTCGCTGTCGCGCAGCAACGGATGGCGCACCAGGTCGGTGAGCACATCGAGCGCCAGCGGCAGGTCGGCATCGAGGACGTGCGCCTGGAATGACGTGTTGTCGCGCGAGGTGTAGGCGTCGAGCGAACCGCCGCGGGCCTCGAGCGACACCGCGATGTCTCGCGCGGTGCGACGCTCGGTGCCCTTGAAAACCATATGTTCGAGGAGATGGGATACCCCCATCTTGGCGCGGGCTTCGTGCCCGCTGGCCGATCGGACCCAGATCCCGGCGGCCGCTGACCGAACGCCTGGGAGGCGTTCGGTCACGACCACGAGTCCGTTCGGGGCGTCGGTGCGAAAGAGCGAATCGTCAAGCTGGACGGTACGCACCGACGGACTACTCATTCCTTCGGGAGGAGCGCCTTCCGTGACAGGCGCATGCGGCCGCGCTCGTCAACTTCCAGCAGCTTCACCGTGACCATCTCACCCTTCTTGAGGACGTCCTCGGTCTTCTCGACCCGCTTGTGGTCGATCTCCGAGATGTGCAGCAGTCCTTCAACGCCCGGCATGATCTCGACGAACGCGCCGAACGCGGTGATGCTCTTGATCGGGCCGGTGTAGATGGTGCCGACAATCGGCTCGGCCACGATGCCCATGACCATCTCGCGCGCCTTGGCGCCCGCTTCGGCTCCGACGGCGGCGATGGTGATGAGACCGGTGTCGTCGATGTTGACCTTGGCGCCAGACGCATCCTGAATCCCGCGGATGGTCTTGCCCTTGGGGCCAATCACGTCGCCGATCTTGTCCGGCTTGATCTGGATGGTGAAGATCCGCGGCGCCCACGGCGACATCTCCGCGCGCTGCGTCTTCATCACCTTGTTCATCTCGCCCAGGATGTGGAGGCGGCCCTTGTGGGCCTTCTCCAGCGCGGTCTTCATGATGTCGAGCGAGAGCCCGGCGATCTTGATGTCCATCTGGATCGAGGTGATGCCCTGCTCGGTACCAGCCACCTTGAAGTCCATGTCGCCGAGGTGGTCTTCGGTGCCAAGGATGTCGGTGAGGATGGCGACACGATCGCCTTCCTTGATCAGCCCCATCGCGACACCGGCGCAGGCGGCCTTGACCGGCACGCCGGCATCCATCAGCGCCAGCGACGAACCACACACGGTGGCCATCGACGAGGAGCCGTTCGACTCGAGAATTTCCGAGACGATGCGGATGGTGTACGGGAAGTCGGCCGTCGCCGGGAGGAGCGGATGAATCGCCCGCTCGGCCAGCGCGCCGTGGCCGATCTCGCGACGCGAGGTGCCACGCAGGGGACGGACTTCACCGGTGGAATATGGCGGGAAGTTGTAGTGGAGCATGAACGACTTCTTTGACTCGCCCGGGACTTCGATCGAGTCAATGCGCTGCTCGTCATCGGCGGTGCCGAGGGTGACGGCAACGAACGCCTGCGTCTCGCCGCGGGTGAAGACGGCCGAGCCGTGCACACGCGGCACGACGCCGACTTCGGGCGTGATCGGGCGGATGGTATCGCCGTCACGGCCGTCAATGCGCTCGCCCTTGTCGAGGATCTGGGCGCGCATCACCGTGTACTCGATTTCCTCGAGTTCGTTGGCAATGTCCTTGGCGTTGTCGGGGAAGTTCTCGAGCAGCTTCGCCTTGACTTCTTCCCGCACGCTGTGGACGCCAGCCGCACGACCCGCCTTGTCCTTGGCGTTCATCGCCTTGGCCATCGCCTTCTCGGCCGCAGCCTTCACGGCCTTGACGATATCGGCGTTCTTGGCCGGCGCTTCCCACTTCATCTTCGGCTTGCCGACCTTGGCGACCAGATCCGCGATCAGCTTGACCTGCTCGATGATGCCGACCTGCGCGATCTTGAGGCCGTCGAGGACTTCGGCTTCACTCACTTCGTTCGCGCCACCTTCGACCATCATGATCGAATCGGCGAGGCCGGCGACCACGATGTCGAGCGACGAGAACTCGAGTTGCTGGAAGGTCGGGTTGAGGATCCAGTTGTCCTCGACCTTGCCGACGCGCGCGGCAGCGATCGGGCCGCCCCACGGAATCTGCGAGATGGAGAGCGCGGCGGAGGCCGCGAGCACGCCGATCACGTCAGACTCGTTTTCCTGGTCGGTCGACAGCACCGTGACGAAGACCTGCACTTCGTGGCGGAACCCTTCCGGGAAGAGCGGCCGGATGGAGCGGTCGATGATGCGGCAATTGAGAATTTCGTCGTCCGACGGACGCCCTTCGCGCTTGAGAAACCCGCCCGGGATCTTGCCCGCAGCATAGGTCTTCTCCTTGTACTCAACCGTCAATGGGAAGAACGGGAGATGCGACTGGTTGGGCGAGACGGTGACGGCGGCGAGGACGGTGGTCTCTCCATACTGGACCAGAACCGAACCTGCGGCCTGCTTGGCGAGGCGGCCGGTCTCGATGACCAGCGGACGGCCTGCGAACTGCGTTTCAATACGATGCACGATTTTCCTTCACTGCGTTTGAGCACCCATAAACGGAAAGCGTCCCACGGTGCTCGCGTGGGACGCCTTGCAGTTTCAGCCGCGGATCAGTTCCGGAGGCCGAGTTCAGTGACCAGGGCGCGGTATGTCGAGATGTCGTTGCTCTTGAGATAGTTCAAGAGCCGGCGCCGGGTTCCCACCATCTTCAGGAGTCCGCGGCGACCATGATGGTCCTTCGCGTGGGTCCGGAAGTGGTCGGTCAGGCTGTTGATACGCGTCGTCAGCAGGGCGACCTGGACCCGGGCGGAGCCGGTGTCTTCGCCATGCAGGCGGTGCTTCTCGATGACGGGCTGCTTCTCGATCATGCCGTGTTGTTCCTGCCCTGAGTCAGTGCTGCGCTTACACTTAGGTTCGCTTGGATAGCCTCGCAATATAGCCCGGAGCTCCGAGGCGTGGCAAGTCCCGAAGGCAGGATGATGGATCGTGGATCATGGATGACCGATTTTCGGGCACTTTCCGCTGTCATCTCCTCTCTTCCCGGCTCACTTCAGCTCGATCCGCACTGCCTGCCGAACCCGTACCGATCCGGCTCCGTCGGAGACAGCCACCTCCAGCCGATACCGGTGGCCATCGAGTCGGGATACGTCGAGCTCCCGCTCCACCTCAGTCAGCCCCTTCTCTACCGCAGCCCTGCCCTCGATCCGGACGCTGGGCGCATCGGCCTTGGTACCCGGGTCTTCGCGGATCAGGGTGATCGTACTGGTTGCGTTGGGCCTGGCCAACTTCGAGAAGAGCTGGTAATAGAGCTTGATCGGCACCTTGCGATCGAAGGGACCGAGGTGGATCGGTACCCGGGAGCCGGTGGCGTCCCAGACGAGCGGAGAGCGCGCGGTCCCGAGAATCAGGTCGGACATGCGCACTTCGCCGACGGGGAGCGGTGCCAGTCCATCCTCCCAGCCGCGCCCGGTCTCCTTCTTTGCCTCCCGCGTGGCGACCACGCTCCAGGTGCTGACATCCGGCCCTCGCGGCAATGCGAGGACGCTGCTGGAGGGCACGGTGAGGGTGGTGTCGCGGAGGTTGCTTGAGCCGATGTCCAGCTGGGAAACCCGAACCGTCATTCGGCTGGTATCGCCGCTGGTGCGAATCGGAATGACGGAGAGCGGCGCCCCGCTCGTCGGATCCCACATCCGGTAAAGGGTGGCGGCGAGAGGAATGGAAGTGAGGCCGCGCGGAGAGTTGTCGTCGCGGGTGGTGGCAGTCCTGATGAACTCGGTGTCCTGGTACTGAATGGGCAACATCTGTTCGTACGGAAGCGGATTCGCTTCTCCGACCTCCTTGGCGGCGGCCAACTGCGAACGTCGAGTCAGCAGGCAACGCCTCGCATCGAACCCGCACATATAGGAGCCGAGCACTCCGCTCACCAATCGAGTGGCCTCCTCCCTCCCATCGAACTGTTCGCCCTCGAAACTGAGGAACAACCTCCGATCATCAATGTGATAGATCCACAACTCACGAAGATTGTCTGTCAGCCCACCACCATGTCGTCCGAGTCCCTCGTTCGGGACGTTCAGCGCCAACAAAGTGTCCGGCTTGCCAAATCGCATGTACACGATGCCTCGGTCATCGATATCGGTCTGCCACCGCGCATAGTAGCGAAATCGTCCCGCCCCAACCCCACCAGGTTCGGGAGAACTCAAGAGCGTCCAGGCATTTCCAGGCTTGTCCGGCATGGATCCAACCAGCCCGCCCTTCTTTCGGATCTGCTCCGGCAACCCAAGTGTGTAATGCTCGAACACGTATTCCATCCGTTCGAAGTGAGCGATGAGCCGGCTCCCTTGCGGCCGACCGTCTCTCATGTCACGGGACACCAGCCGCAGCTGGACCCAGGCGGAGAGCTGGCTCACGGGAACCGCCCGAAACCTCTCTAGCTCCTCGGGCGAGAAAAACCATTGCAGGTGCCACATCACATCGGCGAGTGCGGCGGAGTCCTTCGCGGCAAGTAGACCGAGGGCAAAGTGGAGTGTTGTATCGGTCGTGTCGTGCTGTCTGGCAGCGATGCGAGCAAGTCGCAACTCGTGCCAGGCCGAGTCCTGCCCCAGATCAAGTGCGAAGGTGGCGCACGAGCGCGAGATGGAATCACGCTTCGCTTGGAGCATCAATTCGGTGCACGCCCGCAGCAGCTCCGGCCGACGCTGGCCGGAAGCCACCGCCCTCACGATAGTGCCGAGAGTCGTGTCGTTCACGGTTCCTGGAAGTAGATGGAGGCTGAGTAGCGAGAGTACGGCGGCAGAGCGCGGGTCGTCGGATTTGGCGTCGAGGGCCCGGATCGCAGCCCGCACCGCTCCGACAGGCCAGGGCGTTCCGCTCGGCATCTCCGGCCCTTCATGCGCGATGACATCCCCGACCGCGAGCAAACCTCGAGCGCACGCCAGATCGGTCCAAGTCTGGGCCGTGGACTTCCGGGTATCCACCTCGGCACTCAACTTCGCTTCACGCCTTAGGAGGGAGCTGGCCGATTCCGTACGAGGGATGCCGCACACCCTCGCGATCTCATCCCCATGCGCACCCCCTTCGGCGGGGTTCACCATACGAGTGAGTTTGGGTGCTTGGGTCTGAAGCAGCAGGAACAACGAGAAGCCGAGCATGGTGGTCAATCCGGGCTGTAGGGGAACAGGCCATGGGACCGGGTAGCGGCTGGTTGAATCTATGCTGCGATGGGAGAACCGGTACGATCAAACTCGCGATGGCGGGCGGTGCGGTGCCACGAAGGGAATAGGTAAGCAGCCCTAATCTTTTCCCCGCCCGATCAGATACCCAACAAATCCGCCAATCACCCCGAACTCCAGACTCCGAAAGCCCAAAGCCGCGCGGTCTTCGTTGCGATGGCTGCCCAGATGAGGGAGCTGAACGATGGCGACGCCGACCAGAAAACCGATCAGGGCTCCCGTGGCGGCATGGTCGCTGTCTCGGCGCATGACTGAGGGTTGCAAGGCGGCCCTGCTGACCACGGTCGCCGGCCGAACCCTCGGCGAGAGGCCGACCGGGCCTGGCCCCTGTGCGGCGACCGGAGAGCTCAGCAGCGCAAAGCCGGCGGCGAGTGCGGCGGGGAGACGAACCATCCCGGGCTCACGCCCCAATCAATCTCCGGATGTCGTTGCTGAACGCCAGCACCATCAGCAGCACCACGGCGGCGAGTCCGGCGAGCGTAACAACTTCCCGAAGCTTGGTCGGCAGCGGTCGGCGGATCAGCCCTTCGATCGCGAGAATCAGGAATGCGCCGCCATCGAGTACCGGAATCGGGAGCAGGTTCACTACTGCGAGGTTCACTGAAATCAGCGCCATGAAGGCGAGCAGATTGTCGAGCCCGGCGCGCGCCTGCTGCGCGGCCATCTGGCCGATCAGGATCGGACCGCCAATCTCCTTGCTGCTGATCTTGCGCGTCGCGAGCCCGCGGAAGGTCTGAAAGATCGTTCCCGCCGAGGCCCAGGTCGCTTCGGCCCCTGCCCCGATCGCGCCACCAAGACCGAGCGTCTCGCGCTGGAAGGGCGTGCGCACCGTCGCCCCGATCCGGCCGATCATCGCCGAGGTAGTGTCGCCGGGCACTTCGCGTTCCGCCTTGGGCGTCAACACGAAGCTCTTCATCGTGCCGGCACGCAGCACATCGAGATGCAGTTCACGCCCGGCCGCAGCCTTGATTCGCTCGACCGCCTCAGCCCACTGGCTGATCGAGGTGCCGTCGATGGCGGCAATACTATCGCCAGCTTCCATCCCGGCAGCAGCGGCCGGATAGTTGGGTGAGATCGAACCGATCACCGGCGGATGCAGCGGCTCAAGCGCGAGCGCGAGCTTGGCGCGTTCGGCCAGCGCATCACGATGGAGCGCCACCGACATCGGCGCGTGATTCGCAAAGGTCAGCGTGATCTCGTTCGACTTCGCCGTGGTGAGTCGATCGACGATGTCATCCCACGAGGCAACGCTCTCGCCATCCACGGACGTAATGCGGGTGCCTGTTGGCAGCGAGGCCAGATCCTTGGCTTCGACTGGGAGTCGTTCCGCCGCAACGTGACCGATGGTGGTGGTCGGGTCGAACTGACGGCCATTCTTGAACGCGAGCCCGCTGAATACCAGCAGCGCGAAGAGCGCATTGAGCGTGACACCCGCGAGGATGATGACCATCCGCTGCCAGGTCGGCTTCGCCTCGAACACCCGGTCGGCCGGTACTTCAGCCGACGAGCCGCCCTCGAGCACCGACGACGCCGGATCCTCTTCGCGCGAAGCCATCTTCACATAGCCACCGAGGGGAAGCCACGCGATCGCCCACTCGGTCTCGCCACGCTGGAAGGTGAGCCCGGGAATCGGCTTGCCGATGCCGATGGCGAAGCGATGCACCCAGACGCCGAAGGCCTTGGCCGCCATATAGTGCCCGAGCTCGTGCACGAAGACGAGTACGCCGAGCACGACCGCGAGAATTGCCACCGTGAACAGGAACCCGCTCATGCGACTGCTTCCCCTGCGTGACGCCGCGCCGCCGCATCGGCGGCCCGCACGGCATCGAGCGAAATGGTGCCGGCGTCATCGTGACGCCGGAGTGCTGCCTCGATCACGACCGGGATGCGTCCAAACGGAATCTTTCCGTCGAGGAATGCCGCCACGGCCACTTCATTCGCTGCATTGAACACGGCAGGTGCCGTCCCGCCCTTCCGCCCCGCCGCGACACCGAGTTCGAACGCGCCGAAACAGTCACGTCGCACCGGCTCGAAGCTCAGGCTGCCGGCGGCCACCGGATCGAATCGGCGCACGCCATCGTCCGGTAGACGATCCGGGTGCGTCAGGGCATACAGAATCGGCACTTCCATCGAGGGGAAGCCGACCTGAGCCAGCGTGCTGCCATCCGGAAACTCGACGAACGCGTGCACGATGCTCTGCGGATGGACGATGACCTCGATCGCGTCGTACGCCAGCCCGAAGAGAAAGTGCGCTTCGATCACCTCGAGCGCCTTGTTGGCGAGCGTCGCCGAATCCACCGTGATCTTGGCGCCCATCTGCCAGGTCGGATGGTTCAGCGCCTCGGCCACCGTGGCAAGCGCGAGCCGTTCGTGATCCCAGGTCCGGAACGGCCCACCTGACGCAGTGAGAATCACGCGCGACGGTGCCGCTCCCTGCGCCACAACGCACTGCAGCACCGCGCTGTGCTCCGAGTCGATCGGAACGACCTCTCCCCCACCCTCGCGCGCGGCCTCGGCCACCAACGGTCCGGCCATCACCAGCGTTTCCTTGTTGGCGAGAGCCACCCGCTTGCCGGCGCGCAGTGCCGCGAGTGTCGCGTCGAGCCCGGCCGCACCGACCACCGCGTTCACCACGATATCCACGTCAGGCCGCGTCGCCGCCTCGATCAGCGTTTGCGGGCCGCTCGGGAAGGTGGGGTCACCGTTGCCGCCTACGAGCGCCGCGTACTTCGGGTTCCACGCTGCGACCTGCTCGGCGAGCCGATCCCGATTTGATCCGGCCACGAGCGCGACCACTTCGAAGCTGGCACGCTGCCGCTCGAGCACCCGGAGCGTGCTGACACCAATCGAGCCGGTTGAACCGAGAAGCGCGATGCGCTTCACAGCATTCCCAGCAAGTGGTAGCAGAACGCTGCGGTCGGGAGAATCACGTAGAGCGAGTCGAAACGATCGAGCACGCCACCGTGCCCGGGAATCAGCGTCGAGGAATCCTTGACGCCAGCCTCACGCTTGAAGAGCGACTCGGCGAGATCCCCGAGTTGACCGACAACTGAGAGGGCCAGCGCCATGGCCGCGGCAGGAAGAATCGCGATCTCGATGCCAACCCGCGGAAACACCAGATAGACGAAGAGCGGTGCGATCAGCACGCCACCGACGAGACCAGCGACGCCGCCGGAACGCGTCTTCCCCGGGGAGATGGTCGGGGCCATCTTCGGCCCGCCAAATGCCCGGCCACCAAACATCGCCGCGCTATCGCAGACCCAGGTGACCACCAGCGGGAAGAACACCATCGCCGTGCCGGCCCAGGAGAGCATTCCGAAGCGACCGTGACGAATACCGATCAGGAAGGAAGGGAGGAGACCCGAGTAGGCAACTGCGAAGCCGGTGATTGCGACCGCGCCAAGAGGCCGCTCGCTCGGAAGCCGATTGCGCAACGCTTCAGCGAGGAGCACGAGCACGACTGCGGCGCCGAGGTATGTCCACGACTCGGCCAGCCAGAGGTGGACATCGGGCCGCGTGATCGAGGCATACACCAGCAGCGGGCCCGCCGCGGCAAGCACGAGTCCGAGCCCGCGCAGCGGACGGACCGACTGCTTCTCCGCGATGTCGAAGAGCTCGCGCGTGCCGAGGACGGCGATGGTCGCCACGAGCAAGGCCAGCGGCCAGCCACCCGCCCACACGAGGAGCAGCGCCAGCGGGATGGCCACAACGGCGAAGAGGATGCGGCGAACCAGATTGTTGTCCATCGGGAACCTCAGGCGCTCACGCGTCCGAAGCGGCGGTCGCGGCGCTGAAAGTCGAGGATGGCGACGAAGAGATCATCGCGCGTGAAATCCGGCCAGAGGACGGGCGTGACGTGGAACTCCGCGTACGCCAGTTGCCAGAGCAGGAAGTTCGAGACCCGCATCTCGCCCGACGTCCGCACCAGCAGATCAGGGTCGGGAACGTTTGCGGTGTAGAGCTCTGCCGCGAACTTCGATTCGTCGATATCGGCGGCAGCGAGCGTTCCCGCACGAACCTGTTCCGCGAGATGCTGCGTCGCACGGACGATTTCGGCGCGAGCCCCGTAGGAAATGCAGATATTGAAGGCAAGGTTGGTGCCCCCGGCAGTGGCCGCTTCGATCCGATCGACGGCCGCGCGCGCTGGCGGGGAGAGGCGAGCGATGTCGCCGAGCATCCGGACGGCGACGCCACGCTGACGAAGCTCTTCCGCTTCCTTGCCGACGAACTCCTCGAGCAACGCCATCAGCGCGTCGATCTCCGCGGGCGGGCGCTGCCAGTTTTCCTGGGAGAACGCGAAGATGGTGAGCACCCGCACACCAGCGTGGAGACATCCCTCGACGGTTTCGCGGACCGCAGCCATTCCTGCCTGATGCCCGGCCGACCGCGGCAGCCCACGCTCCTGCGCCCAGCGGCCATTACCATCCATGATGATGGCGACGTGCCGCGGGATGGCGCCGTGGAGGCGCACCTGCTCGAGGAGCGTGGTCTGTTCGATGGTCACACCTCGAGGATTTCGGCTTCCTTGGCCTTGAAGAGTTCCTCGATCTGCTTGATGGCGTCGTCGGTGTGCTTCTGCACATCCTTCTCGGCGCGGCTCTTCTCGTCTTCGGGGACCTTCTCGACCTTCTTGATCTTCCCCATCGCGTCGGTCCGGGCGCCGCGCACCGAGACTCGCCCTTCCTCGACGAGCTTGCCGCAGATCTTGACCATTTCCTTGCGGCGTTCTTCCGAGAGCATCGGCAGCGGGACGCGGATCAGTCCACCCTGCGTCTGCGGATTGAGGCCGAGGTTGGAGTCACGAATCGCCTTGTCGATCGCCTGGGTCAGTCCCTTGTCGAACGGCGTGACGGCGAGCATCCGGGGCTCCGGCGCACTCACCATTGCGATCTGATTCAGCGGCACCTGACTGCCGTAGGCGTCCACCCGCACGGAATCGAGCAGACCCGGCGAGGCCTTGCCCGAGCGGATTCCGGCGAGATCACGCTTGGTGTTGTCGACGGCCTTCTGCATCCCTTCACGGGACGCCTTGACGATTTCGGCGAGTGTCATCGGACGAGGGTCCCGACCCGTTCGCCGCTCAAGGTACGAGCGATGGCGCCGGGCTGATTGATGTTGAAGACGACGATCGGCAACGCATTGGCCTGGCAGAGCCCGAAGGCATTGGCATCCATCACGGCGTATCCGTTGACGAGGGCATCCTGGAAGGTGAGTTCGGTCAACAGGGTAGCATCGGCATTCTTGCGCGGATCGGAAGTGTAGATCCCGTCGACGTTGGTGGCCTTGAGCACCACCTCGGCATCCATCTCAAGCGCCCGCAGCACGGCGGCGGTATCGGTCGAGAAGTAGGGATTGCCGGTCCCGCCGGCGAAGATGACGATGCGCCCCTTCTCGAGGTGGCGCATCATCCGGCGACGGATGTAGGGCTCGGCCAGCGATTCCATGCGGATCGCGGTGAGCACCCGGGTCTCGACGCCCATCGTTTCGAGGACGTTCTGCAGCGCCAGCGCATTGATGACGGTGGCGAGCATCCCCATGTAGTCGGCGGAGACTCGATCCAGCCCTTCACGGCTGGCGGTCGCACCACGCACGATGTTGCCGCCGCCGACCACGAGGCCGAGGGAGACACCCATCGTGCTGACCTGCTTGATCTCTTCGGCAAGGGCCTCGACTACGGCGTAGTCGAGGCCCCCGTCCTTGTCCCCGGCCAACGCCTCACCGGAGAGCTTCAGGAGAGCCCGACGGTAGGCGACTGGCATCAGGCGGCCTCGCCGACCTTGAAGCGGGCGAAGCGAACCACCTTGGCGCCGGAGAGCTTGGCGACCAGGGCGCCGATCGTCACCGACTCGTCTTTCACGAACGGCTGCTCGAGGAGGGCGCGTTCCTGCGCGAACTTCTTGACCTTGCCCTCGACAATCTTGGCGCGGATCGCTTCGGGCTTCCCCTCTGCGGCCACCTGATCTTCGGCGATGCGGCGCTCACGGTCGAGCAGGTCGGCCGAGATGTCTGCCATCGAGACGGCCACCGGATCTGCCGACGCAACGTGCAGCGCGATTTCGCGAGCGAGCGCCAGCGCGGGTTCACCGGTGGCACCAGCAAGCTCCACCAGCACGCCGACCTGCGCGTTGTGATGGCGGTACTCGCCGACCACGCCGCCGGCGGCGCCGAACTTGACGACCTGCTTCACCGTCATCGCTTCGCCAGTCTTGCCCGAGGCAAGCTTGACCACTTCATCGATGCTCTTGCCGTCGAGCGTCTCGGCGAGGAAAGCGTCGTGGGTCACGCTCACCGGGCTCTTGCTCTGCGCGTGCATGACCAACTGCTTCGCGAGAGACTGGAAGTCCTCGTTGCGGGCTACGAAGTCGGTCTCGCAGTTGAGCTCGACCATCGAGGCGGTCGAGCCATCGGCGGCCGTCTCGATCACGACGAGGCCCTGCGAGGCGTCACGCCCGGCGCGCTTTTCGGCCTTCGCGATGCCCTTCTTCCGCAGCAGTTCGGACGCGAGCGACATATCGCCGTTCGCCTCTTCGAGTGCCTTCTTGCAATCCATCATTCCCGCGCCGGTGCGGGCGCGGAGTTCGGAGATATCCTTGGTGTTGATCGTCATGGCCATGTTCGCTGCCTGGAGTGTCTGGTTCCGTGTGTGAAACCGCCGCCCGGGGCCCTGAAGCCCGACAGGCGGCGGAGTGACGCAAGCCCGGGAAAATCTTCCCGGTCAGGCGCCGGCGTCGCCCGGCGCTGCCGGATCGTGCTTCAACCGCGCGGCGATCGCCTCAGGGCGCGCCTTCCGCTTGCGGCGGGGGCGGCGCTTCTTGCGATCCTCATCCGTCGCACCATCGCCATCGCCTGCCGAGTAGGTCTCGCCGTCGTCATCGCCACCGGCGACTTCGCGGACCGGCATCGCCATGCGGGCTTCGCGGATCGCGTCGCAGAGCGCGGACGTGATCAGCGACACCGAACGGATGGCGTCGTCGTTGCCCGGGATCGGCACCGTGATGGTGTCGGGGTCGGCGTTGGTGTCGACAATGGCCACGACCGGGATGCCGAGACGATTGGCTTCCTGAATCGCGATCTTTTCCTTCTTCGCGTCGACGATGAAGAGCGCGCCCGGCAGGCGGGTCATCATCTTGATCCCTTCGAGGTTGCGGGAGAGCTTCTCGCGTTCACGCGAGAACAGCAGCTGCTCCTTCTTGGTGTAGTTCTCGAAGTCGCCCTCGGCGGCACCCTGCTCGAGGTCGCGCAGACGCTTGATCTGCTTCTTGATCGTCTGGAAGTTCGTGAGTGTGCCGCCGAGCCAGCGCTCGTTGACCCAGTGACACGACGCATTGCGCGCTTCGGCCTCGACCACGGCCTTGAGCTGACGCTTGGTGCAGACGAAGAGGATGTTCTCGCCCTTGAGCGCGATGGAGCGGACCAGTTCGGTCGCCAACGTGAGCTGCTTCAGGGTCTTCTGGAGGTCGATAAGATAGATGCCCGAGCGTTCGGCGAAGATGAACTTGCGCATCTTCGGATTCCAGCGACGAGTCTGGTGACCGAAATGCGTGCCGGCGTCGAGCAGTTCCTGCAGGGTTGGCATTGCCATGATCCGAACAACTCCTTGGTGGTTGGTGCTACCGCCTCCGTCATCTGCCGTTGCGACCCCGAAGGGCACCCGCATTGGCATCGGGAGGCGTGCGTCGTCGCGCACCGAGTGGTGCGCGCGTGTCGTGCGTTGGTCGGAAACCGTCGACCGGCGGATGCTGCGGAGGGCGCCGCATGCGGCGACCCTACAGCGGGTTCAATTCCCCAGCGACTACCGCTTCGAGAACTGGAACTTCTTGCGGGCGCCCGGCTGGCCCGGCTTCTTGCGCTCGACGGCGCGCGGATCGCGCGTCAGGAGCCCGGCCGTGCGGAGCTTGGGACGGTGCGCCTCATCGGCATTGCAGAGGGCGCGCGCAATCGCGTGACGCATCGCGCCGGCCTGGCCGCTCATCCCGCCCCCATCGACATGCGCCTTGACGTCGAACGCGCCGAGGGTATCGGTGGCCGTGAACGACTGCTGGATGTGCTGCACCAGCGACGGACGCGGGAAGTAGTCACCCAGCGTGCGGCCGTTGACATCCCACTTGCCAGTGCCGGGCGTGATGTACACACGCGCGACGCTCGTCTTGCGGCGGCCGACGGCCTGCCAGCGGAGCGAATCAGAACTCATCAGTTGGCCTTCGCGTGAGCGATGGTGAGGGTCTTCGGCGTCTGCGCCTCGTGCGGATGCTCGGCGCCGCCGTAGACCTTCAGCTTGGTGCGCAGCTTCTGCTTGGCGAGCGAGTTCTTCGGCAGCATACCGAAGACGGCCTTCTCGATCACGCGGTCAGGATGTGCAGCGAGCACTTCCTGCGCCGGCGTGTGCGTGTCGTGGCCCATGTAGCCGGTATGACGGAAGTAGGTCTTCTGGCTCAGCTTGCGGCCGGTGAGCTTGACCTTCGACGCGTTGAGCACGATGACGAAATCGCCACCATCCATGTGCGGCGTGAAGGTCGGCTTGTGCTTGCCGCGAATGATCTGGGCCACCGTGCTTGCCAGGCGGCCGAGGGGTACGTCGGTCGCATCGACCACGTGCCAGTCGTGCTGCAGATCGCCAGCCTTGGCGGTATACGTCTTCATCGAGTCGCTTCCATCCACCGGGACGTCAAAAAACCACTTCGGACACAGACACGAAAGCTAAGCCCCTGTAACGGGTTGGGTCAAGCGGAGGGGTGCCAAATGGGGCCGGGATGGGCCCGGAACGCTACCTGGCCTTGGGGCGGGACCGGCGGACGGGAGCGGTCGGAGGGGCCTGCACCACGAGAAGGGCGTTTCCCACCGTCCGGGCTCCTCCTGCGTCGGAGGGGTGGTTCACGACCCCACCGGCCACCAGGAGGGTGGTCGACCCGCCGCCATCGAGATTCAGCGCCTCGAACGCCCCCAGGGTCAGCATCAGGCGGGAGAGTTCGACGAGGTCCATCCCGGCACTTCCGGGCTGCCTGCCGTCGACCGTCACCAACAGGAGCGTGGTGCTGTCCCGGGTGAAGCCGATCGCACTCCGTGGATGGCGAAGTCGCAGGTTGGCGTTGGTCCCTTCGGCATCGGCCAGCGCGGTATCGGCGATGCCCCGCCCGCGGGACACCAGCCGAGGCTGGCCGCCAACCAGGGCCGACAGCTTCCCCCGCCAGGGAGTGACGCCGGTCTCAAGCCTGACCAAGGTACCCGGCGGTCCGAGAGCCGCCAGACGATCCCCGGTTGCCGACCCGCCCACCAGCACCACTCGCCCAGCCAGCGGGGTGGCACCGCCCGACTTCACTGGTGCCGCGATCCGGAAGAGGGAGGCCCCGGCCGAATTGCCTGCCGGCTCGAGGATCAGCTCATGGAGAGTGCGTCCGGCGCTGTCGGCCGGGGTCTTGGGGCCATAGCGAGGCGTGAAGAGCGCTACGCCGTAGGCATCCGGTCGGACATTCAGGCCGTCGAGCACAAAGGTGGGGTAACGCGGCGACGACACGACGCCGCTCCAGCTGAAGCGATCGATCAGGGGGTGCCCCTGTGTGTCGATCGCAAACTGGCTGCGTGCACCGGTTCCGACCCCCCAGTCGTGCACTCCACGCCACCACTCGCCATCGACGACAAAGTTGTTGGTCGGTTCGCCGTCGGAGAGCTGAAAGAAGTCGGCGTTGATCGCGGCGACGACCTGCCCGTGGCGGGCCGCGATAGCGGCAACGCTCTCGCGACCGAGATAGGCGTCGGCAGCGTGGGCGGCGTGCACCGAGAGCGAGCGATTGTGAAGGTCGACCGTGACCACGTTGATGTTCCACGGGACGGCGTTCACGACCAGCCGACGGTGGACCACGCCCGGCGCAACCTGCCGGGTGAAGGTGGAGTCGAAGGTCTGAGCCAGGAGCGTGACAGGCGCGAGCAGTGCGAGCACCGCGCAGGCAAGCCGCGCTGTGCGATGACTCATGGCGCCAGTTCGAGGAGGACCTGCCCCTTCTCGACGGCCTGCCCAGCCGTGACCCGGATGCCGCGTACGGTGCCGGCTGCCGGGGCCTTGAGTTCGTTCTCCATCTTCATCGCCTCAAGCACCACAAGCCCGGTGCCGGCCGCAACGACATCGCCCTCACTCACCGCGATGCGGACCACGAGCCCCGGCATCGGCGCCTTGAGCACGCCGCCGCTGGTGGCGCTCTTCCCCGCCCCGGCGAGCGAACGAATGTGCCTGCTGCGTTCGTCCTCGATGCCGACGTCGCGCACCGCGCCGCGATCAAGCAATCGCCAGACGCCATCATCAAAACCGTCGATCGCGAGGGTGTGTGATCGACCGTCGATCGTCAGCCGGAATTCAGGAGCGCCAGGCACCCGCAGCAACTGCACCGGAATCGATGTGCCATCGACGGTGGCGTGATCGCCATCGAGGTCAACGGTGAGTTCGCGACCGGCAATCGTCACAAAGTATTTCACAGGCGCTCCAGCAAGGCGACGCTCTCGAGATGGGCGGTCTGGGGAAACTGATCGAAGGCTGCAACGTGCCGCAGGCGATACTGCCCGGCGAGTCGACTGAGGTCGCGGGCGAGTGTGGCTGCGTCACACGAGATATATGACACCAGTCGCGCACCCGATTCGGCGATCGCCGCCGTAACAGCAACGTCCATCCCGGTCCGCGGCGGATTCGTGATGATGGCGCCGGGCGCCTTCAGCTCCGCGATTCGCTCCTCGGCACGTCCGGCGAGGCGCTTGGCGCCTGCGGGACCGATGCGCTCGGCGTACGCCACAGCGCGGGCATCGAGCTCGATGCTTTCCACCGTGGCTCCACGAGCCAGCAACGCTGCCGTAGTTTCACCCACGCCAGCATAAAGATCCCACACGTGCGCACCCGCGACATCGCCAAGACCGTCGAGTGCGGCCTCTCGCACGAGTCGACCCATCGCCGGATGAATCTGCTCGAACACGGTTGCCGGCCACGGGTCGGCACTGCCCGCGACCGCACGCGGCGCGCCGCCTTCCGGGTGCCACCACACGACGGCCTCGACGCCGGCCGCGTTGAGCCGCGCGTGCAGCTTCCCGCCATGACGCCACGCGTCATCGCCGTCGGTCCGGACCACCACATGCAACGAATCATCACGATCGCGGCGCAGCACGACGCGCGTGGCATTCGCCGGCAAGGTGGTGCGCGCCGATCGAAGCGCCTGATGCAGGCGGCGAACGGCCGGCTCGGCGAGGAGACAATCGCGTACGTCAAACACCCGGGTGGAATCGCCGACGCGATAGTAGCCGATGGCACCATTCGAGACCGCGAAGGTCACCTTGGCCCGATAGCCGAGTTGCACCGGCGACGGCGCCACGACGGGATCGCCGACGTCCAGCTTCGCGATGCGGCGCAAGGCGTCGCCCGCATTGCGCGCCTTGACCTCGCGCTGCAGCTCCGGCGCGAGATGCATCAGCTGGCAACTGCCGCAGCGATCGGCGATGTAGTGGGGACAGGGCGGTGTGACCCGACCCGGCCCGTGAGTGAGAATTTCGGCAATCTCGGCACGGGCGAATCGTGCGTGGGTGCGGACCGAGCGGAGCTGCAGTCGGTCGCCCGGTGCGGCGCGCGGGATGAAGACCGTTCGGCCATCGTCGAGCGTGGCCACGCCGTCACCACCTGCCGCAATGCCGCGAACGACCACTTCAGGCAGCGAGGCGC
Organism: Gemmatimonadales bacterium; assembly: GCA_039915645.1. GTDB lineage: Bacteria > Gemmatimonadota > Gemmatimonadetes > Gemmatimonadales > GWC2-71-9 > Palsa-1233. The sequence goes on along the minus strand of JBDSMX010000109.1, from coordinate 8,191 downwards.
TCACCGCAGCCCTTCCCGGCGTGCGATGTCGCGCCAGCGCGAACCCGCAGCCGGGACGCCACCCATCGCACCAGCGGCCGAGACTTCGCCGACCATCGGGCGTCGAGTGCCGCGCCGCTCGTGCTCGAGGATCGCGGCCGCAATCGCCAGGCGCTGCAGCGTCGCCTCGTCTTCCTCGCTGGTCAGCAGATCGGGGCGTCGCTCGAGGAACTGGATGTCGATGTTGCCCGCGACAAAGTCAGGATCGTTGAAGAGTCGCCGATGGAACGGAACATTGGTTGCCACACCTACCACGGTGAGTTCATCCAATGCCCGACGCATTACCTCGATGGCGCGAGTGCGATCGGCGGCATAGACGATCAGCTTCGCGAGCATCGAGTCGTAGTAAAGCGTGACCTCGCTGCCGCTCTCGACGCCGCTGTCCCAGCGCACCCCTGCCCCGCCAGGCGCGCGAAGCCAGCGGATCATCCCGGAGCTCGGCAACAAGCCGTTGGTGGGATCCTCGCTGGTGATGCGGCACTCGATCGACCACCCGCGTGGCTGCAGCGGCCCAGCCGGAATCGACATCGACTGTCCACGCGCAATGCGCAGCTGCTCGCGCACCAGGTCAACGCCGTACACTTCTTCAGTGACCGGGTGCTCGACCTGGATTCGCGTGTTCATCTCGAGGAAGTAGAACGATCCGTCGGCGGCGAGCAGGAACTCGCAGGTCCCGGCGCCGCGATAACCCACCGCTTGCGCAGCCGCGACTGCCGCGGCACCCATCCGTTCACGAAGCTCCGGATCAACCGCTACCGATGGCGCCTCTTCCACCAGCTTCTGGTGGCGGCGCTGGACCGAGCACTCGCGCTCCCCGACGTGGATCGTGCGCTCGTGATCGGCAAGCACCTGGATCTCGACGTGCCGCGGCAGCTCGATGTATTTCTCGAGATAGACTGCGCCGTCGCCGAACGCCTTCAGGGCCTCACTCGCAGCGGTCGTGAGCGCCGAGGCAAGCTCTGCGGGCTCCCGTACGACGCGCATTCCCTTGCCGCCGCCACCTGCCGCGGCCTTCACCAGCACCGGGTAGCCGAGCTCATCGGCGAGGGCACCCGCCACCACCGGATCGGTCAGCGCCGCGACCGCACCAGGCACGATTGGCACACCGGCGGCGGCCATGAGTCGGCGTGCGCTGGTCTTGTCGCCCATCGCCGCGATCGCGCTTGCCGGCGGACCAATGAAGACCATTTCAGCATCGACGACGGCCTGGGCGAATGCGGCGCGTTCGGAGAGAAACCCGTAGCCGGGATGCACGGCATGCGCTCCTGCCGCGCGGCCGGCCGCAAGCAGCTTGTCGATGTCGAGGTAGCTCTGGGCAGGCGGGGCGGCGCCGATGTGCACGGCGATGTCGGCAGCACGCACGAACGGGGCGTGACGATCGGCGTCGGAATAGACCGCGATCGCCTCGAGCCCTTCATCGTGACAGGCGCGGATGATGCGCAGCGCAATCTCGCCACGATTGGCAATGAGGACGCGCCGAATGGGACCTGCGGTCATCGCGGGCAGGAAGCGATGGTCGGCATACCCTGGGCGTCGGTCGCGGCAAACAGCGACTGACAGAGCGACTGATTGCGACGCGCCGCGAGATCGTAGACATCGCGGACCGCCTCGCTCCACACGGACCCGGCGAGTCCGGCCCGAGCCAACTGATGCACGCTCAGGGCATCCTCGCCCTTGATGACCGCGGGTCCCGCGGTCAGCACCATGCGCACGGCACGCCATTCCAGCGCCGGGGCTGTTGCGGAGTCGACCGATGGCGTGAGGCAGATCGGCCGGTTCACCCTCGCCCGCAGCAAGGCAATGGGCAGCTCGGCCGTCGAATCGACATCGAGCGCGCGCGCCATCGCGTTGCGGTAGCGTGCGTCCCACGAATACAGGTCTGGGCGAAGCAGAATCAGGTCGGGACGAGAACCCTCGAGCAGACGAACGCCCCAGGCCGAGGCCGTCTCCACCATCGACCCGGTTACCAGCACGCCGCCACGCGGACAGGATGCCAGCAGGTTGCGGCCGAGTTCACTCAGCACGCCGGGGAGTGGGACTTCGTCGGCGGCGAGCCCACGACCTACCGCGTCGGTCCAGCCGACCTGCTCGACACTATTGGTAGTGCGCTCGACGGCAGCGAGCACCCGGTGCACGTTGCCGGAATCGGTCATCAACTGCTGGGATTGTTCGAAGGCCGCTCCGGCGAAATCGAGCAGCAACGGCCCCGAGGGCTCGGCCAGATGCCCCTCACGATGCCAGCGCTGCGCGTCGGCGAGATAGATCCGCCCCAAGAAGAGCCAGGCACGACCATCGTTCGGCTGTTCGGCGAGATGCTGCCCCAGCAGGTCGGTCGCGGCGGCGCGGCGACCATCCCGCAGGAGCGCCTCGGCACGCTGCACCGCGCTCCCGTTCGCATTGGTGGCGACGACGGGCGTCTGGGCAAACGATGCCCGAACGGCGATACCCGCGAGCCCCAGAAGGGCGAGGGTTACTCGCACGGTACGGCGCAGCAGGAGAGGGCTCAGAGTGGAATGCATCCGTGTTTCTTGGGCGGGTTCCGGTCGCGCTTGGCACCGAGGGTCTGCAGTGCATCGATCAATCGAGGCCGGGTGTCCCGAGGATCGATGACATCATCAATGTAACCGCGGGCCGCCGCCTGGTAGGGGGTGGCAAAGGCGTCGGTATAGGCGGTGGTCTTGGCCGCCGCCTCGGCCGCCGGGTCGGGAGCCTTGGCGATCTCCTCCTTGTAGAGGATCTCGACCGCCCCCTTCGGCCCCATGACCGCGATCTCGGCCGTTGGCCAGGCGAGATTCAGGTCGCCGCGAATGTGCTTCGAACTCATGACGTCATACGCCCCGCCGTAGGCCTTCCGCGTGATGACGGTGAGCTTTGGAACGGTGGCCTCACAATAGGCATACAGCAGCTTCGCCCCGTGGCGAATGATGCCGCCATGTTCCTGACCCACCCCCGGGAGAAAGCCCGGGACATCAACAAAGGTGACGATCGGGATATTGAAGGCATCACAGAACCGGATGAACCGGGCAGCCTTCACCGACGACGAGATGTCGAGCACCCCGGCAAGAATCGCAGGCTGGTTGGCGACGACCCCCACCGAACGGCCGCCAAGGCGCGCGAAGCCGGTGAGGATGTTGCCGGCGAAGGCCGGCATGACCTCGAAGAACCGGCCATCGTCGACCACCAGCCGCAGCACCTCATGCATGTCGTAGGGTGTGCTGGCGCTCTCGGGAATCAGCTCGAGGAGCCGCTCCTCCCGGCGATCGACCGGGTCGGAAATCGCGAGCGCTGGTGGATCGTCGACATTGTTCGACGGGAGGAAGCCGACCAGTTCACGAATCGCCGCGAGGCACTCCGCTTCGGACGCATGAACGAAATGGGCAACGCCCGAGGTCTCGGCATGGACGTCGGCACCTCCGAGATCATCGAACGAGACATCTTCGTGCGTCACCGTCTTCACGACATTCGGGCCGGTCACGAACATGTAGCTGACACCGCGGACCATGAACACGAAATCGGTGATGGCTGGCGAATACACGGCGCCACCCGCACACGGGCCGAGGATCGCCGAGATCTGCGGAATGACGCCAGACGCAAGCGTATTGCGCAGGAAGATGTCGGCGTAGCCTCCGAGCGAGGCCACCCCTTCCTGAATGCGCGCGCCGCCCGAGTCATTGAGGCCGATCATCGGCGCCCCATTCCGCGTGGCAAGCTCCATCACCTTGCAGATTTTTGCGGCGTGCGTTTCGGAAAGCGAACCACCGAAAACGGTGAAGTCTTGCGAGAAGACGTAGACCAGGCGACCGTCGACCCGGCCCCACCCCGTCACCACGCCGTCGCCCAGCGGACGATTGTTCTCGATCCCGAACTCGGTCGCGCGATGCGTCACGAATCGGTCGAGCTCGACAAACGAGCCCGGGTCGAGGAGCAAGTCGAGCCGTTCCCGGGCGGAGAGTTTGCCCTTCTTGTGCTGCTGGGCAATGCGGTCAGCACCCCCGCCCTGCTCACTGAGAGCCTGGCGATGGTGCAGGTCGTCGAGGCGCGACTGAATGTCTGTCATGGTGACCGGAATCTAGCCACGGCAACGGATCCGGGAGTCCCCCTCAGAAATCCCCGCCGGCGACCGACAACATCTTCCATGAAGACCCCTTTTCCGGGCCCTGAAGCCTCCCCCCCACCGCTTGGCGAGAACTGGGGTCGCTGGAACGCGCTCACCGTCCTCGGGCTGGTCCTGGTAATGGCCCTTTCGCGCGGTGGCGCTTTGAAGGTGCACGGCCCGGTGGCGTTGATGGGGATGGTGCTTGTCGTGTCCGGGACGTGGGCGCTCCTCTCTGTCCGGCGCCACGACCGTCATCTCCGCGCCGCGCTCGCCCTCGATGAGGAGCGGCTTCGGCGCACCATCGACGACGCTCCCATCGGCCTCGCGCTGGTCGGCCTCGACGGGCGCTTTCTCCGGGTCAATGCGACGCTCTGCCAGATCGCCGGCTACTCGCCGGACGAGCTGCTGCAGAAGCGCTTTCACGACATTACCGTGGAGGAGGACCTCCCTGGCGACGTCGCCCTGCTTGAGCGGACCCTCAGCGGGGAGATTCCCGGCTACTCGATGGAAAAGCACTATCGCCACCGGGACGGTCATCCGGTGCCGATCGAGTTGCACGTCTCGCTTGTCCGGGGAATTCAGGACGAGCCGCAACACTTCGTTTCACAGGTGGTCGACCTGACCGAGCGGCGCCGGAGTGAGGCGGCCCTGCGGCAGAGTGAACGTGAATTCGCGACCCTCGCGCGCAACGCTGAAGACCAGATCATCCGCTACGACACCAACGGGCGCTACCTCTATGCCAACCCGGCCGCGCTCGGCATGGTGCACAAGGAGCTGGCGCAGGTCCTCGGGCGGAGCCATGCCGATCTGGGTGTCCCGCCCGCCGTTGCGCAGGCCTGGCAGGAGCGCAACGCCGAGGTGCTGGTACGCGGTGAAACGGTGGAGCGCGAGGTCACCGTGCCGCGCCCCGAGGGACAGCGCATCTTCGCGTCCAAGGCCACACCAGAATTCGACAGCGCGGGGCGGATCACCTCGATCCTCGTGGTCTCCCGCGATGTGACCGATGCACGGCGCGCCGAATCGGCACTGCGTCGCCAGGAGGCGCGCTTCGCTGCACTGGTGGAGGAAGCCGAAGATCCGATCGTCCGGTACGACGGCCAGCTCCGCATCGCCTACATGAACAACGCGATGGGGGCAGTGATCGGGCGCCCGGCGAGCAGTACCGTCGGCCAGCCGGTGGGCGCGTTCACTCCCGATCCGTTGCTCAAGGCCCAGTGGATGGCAAAGGTTGGCGAAGTCTTCAACTCAGGGCAGAGCGACTCCTTCGACTTCTCGATGCACGTAGCCGATGGTTCCCTGCGTCGATTTGCCTGCCGCTTCACACCCGAGCTGGGTGCCGACGGCAGGCCGGTCGGTGTGTTCGCCATTGGCCGCGACTTCACCGCCCAGCACCTGATCGAGACCACGCTCCGCCACCGGGAGGAGGAACTCACGGCCCTGCTCAAGAGCGCCGAGGACGTGATCTCGACCTTCGATCGGTCGTGTCGCCACATCTTCGTCAACTCCTCGGTGAAGCTCGCGACCGGCTTCCCGCCGGAACATTTCATCGGCCGCACGCTGACGGAGGCGGGAATGCCCCGCCCCCTGGTGCAGCAATGGGAACGGGAAATCACCGCCGTATTCGAGAGCGGCAAGCCGGCCTCGGCCGAATTCGCCTTCCCCTCGCCGGTCGGCCTGCTCCACGTCCTCTCGCGCCTCTCGCCGATCCGCGACGCCGAGGGCCACGTGGAATCGGTGCTCGTCATTTCGCGGAATCTCACGGAGAAGAAGCGGGCCGAACTCGAGCGCGAAGAGCTGCTCGAAAAGCTGACCCGGAGCCAGGCCGCCGTGAAGACGCTCAAGGGTCTGCTGCCGACATGTGCCTGGTGCCACAAGATCCGGGATGAGCGCGGCGAGTGGGAGCAGATGGAGAGCTACATCTCCCGGCTCACCGATGCCGAGTTCAGCCACGGCCTCTGCCCGTCGTGCGCCGTGACCGTGCTCGAGAAGGAAGCCTAGCGGCGGCCGCACAGGTCCGGCCAGGAGGGAGGAATGCTGCAAACGAAACGGGCGGCCTGAATCTCTCCAGGCCGCCCGCTCTGTTGTTGTTGCCCGGCGGTATTACTCGCCGTTGTCTTCGGCAGCCTTGGCCGCTTCGGCAGCGCGAGCCGCTTCGGCAACCGCAGCAGCAACCTGCTCCGGTGACGGGATGCCGTCTTCCGGGTACTCGGTGATGGCGACGACGACACGGTGATGGATCGGATCGACTTCGAGAATCCGCACGATCACCTGCTGCTGCAGGACGACCGCATCTTCCGGATTCTGCTCCTGACCGATGCCCATCTGCGACACGGGGGCGAAGCCCTCGATGTCGTTGCCGAGGTCGAGCACAATTCCCTTGTCGACCGGGCGGAGCACGGTGGCGCGCAGCTCGGTTCCGACCGGCAGCTTCTCGCCGATCGTGAGCCACGGATCATCGGTGGCCTGCTTGAGGCCGAGCGAGATGCGCTTGTTGTCGGAATCGATGTTGAGAATGATGACATCGACGCCGTCGCCCTTCTTGACGACTTCCGACGGATGCTGCACGCGCTTGGTCCACGACATGTCGGAGATGTGGATCAGGCCGTCGATCCCCGGCTCGATTTCGACGAAGGCGCCGAACGAGGTCAGGTTGCGGACCTTGCCCGAGATGCGGGTGCCGACCGGGTACTTGAGCGGCAGGATCATCCACGGGTCCTGCTCGGTCTGCTTCATGCCGAGCGAGATCTTCTCTTCGCTCTCGTCGACCTTGAGCACCACCGCATCGATCGTCTCGCCGATGGAGACGATCTTCGACGGATGACGCACGTTGCGCGTCCAGCTCATTTCGGAGATGTGCACCAGGCCTTCGATGCCCGGCTCGAGTTCGACGAAGGCGCCGTAGTTGGTGATCGAGACCACCTTGCCCTGCACGCGCGAACCGACCGGATACTTCTCGGCCACGTTCTGCCACGGGTAGGACTGCAGCTGCTTCATGCCCAGCGAGATGCGCTCCCGCTGCCAATCGATGTCGAGGATCTTGACTTCGACTTCGCGGCCGATGCCGACCAGTTCGCTCGGATGCGAGACGCGGCCGTACGACATGTCGGTGATGTGCAGCAGGCCGTCAACGCCGCCGAGATCGATGAATGCACCGAAGTCGGTGATGTTCTTGACGATGCCCTTCCGGACCTGACCGACCTCGAGCTCCTTCATCAGGTGCTCGCGCTTGTGCGCCCGCTCGTTCTCCAGTATGACACGACGCGAGACGACGATGTTCCGCCGACGCTTGTTGAGCTTGATGATCTTGAACTCGTAGGTCGAGCCGAGGAGTTCGTCGATGTTCGGTACCCGACGGAGCGCGATCTGCGAGCCGGGAAGGAAGGCATCGACGCCCATCAGGTTCACCACGACACCACCCTTGATCTTCTTCATCAGGGTGCCTTCGACCGGCTGGTCGGACTCGTGCGCCATCCGGATCTTCTCCCAGACGCGCATGAAGTCGGCCTTCTTCTTCGAGAGGACGACCGCGCCTTCCTGGTCTTCGAGGTGCTCGAGGAAGACCTCGACCTCGTCGCCGACCTGGAGGTTCTGCGGGTCCTTGAACTCGTCGAGCGGCACCGAGCCTTCCGACTTGAAGCCGACGTCGAGGATGACGGCATTTTCGGTGATGCGGAGCACCTTCGACTTGACGATCTCTCCTTCGGCGATCTGCGACATCGTCCCTTCGTACAGGGCGAGCATCGTCTCGTATTCGTCGTTGGAATAGTCTTCGTCGTACAGGTCGGCGCGAACGCGCAGGCCGGTAGGCGTCGCGAAGGGAATCGCGGCGGAAGTCGGGGTCTCGTCAGTGGTCACGGTATCAGACATTCGGGTAGGGTCCTGGAACTGCGACTGCGGGGTACCGCGCGACCATCCGCACGGGGCGAGGAGGGTTCCTCGAAGGCGGCCCGAAACGGCTTCAGGCCAGCCTTCAAGAATAGCGTCCCGTCAGGCGGGCAGCAACCCGCGATCCCGCGCCAGTCCGACGATCCGCTCGACCTGCTGGGTCAGCGTGAG
>JBDSMX010000075.1:0-3129 GCA_039915645.1 Gemmatimonadales bacterium | reverse complement strand
CCCGAATCCGAATACGCGACCCCCCAGCGCATCGCCGGCTTCTTCTCGCAGCTCCAGGGCGAGGCGGCGGGAGTCCCCGGGGTGCGCTCGACAGCTTTGGTATCGCACCTGCCGCTCACCTCCACCTCGTGGAGCAGCGACTTCGCGGTGCAGGGCCAGGGCGCAAGTTCCGGCGGTACCGAAGTTGTGCACCGCACCATTTCGCCGGAGTATCTCAAAGTGATGCGGGTCCCGCTGCTCTCGGGGCGCGGGTTCAATACCGGCGACGATGGCACGGGTCCGCAGGTCCTCCTGATCAATCAGGCGCTCGCCACCAAATTTTTCCCGGGTCAGAACCCGGTCGGGCTGCGTATCGCCTTCGATCGAGTGCCTGACTCGACTTCAGTCTGGCGTACCATCGTGGGGATCGTCGGCAGTGAGCGACAGGCAGGTCTCGATGAGGAGCCGGTGCCCGAGGTGTTCGACCCACTGGCGCAGAATACTTCGAGCGCGATGACGTTGTTGCTTCGCGTGAGCGGCAGTCCCGCCGCCGCGGCGCCGGCCGTGCGGCAGTTGGTCGCGCGACTCGATCCGCAACTGGCCATCCGGCAGTTGCGTTCGCTCGACGAAGTGCGCCAGTTGTCCTACGCCCGCCCGCGCTTCATGACCGTGCTCTTGCTGGCATTCGCGATCGTGGGATTGTTGCTCGCCATGGTGGGAGTGTACGGCGTCATCGCGCAACTGGCGCGCCAGCGAACCCGGGAGATGAGCATCCGGCTGGCCCTCGGCGCTCGTCCCGCCGCAGTCCGATGGCTCGTGGTGCGCCACGGGTTGCGGCTCGCCGGGCTCGGGATCGTTGGAGGAACCATCCTGGCCCTGATCGGGACACGCAGCCTGCAGTCGATGCTGTACCAGATTGCCGCGGTCGACCCCGTGACCTTTGTCGCCGTGCCGGCTCTCCTCGCCGCGATTGCGCTGGCGGCAACGTGGCTCCCTGCATGGCGAGTCTCGCGCTCGGATCCCGTGGTTGCGCTGAGGGAGGAATAGCATGTTGAGCCCCTCGACCATCTTCCGCCGCATCGGCGCAATGCTGAACACCGGACGCGCCCGGCGAGAACTCGATGCAGAGATCGCGCATCATCTCGAGCTCGAAGCGGCGAGGCACGTCGCCGCCGGCGTGCCGGCAGCGGAGGCACACCGGCTCGCGAGAGTCGCCTTCGGGGGCGTGGCGCTGACCCACGAACGACATCACGACGGTCGCCGTGTGCGCTGGATGACCGACCTCTCGAGTGATCTGCGCTTTGCCGCCCGCGGTCTGCGACGCGAACCCGCCTTTACCCTTTTCGTCGTGGCCGTCTTCGCCCTCGGCATCGGGGCGAATGCCACGATGTTCGGTGTGGTGGACCGGCTGCTCCTCCGTGGGCCGGAGCACGTCCACGACGCAGACCGATTGGTGGAGATGTACTCTATTCGCCAGAACGCCCGTGGCGAAGAGCAGACCAACAACTATTTCGGCTATGCGTCGCTGGAGGGGGTCCGGCACGGAACAAAGACCCTCGATGGGCTCGCCGCCTTTTCCGATATCACCGTTGTGGTCGGCGAAGGACGTGAGGTTCATCCGGTCATTGCGAGCTATGCGACCGCGAACTTCTTTCCGCTGCTCGGCGTCCAGCCGCTGCGGGGGAGGTTCTTCAACTCGACCGAGGACGCCACCGAAGGGGCCGAGCACGTGGTGGTCGTCAGCGAAGCCTATTGGCAGTCACGTCTCGGTGGGGTGGCGGACGTGACGAGTCGATCACTCATCATCAACGATGTGTCGTACCGCATCCTCGGCGTGGCTCCGCACGGCTTCACTGGCGTCACCCTCGGTCACCCCGATCTCTGGCTGCCGATGAGCCTGCTCGGGGAGCAGACAACAAAGGGGTGGACGACAGCGTGGACCGCTCAATGGCTCCAGATCGTGGGCCGCCTCGCCACCGGCGCCACGCGTGAGCAGGCGAGCGAGGAGGCCACCCGGGCGCATCGCCTGGCGTATACCGGTCCTGCGAAGGCGCTCGCGACGGCACGGATCACCCTGGTGCCGCTCGGTGCCGATGCGCACGGTGCCCCGGCACCGGAGGTCGCTGTGGCGCGCTGGCTCGCTGCAGTCGCGCTCGTGGTGCTGCTGATTGCCTGCTCCAACGTGATCAACCTGTTGCTGGCGAGAATTGTCCGTCGACGGTCGGAGGTCGCGGTGCGGACAGCCCTCGGCGCAGGCCGCGCACGCCTGGTCCGGCTCTTCCTGGTGGAGGGGTGCCTGCTCGCGGTACTGGGTGGGGTCGCGGCGCTGGGAGTCGCAGCGCTTTCGGCTCAGCTGGTTCGCCGCACCCTCCTTCCCGAAATCTCGTGGCCGTCGTCCCCGTTGAACGGCCGCGTGCTGTTGTTCGACGCGTTAATCTCACTGGGACTCGGGGTACTGGTCTCGCTGCTCCCGGCGATGCGGGCGAGTCGCACAGATCTCGCCAGCGCGATGAAGGGAAGGGGGCGTGCGGGAGGAGACGGCGGTGCCCGCATCCGCTCGGTACTTACGGTCGCGCAGACGGCGTTCTCGGTAATGCTGTTGATCGGTGCTGGCCTCTTCCTCAGGAGCCTCGCCCGGGTCCGCGCAATCGATCTGGGCATCCAGCCGGAACGAGTCGTCGTGATGCCGCTCAATTGGGGAGGTCTCGCCAAATTCCCGCTGGGGCCTGCCCGCGATGCGGAGCGTGCGCGTCGGCTCAGTGTCGCTGAGGGGCTCGCGAGCCAAGTGCGCCAATTGCCGGGGGTGCAGGCTGCGAGTGTTGCCGTGGGGTTGCCGTTCGGATCCGACTTCAAGGTCTTCCTTCGCATTCCCGGGAGGGACACGCTCACGGCCGAGTTGCTGCCGAGCCTCAGTGCCGTCTCGCCTGGATATTTCGAAACGGTCGGGACGCCGATCCTTCGCGGTCGCCCGTTCGGGGTTGCCGATCGAGTCGGGAGTGAACGCGTGGCCATTGTGAGCGCCTTGATGGCAAAAACGCTCTGGCGCGGCGCTGATCCGATCGGGGACTGCATTGTGATCGGTGCCGATTCGATTCCCTGTGCCCGGGTTGTCGGGATCGCCGCGGACACGCACCGCGATGCGCTGATCGA
>JBDSMX010000237.1:0-7499 GCA_039915645.1 Gemmatimonadales bacterium | reverse complement strand
CGCAAGAATGTCCTCACCATCATGATCCAGAGCTTCGTGTCGATGAGTGTCACCGCAGTGCTCTGGGTGGTCTGCGGCTACTCGATGGCATTCAGCGGCAGCTACGGCGATGCAGCCAATCCCGATATCGGCGGCATCATCGGGAATTTCAACCTGGCGTTCCTGCACGGTGTGACACCAACAACACCATTCCCGGGCTCGCCATCCATCCCGCTCGTCGTCTTCATCGCATATCAGATGATGTTTGCGCAGATCACGCCGGCGCTGATTACCGGTGCCTTCGCCAATCGCGTCACCTTCAAGGCTTACCTGCTCTTCCTGGTGGCGTGGCTGCTCTTCGTCTACTTCCCGGTGGCGCACATGGTGTGGGGTGGCGGCATTCTCGCCCACAACGGGGTGCTCGACTTCGCCGGCGGCATCGTGGTCCACGCCACGGCAGGCTTCGCCGCGCTCGCAGCAGTCTTCTACGTCGGCAAGCGGAGAGTCGCCGACGCAGGATTGCACAGCATTCCGCTGGTGGCACTCGGTACCGGCCTGCTCTGGTTCGGCTGGTACGGCTTCAACGCCGGCAGTGAACTCAAGGTCGACCCGATCACCGCGACCGCCTTCCTCAATACCGACATCGCTGCGTCGTTCGCCGCACTCACCTGGCTGATCCTGGCCTGGAACATCGAGCGAAAGCCGAAGTTCGTGGGGCTACTCACCGGATCGATCGCCGGTCTCGCCGCGGTCACGCCAGCCGCAGGCTACATCACCACCGGCGCGGCGATCTTCATCGGCGTCGCTGCCAGCGTGGTCTGCTACTACGCCGTCTGGCTCAAGAACAAGTTGGAATGGGACGATGCCCTCGATGTCTGGGGCGTCCACGGCGTCGGCGGTGTCCTCGGCGTGATCTGCCTCGGCCTCTTCGCCAGCAAGGTCGTGAATCCGGCAGGTGCCGACGGCTTGCTGCACGGCGACAGCGGCTTCTTCGTCAAGGAGACGCTCGCGGCAGTCGGCGCCGCAGCCTACGCCTTCGTCTTCACCTACCTGAGCCTCAAGGTGATCAATATGATGACCGCGGTGAAGGTGAGCGAAGCCGACGAAGAGATCGGGCTCGATCAGGCGCAGCACGGCGAGCAGGCCTACATCTGATGCGCCGAGTTAACCAGATCGCGCTCCTCCTGCTCGCCGCCTGCGCGCCGCTGCACCCGAGCACCGGACCGGTGGTGGCCGATCGCCCCGGCTACACTGATGCCCCAACGTCGATGCCCGCGGGCGTGCTCGCCGTTGAGGTAGGAGTCACCGACGATCGCGTGAGTGGCGTCACGTACCGGAGCTTCGGTGAGCTGCTGGTGCGCGTCGGTGTTGGCGGCGGCACCGAGCTCCGCTTCTTCGGCAATTCCTACGGCGTCCGCTCCGGCGACGGCGCCGAGCGGACCGAAGGGCTCGAGGATATCAAGCTGGGGGCCAAGATCGCGCTCCACACGGCACCGGATTCGGTGCACGGTGCCACTCCGCGGCTGGCGCTCCTGCTCGCGAGCACGATTCCCACTGGCGCCGACAATCGCAGTGCCGGCGTCGCCCTGCCGGAGGCAAAGCTCGCCGCGGCGTGGACTACCTCAGGGCCGTTCTCGCTCTTTTCCAATCTCGGCGCGGGCGCCACCTATGACGGCAGCAGCTGGGGCAGCCACGGCTGGGGAAGCCTGGCGCTCTGGTTCGCCGTCAACTCGAAGGTGTCACTCTTCGGTGAGGGGATCACGACTGCCCGGATCGGTGGCTCGGCAACTTCGTCGAGCTATCTCGACGGCGGCGTGACCTTCCTCCTCGGTCCCCGTCTCCAGCTCGACTTCCGCGCTGGTCACGGTGTGGGAACCAACGCATCGCACGAGCACTTCTTCGGGGCCGGACTCGCCATGCGGTGGTAGGTCCGACCCTTTCGGCAGTATCCTTAAGTTCAGCCCCCGACAGCCAAGAGACCACCACGTGCGCATCAGTGATACGAACTGGATGCAGGTCGACGATTACCTCAAGCACGACGACCGCGCCGTCCTTCCCCTCGGCAGCACCGAACAGCACAGCTATCTCAGCCTCACGGTTGATTGCATCCTTCCCGAGAGGGTCGCCGTCGAGGCGGCCGAGCCCCTCGGAATCCCTGTCTTCCCGGTGCTGGCCTACGGGGTGACGCCGTACTTCCGCGAATATCCGGGGTCGATCTCGCTTCGGGTCCAGACCCACCTCGCCGTGGTGCGCGACATTCTCGACGGAATGGCGCACAGCGGCTTCCGTCGCATCATGATCTGCAACGGTCATGGCGGGAACGGCGCGGTGCAGCAGTTCGCGACCGAGTGGACCGCCGACAATCCCGGCTGCAGCGTCATCTTCCACAATTGGTGGAATGCGCCGCGCACCTGGGCCAAGGTGCAGGAGATCGACCCAGTGGCCTCCCACGGATCGTGGATGGAGAACTTTCCCTGGACCCGGCTGCAAGACGTCGAGATGCCGAAGACGACGCGAGGCCCGGTCCCCCCAATGGATCAGATCCGCGCACTCGACCCGGCGGCCCTGCGGAGATTCCTCCCCGACGGCAACTTCGGCGGGCTCTACCAACGGCCCGACACCGAACTCTTTGAGCTCTGGGAGATCGCCGTCGACGAGACGCGCGCCCTGCTCGACGGCAGCTGGGGAGCGCCGTCCTGATGGCCTCGCAGCCTACGCGCACGCTGGTCTGGGGCGCAGGCGCCATCGGCGGCACCCTGGCGGCGTACCTCGCACGGGCCGGGCATGATGTGACTGCCGTCGACAACGTCCCCGAGCACGTCGACGCCATCAACACGTCAGGCCTCACCATCACCGGGCCTATCGACACCTTTACCGCGCGGATTCCCGCGTTCACACCGGAGACCGTGCGAGGCGAGTGGGACACCATCGTACTCGCGACCAAGGCACATCACACGGACGCGGCGACGCGTGCATTGCTGCCGCATCTCACACCGGGCGGGTGCGTGGTCTCGGCGCAGAACGGACTCAACGAACTGGCCATCGCCGAAGTGGTGGGCGAAGCGCGCACCGTGGGGGCGTTTGTGAACTTCGGTGCCGACTACATCGAGCCCGGCGTGCTCCTCTATGGCGGCCGCGGCACGGTAATGATCGGCGAAGTGTTCGGGCCGCCCGCAGAGCGCGTCTCGCCGCGGGTCCTCGCCATTCGTGACGCATGGCGGGAGTTCGACGAGCGTGCCACCGCGACGCCAAACATCTGGGGTTATCTCTGGGCGAAGGAAGCGTATGGTGCGATGCTCTTCGCGACCGCGCTGACCAACGCGTCGATCGCCGATGGCCTCGGCTCAGCCTATTACCGCCCGGTGTACATCGGACTCGCTCGCGAAATTCTCGCTGTGGCCGCGGCTCGCGCCGTGACCCCCGAGGCCTTCGATGGCTTTGATCCGGCTGCCTACCTCCCCACCGCATCCGTCAACGCTGCGTGGAACTCTCTCGATCAGCTCGTTGCGCACAATCGCAAGTCTGCCAAGACGCATAGCGGCATCTGGCGCGATCTCGCTGTTCGCAAGCGCCCCACCGAAGTCGACGCCCAGCTCGGCATCGTCGTGACCCTCGGTGCCGAGGCGGGCGTCGCCACACCACTCACCGCCAAGGTGGTCGAGCTCATCCACGACATCGAAGCCGGGCGCCTGCCGCAGTCGTTCCAGACCCTCGACCTGCTCGCGAAGGCGCTGGACTCGTGAATCTCGCATTCCACGGCAAGTCCGTGATGGTGACTGGAGCAGCGCACGGCTTCGGACGGGCGATCGCCCTCGCGTTCGCCGAGCGCGGCGCCACCGTCTTTGCCTGCGATCTGATCGACTCGGAGCTCAAGGAAACCGAGCGGCTCTGTCGCGCTGCGGGCGGGCAGTGCACCACATCGCTGGTCGACGTCCGTAGCAAGAGCGCGGTGGAAGAGTTCGTTGCCACTGCGGCATCGGCCACTGGCCGGGTCGACATCCTCGTCAACAACGCCGGCGGTGTGCTCGGTCAGGTGGGGCAGCCTCTCGAAGCCGTGACACCCGAAGAGTGGCAGGTGATTTTTGATGTCAACGTGAGCGGCGCCTTCTATTGCTCGCAGGCGGTGGCACCGGGAATGAAGGCGGCGCACTTCGGCCGCATCATCAACATCTCGAGCGGCGCCGGCCTCGGCATTTCCCTCACCGGCATTCAGGCCTACGCCTCCGCCAAGGCCGCGCAAATCGGCCTGACGCGCCAGCTCGCCCACGAACTGGGGCCATGGGGCATAACAGTGAACAACATCGCCCCCGGCTTCGTCCTCTCCAACGCCACCACGGAAGCGCAGTGGCAGTCATATGGCACGGCGGGGCAAGCGGCACTGATCGATCGAATCGCGCTCAAGAAACTGGGTACGGTCAACGACATCGCCTGGGGCGTGCTCTACTTCGCCTCGGAGTACGCGGGGTGGATCACCGGCCAGGTCCTCTCGATCGATGGCGGCAAGTGATGGCGCTCGACCAGGTGTTGGCGCTGCTCGCCTCTCGCCACGACGCGATTCTCGATGAGCTGATCGAGTTCGCGGCGATCCCGAGCGTGAGCACCGATCCCGCCCGCAAGGCCGATGTGGAGCGCGCAGCGGCGTTTGTCGCTTCGCGGCTCACGGCAGCCGGGCCGCTCGACGTGCGCACCCTTCCGACGCCAGGCAATCCCATAGTCTACGCCGAGTGGCTCGGTGCGCCCGGCAAGCTTACCGTGCTCATCTATGGTCACTACGATGTGCAACCGCCCGAGCCGCTCGAGAAGTGGCTGAGTCCGCCCTTTGTGCCGACGCTGCGTGACGGCCGCCTCTATGCTCGCGGCGTGTCAGACGACAAGGGGCCGATGCTGATCCCGATCAAGGTCGCCGAGGCCTTCTTCGCTGCAGACTCGCGCCTGCCGATCAACGTGAAGTTCATGATCGAGGGCGAGGAAGAAATCGGCAGCCCCACCATCGAGAACTTCATCGCCGAGCACCGTGACCTCCTCGCCGCCGACGTGGTGATTTCGGCCGACGGCGCGATGTGGCGCATCGACGAGCCCTCACTCACGGTGGCGAACCGCGGGATGGCCGGCGTGGAGCTGACGCTCACGGCTGCGGGCAAGGACCTGCATTCGGGGCGGCACGGTGGCAGCGTCGCCAACCCACTGCATGCGATGGCCCAGCTCATCGCCTCGCTGCACCACGCCGATGGCAGTGTGGCCGTGGCCGGTTTCTACGATCGAGTCCAGGAGCTGAGTGCTGCAGAACGCGCCGACATCGCGGCGCTGCCATTTGATGAACAGGCGTATCTGACTCAAGTTGGTGCACCGGCCGCGGTAGGCGAGGCCGGCTACACCACCCTCGAGCGCCAGTGGACCAGGCCAACACTTGAGCTCAACGGGATGTGGGGCGGCTACCAGGGCCCAGGGACGAAGACGGTGATCCCCTGCGAGGCGCATGCGAAGATTACCTGCCGACTCGTTCCGGATATGGAGCCAAGCGAGATCGTCGCACTAGTGACACGACACCTCGAAGCGAATGTGCCGCCGGGAACCCGCCTCGTGGTCTCTCCCGGAAATCACGGGACACCGGCGGCCAGCATCGCGCCCGGCCATTTCGCCCTCAAGGCTGCGGGCGAGGCGTTGCGCGCGGTCTATGGCGTCGACCCGCTGATTGTCCGTATGGGCGGCACGGTGCCGGTGGCGGAACTCTTCCAGCGCCTCATGGGCCTCGACTGCGTCTACTTCTCCTTCTCGACGGCTGACGAAGACTATCACGCACCAAACGAGTTCTTCCGCGTCCATCGGCTGCACGAAGGGCTCGAGGCGTGGGCGCGGTACTGGGATATCCTCGGGGAGGTGAAGCGATGACGGAACGGGAAGTCACGCCGACCACGGCGCTCGCGCAGGCCGAGGCGGATGTCGTGGCGCACAGCGCGTCGCTGAAGAAGGAATTGGGAGTCAGGGATCTGGCACTCACCCAGATCCTCTTCATCATCGGCCTCACCTGGATCGGCGTCGCCGGCACGCTGGGTTCGGCGCACGTGGTGATGTGGCTGCTCGCCATCGTGTTTTTCTACCTGCCGATGGCTGGCGTGGTGATCTATCTCAACCAGCTGATGCCGCTCGAGGGTGGCCTCTACCAATGGGCCAAGCTGGGATTTAATCCCACGGTCGGCTTCCTGCTGGCGTGGAATCTCTGGCTCTATGTCATTGTCTACACCTCGGAAATCGGCTTGCAGTGCGCGACGTACCTCTCGTACGCCCTGGGACCGAGCGCGGCGTGGATGACATCAAGCAACTGGTTCGTCGCGCTCTCTTCGGCCGCGATCCTGACCTTGATGGCGACGGCAGCGATCATCGGCCTCTCGGTGGGCAAGTGGGTGCACAACACCGGCGGCATCTTCATGCTGATCATCTTCGGTATCCTGATCCTGCTGCCGTTTCTCGGCCTCGCCACCGGCAACCTGAAGGAGTTCCACCCGTTCCGCACCACGATGCCGAAGTGGTCGCTGTTGAACCTCAACCTGCTCGGCAAGATGGGCTTCGGCGCGCTCGGCGGTTTCGAGTATGTCGCAATCCTCGCGGGTGAGACACGAGCGCCGGCGAGTGCGGTCAGGAAATCGGTGCTCATCGCCGCGCCGCTGATCGCGCTGATGTTCATTCTCGGTACCGCCACGGTGGTAGCGTATGTGCCGGTCGGGCAGATCGACCTCATCGGCCCAATGCCGCAGGTGCTCCGCGCTGGCTTCGGGCCGTTCGGGATCGCCGGGCCGCTGGTCACCATCGCGATCCTGATGACCCTGGCGATGCGCGTGGCCCAAGTGAGCGTGAGCTTTACCGCCGTGACGCGGCTTCCGATGGTGGCCGGCTGGGATCGCCTGCTGCCCTCGTGGTTCTCGCGCCTGCATGAGCGCCACCGGACGCCGATCAACTCGGTGCTGCTGGTGGCGGTCTGCTCCTTCGCGCTTTCGCTGGTGAGCATGATCGGGGTCGGGCGGGCCGAGGCCTTTCAGTTGCTCTTCAACGCTGGCGGCATCTTCTACGCGCTGGCATATCTGGTGATGTTCGCGATCCCGATCATCGGCCTGCGTGGCATCACGCCGCGGCCGCCACTCTGGTTGCGGGTGGCCTCCTGGTCGGGGCTGCTGATGACGTTGTTGTATGTAGTGCTGTCGGTCTTTCCGATTATCAAGGTGGAAAGTGTCAGCACCTTTGCGCTCAAGGTGGGCAGCATGATCATCGTGATGAATCTGGTTGGCGTCGGAATCCTGGTCGCCGCGCGTCGGCGATCCTCAACTGCTGCGAAGGGGGAGTAGGATGTCGCATCTCACAGGGTGGTTCCACAACTACCGCCGCTCGCTTGCGGCGGCCGTGGTGCTGGTCGCGGGCACGAGCGGTGCCGCCGCATTCCACCGGCCGCCCAAGGCCACGCTCGCCGGTGACTGGGACGTGTACATCGCGCTCAGCGCCACCCCCAAGTTCGGCTTCGAAGGGTGGCG
>JBDSMX010000238.1:0-4569 GCA_039915645.1 Gemmatimonadales bacterium | reverse complement strand
CTTCCCGCAGCGGGGTGCAGTTGATCGTGAACAAGCAGTCGGGACAGTGGGGCACCAACTACGACGCGGCGCAGGACCTCGGCCATATCCCGCTCACGGTCGGGACCAACAAGCTGCCCGTCGAGCGGTTCACGATGACGGTGGAGCCCGCGACGAAACACTCGGGAAACCTCGCCCTCGAGTGGGGCACCTTCCGCTGGACGGTTCCGATCGTCGTGAAGTAGAAGGAGAGAAGAGAGAAGAGAGAGGAGAGAGGAGGGAGGAGGGAGGAGGGAGGAGGGCGAATTGTCATCCTGAGCGGAGCCTGCGCAGCGGGCGAAGTCGAAGGATCCCCCTCCTCCCTTAGCCCTCCTCCCTCCTCCTCCCGCCATTAAGATTCTCCCGTGTCCACGCCCACCGCTACGCCGCTGCTCGTCCAGTACCGCGAGATCAAGGCGCGTCACCCTGACGCGATCCTCTTTTTCCGGATGGGCGACTTCTACGAGATGTTCTACGAGGACGCGCAAGTTGCCGCCCGCGCGCTGAACATCACGCTCACCGCCCGCGGCGATGGCGTCCCGCTCGCGGGTGTCCCCGTCAAATCAGCCGCTGGCTACCTGCGGCAATTCGTCGCCCAGGGCTATCGCGTCGCCATCTGCGAACAGGTCGAGGATCCCAAGCTCGCCAAGGGAATCGTCAAGCGGGCCGTCGTCGAGACGGTCACACCGGGGGCCTTCCTCGACGAAGACTGGATGCCGGGATCGCGGAACAACTGGCTGGTCGCCGTTTCCACGGGAGATCAGGGCAATGGCGTCGCCGCGCTCGACCTCTCGACCGGCGAGTTCCTGCTCGAGACCGTCGCATCGGACGGGCTCGCCGAAGCGCTCGGTCGACTTGCGCCTGCCGAGGTGATTGTTCCCAAGGAGAGCACGGTCCCGCTCGAGGACGGCGTGTTGCGCACCCCGCGCGAGCGTTGGGAGTTCGATCCCGAACTCGCCGCCGAAGAACTCGCTCGTCGCCTCCAGCTCGCCTCCATCGATGGCCTCGGCCTCGCCCCCGCAGATGCGCCTGCCGTCGGCGCCGCGGGCGCCCTGCTTCGCTACGTGATGGAGTTGCAGCCGCAGGGACTGCCGCAGCTTGGCCGCCCCACCGTGCGGCGCAGCGACGATCTCTGCTGGCTCGACGAGATGACCCGCCGCAACCTCGAACTGGTCGAGCCACTGCGCGCGGGTGCCAAAGGCGTGACCCTCGTCGAGACTCTCGATCGAACGATGACGCCAATGGGCGCGCGTCTGTTGCGTCAGTGGGTGCTGTCGCCGCTGCGCGATCCGGTGAAGATCAACGCTCGGCTCGATGCGGTATCATCGCTGGTGAGCGCGGGCCGGCTGCGCGCCGAACTCCGTACTGCCCTCGATGGCGTACGGGACGTCGAGCGTCTCGCCGCGCGCGCCGCCGCCGGACGCGCCAATCCTCGCGAACTCGGGGCACTGCGCGATTCGTTTGTTCGGCTCCCGTCCGTGATCGCGGTGGTGGCGGAGATCTCGGCCGAATCCCCGGTGGGGTCGGCGCATGCCCCGCTCCTGCAGCATATCGAGAAGCGCCTCGACCCGATGGCCGATCTCACCGCGACGCTCGCCGCGGCACTCGTCGAGCGCCCGCCGATCACCATCGCCGACGGCGGCGTGATTGCCCCGGGATACGACGCCGAGCTCGATGAACTCCGCGATCTGCGCGACAACGGCAAGCAATCGCTCGCGAGTATCCAGCAGCGCGAGCGCGAGCGGACCGGCATCTCGTCGCTCAAGGTGTCGTTCAATCGGGTGTTCGGCTACTACATCGAGATCACCAACGCCAACGCGGCGAACGTCCCGGCCGATTACGAACGACGCCAGACGCTCACCAACGCCGAGCGCTACGTCACGCCCGAACTCAAGGACTACGAGGCAAAGGTGCTGGGCGCCGAGGAGCGGATCGTCGAACGCGAGGGTGCGCGGTTTGCCGAACTCCGCGACCTGGTAGCCGTGGCGATCGCGCGCATCCAGGAGTCGGCGCGCCTACTCGCTCGCCTCGATGTCCTCGCCTCACTTGCCGAGACCGCAGTGGCCGCGCGCTACGTGCGGCCGGTGGTCCACGATCGTTATGAGCTGACACTCGTCGGCAGCCGGCATCCGGTCATCGAGCGGATGATGGCGCGCGAACGCTTCGTGCCGAACGACGTGCACTTCGACGAGGCCGCGCGTGTGCTCCTTGTGACCGGCCCCAACATGGCCGGCAAGAGCACCATCCTGCGACAGATCGGGCTCTGCGTCCTGATGGCGCAGATGGGGAGCTTCGTGCCGGCGGAGTCGGCAAACGTCGGTGTCACGGATCGACTCTTCACGCGCGTGGGAGCGAGCGACAACCTCGCCCGCGGGCAATCGACCTTCATGGTCGAGATGAGCGAGACCTCGGCGATCCTCCACAACGCGACCTCACGCTCGCTGGTGCTGCTCGACGAGATCGGCCGCGGCACCTCGACCTACGATGGCGTCGCCATTGCCTGGGCGGTGAGCGAACATCTCCACGATCGCATCGGGTGTCGCACCATGTTCGCGACTCACTATCACGAATTGATGCAGCTCCCCGAGAAGCTCGCCCACGCCCGCAATCTCAATGTCGCCGTTCGCGAGTCGGGACACGGCATCGTCTTCCTCCACAAGCTCGAGGCAGGCGGCACCGATCGCTCCTACGGCATTCACGTGGCTCAGCTCGCCGGCTTGCCCGCTGGCGTGGTCGATCGCGCGAGAGAGGTCCTCGGCACCCTCGAAACCGGCCACAGGATGGTCCCGGGCGAGCCGCCGCGCGATCCCGATCCGGCCCAGCCTTCCCTGTTCGACGACCGCCCCGAGCGAAGCGATGGGTCCCGTCGATCCCAAGCCGAGCCCTCGCCGGAACAGAAGCGGTCGTCCGCCATGGCCGCGCAGCTCAGGGCGCTCGATCCGAACACGCTCACCCCGATCCAGGCACTGCAGGAACTCGCCCGGATGCGGGACGAATTGGAGGGGTAGTGCCCGCCACTGGGTTTTCCATCGATGGGCTGGTGCCCGAAGCACACCGGGAATCGCTGCGCCGCGGCCTGGGCGAGATTTTCGGACCGAGCGCGGCAGGTGACCTGACTCCGCTCTCCGGGGGGCTTTCCGGAGCCCTGGTCTTTCGCGCCGATGCCGGTGGCCGCTCTGCAGTGGTCCGGGTGGTGGTCGATCCGCAATCGTTCAACGACCCGGTCCGCCAGTTCGGGATGATGACCACTGCCGCGGCAGACGGAGTCGCCCCGGAGGTCTATTTCGCAGATCCCGAGGGTGGTGTGGTGATCTCGGCCTTCATCGAGAGCTTGCCGGTCGGCCCTGCTCTGAGGACCGATCATCACCTCTTCGGCTCCC
The DNA here is from genome assembly GCA_039915645.1 of Gemmatimonadales bacterium. Lineage (GTDB taxonomy): Bacteria > Gemmatimonadota > Gemmatimonadetes > Gemmatimonadales > GWC2-71-9 > Palsa-1233. The sequence goes on along the minus strand of JBDSMX010000238.1, from coordinate 1,171 downwards.
TCGGCGCGATGCTCCGGCGACTGCACGACGGCCCCCCAGGACCGCAATTCCTCGATGTGATGCAGTGCATCGACCAGAGCCAGCAGGTGATCGAGTCGGCCGGCCAGCGGGTCCCCGTGCTGATGGCGAAGTACCTCGAGCGCTTCGCCGAAGTCCGCTCGGCGATCGTGCCGCACATGACACTCGGCGCGTCGCACAATGATCTCAATCCGGGAAACCTGTTGTTCGATGGCGCCCGGCTCTGGATCATCGACTGGGAGTCCGCCTGGCAGAACGACCCGATGCAGGACGTCGCCACCATTCGCCACTGGTTCCGACTGCCGGCCGAGGCGGAGGCGCGCTTTCTGGCCGGCTATTTCGGTGGCGAGCCGACGCCGTTTCAGCGTGCCAAGCTCGACCTGATGCAGCAAGTCGTATCGATCAACTACGCCATCATTTTCCTGCTCGTCGCGCTCCAGGCTGGCGAGGGGATACCGCACATCAATCCATCGTTCGCGAATATCCCGACCTTCGCCGAGACGACTGCACTCCTCGGCCAGGGGGCACTGCCGCTCGACACGCCTCTCGCAAAAACCGAGTTCGCGCTGGCCCTGGTCAAGGATGCGCTCATCGCGATGGAGACGCCGGCGTTTCGCTCGGCGCTCGCACTACTCTCCGCGTAACGCGATCACCGGTACCACTTGCGTCGCTCGTCGAGCCGGGAGGTAGCTTGCAAGCACCGTCACGACCGCCGTGAGCGCGATCGCGACCGCATAGGTCAACGCATCCCGCGCAGAAATCTCGAACAACAGTGAACTGATCAGCGTGGCGCCCAACCACGACGTGACACAACCGATTACCACACCGACCCCGACCGCCAGCAACAGCTGACGCACCACCAGCCAGCGCACTCGCCACGCCGACGCGCCCAGTGCCATCCGGATCCCCAGCTCCTTGTAGCGTTGGGTCACCGCGTGGTTCAACACGCCGAACAGGCCTCCGGCATAGAGCACCAGCGCGATGCTCGCAAAGGCCAGGAAGAGGATTGAACCGAGGCGGCGAGTCGCGATATCAGCATCGAGGTACGCACTGAGCTGTGACACTTCGGCTGGCACCTCGGCGTTGATCGAGCGCACCGATCGCCGCACCATTCCCACCAGGGTTTCGTACGGCAGGTTGCTTCGGACCACCA
>JBDSMX010000214.1:0-17906 GCA_039915645.1 Gemmatimonadales bacterium | reverse complement strand
CGCGATATCGTGAAGGAGATCAGCGCGGCATGCGCGAGGGCGGGGATGCCGCTCTTTCTCTATTACTCGCAGCTTGACTGGCACAGCACCGACTATTTCCCGCGCGGTAATACCGGCAAGGGCGCCGGCCGCCCCGAAGCGGGCGACTTCAATCGCTACCTCGACTACATGGATGCCCAGCTCACCGAGCTGCTCACCAATTATGGGCCGATCGCGGGGATCTGGTTCGACGGGATGTGGGACCGCCCCGAAGCCGACTGGCGACTGCGTCAGACCTACGACCTGATTCACCGGTTGCAGCCGGCGGCGCTGGTGGGCTCCAATCACCACAAGGCACCGTTGCCGGGCGAGGACTTCCAGATGTTCGAGAAGGACCTCCCAGGTGCCAACTCCGCTGGCTTCAACACCACCCAGGTGAGCGCGCTTCCGCATGAGACGGCGGAGACCGTGGCGGAGTCGTGGGGCTTCCGGCTCAATGACCGATCGACCAAGTCGCTCGACCGACTGGTGCGCTACGTCGTGAGCGCCGCTGGTGTCGGCGCCAACTTCCTGCTCAACGTGGGGCCGATGCCGATCGGCAGCATCTACCCGGAGCACGCCGAGCGAATGCGCGAGCTGGGCAGCTGGCTGGAGCAGCATGGCGAGGCGATCTATGGCAGTCGGGCCGGACCGGTCGGGCCCCGGCCGTGGGGTGTGACGACGCTCAAGGGGAACCGCGTCTTCGTACATGTACTCGACTGGCAGGACCGCGAACTCACCATCCCCCCGGTCGGTGGGCAGGTGATCGGAGCGAGTCTTCTGATTGGCGGAGCCGCGGTGCCATTCCGGACCACTGCCGAAGGTGTGACCCTGGTACTGCCCCAGCGCGCAGCCGGGGAGATCGACCAGATTGTAGTCTTGGTTCGGCGCGGCTGATCCGATACTCTGAGGGATGTCTATGTCACGCTACCTCCGCTTCCTGAAGCCCGCCGCGATTGCCGCCGTGGTCTTCGTCCTGGGCTGCCGCGCACCGTTCGAGCCCGACCCGGTTGGTGTCATTCCGCCGCCGCCACCAGGACCTCCCTCGCCACTACTCCCGTTCCGGCTCGGCTCCTTCGGGGCCGATTTCGCCAAGGCGGTCGCGGTCGACCCGAGTGGCAGCGCGTACGTGACGTCGTCGTTCTCCAACACTTTGGACTTTGATCCGGGCAGCAGCAACGTCTCGAAGATCTCGCAGGGCGGCACCGACATCGCGATTGCGAAGTACTGGACCGACGGATCGCTCGCGTGGGTACTGTCGTTCGGCGGTGTCGGCGCAGACATTCCCTACGACGTGAAGGTGATGCCCAACGGCACCTCGTATGTCGTGGGCTACCAGAGTGGTGGCGCGCTCTGCAGCGGCAAGGTGATTCCCAATGCCGGCGGTCGCGACGCCTTCATCGCGCGCATCAGCCCCGCAGGCGTGTGTGAATGGGCGCTCGGCATTGGCGGCACGCTCGATGACGAAGCGCGCAACCTGACCGTCGAGCCCAACGGCGACATCGTCGTCACCGGGGCATTTCGCGGCAGCGTGGACTTCGATGCCGGCGGCGGGGCAACGGTGCTCGTGTCGCGTGGCGGCAGCGACGTCTTTGTCGCGCGCTACAGCGCTGCCGGCGCCTTCCAGCAAGTGGTGCAGTTCGGTGGCATCGACGACGATGCCGGCTCGGCAATAGCGCGCACCAGCGAGGGCGACCTGATTGTCGGTGGCGAGTTCCGCGCATCGGCAACCTTCGGCTCGGCGCTCGCGCCGGTCGTGCTCGTGAGCGCGGGGGTCAGTGACTACTTCGTCACCCGTCTCGCAACCGGCCTCGGCTTGCAGTGGGCGATTCGTGGCGGCGGCACCGGCACCGACCTCATCGGCACCGGTGGCATCATCGCCGATCCCAACGGCACCATCCTCGTGACTGGACTCTTCTCGGATGTCGCCGACGTCGACCCGGGTCCGAGTACCGTGCTGCTTACCTCGCAGGGGCTCTCCGACATCTTCTTGGTGCGGTACGATGGGGCAGGGGTCTGGTCCGGGCTGGCACAGCGGATCGGCGGCACCGGCAGCGATGGCGTCCAGGGCTTCGCCCGCGGCTCCGACGGCAACCTCTACCTCTCCGGCTGGTTCCAGGGAGAGGTCGACTTCGATCCGGGAAGTGCCGTGAAGGCGCTCAACTCCTCGGGGACCTCCGGGGCCGCCGACGGCTTCGTTCTCTCGCTCTCACAGGCGGCCGAATTCCGCTGGGTGGCGCCGGTGGGATCGGTCATTGCGGGTGATGCCAACTTCTCTATTGCCAGTGGGTTAGCCGTGACCGGCGACGGCGCGGTCTGGGCCGTTGGTCGCTTCTTCGGGCTGGCCGACCTCGACCCGGCCACCACGGCCGTCCAGGTCCAGAGCCTCGGCGACGCCGATGAATGGGTCGTCCGGTACCAGGCAGCCAACGGGACCCTGCTCCGTTGAGCGTCGAGGAAGGCCCCCCTTCCCTAAAGCACGCTGCCACCCCATTTTAGACGGCTGAATGGAAGCCGGGCTGGTGGCGTTGCCGCCGGCCCACTGAGTGTCCGGTGCGCGGCAAACCGCGCGGGAGTAACGAGCGAGATGGCCAAGACGAGTTCGGTCCAGCGCAACCTGAAGCGCATCAAGCTGGCTGCCAAGTACAACGACCAGCGGCTCAAGCTGAAGAAGATCATCCGGAGCGAGACCGTGTCGCAGACCGAGAAGGATGATGCGATCCGGAAGATGCAGGCGATTCCACGGAACGCCTCGCCCGTCCGTGTCCGCAACCGCTGCCAGATGACCGGCCGCGCCCGTGCCTACGTGCGTCGCTTCGGCCTCTCGCGTATCTCGTTCCGTGAACAGGCGCTCGAGGGGAAGATCCCCGGCGTTCGCAAGGCGTCCTGGTAAGGGCGAGGAGACGACACCATGGCGAAGAAGGGACGCGTGCAGGTCAAGCTCCGTAGCACCGAGAGCTCCTACATGTACACGACGACCAAGAACCCGAAGAAGCACCCGGAGCGGATGGAACTGCGCAAGTATGATCCGACGCTCCGCCGTCACGCGGCGTTCAAGGAAGAGAAGTAGTCCGACCAGTCGGACTTGCAACACCGCGGGTCGCTGATGCGTAGGCATCGGCGACCCGTTTTCGTTTGCCCGCCTCCGGAGATCGCCGTGTCTGCTGCCGCCTCGAATCGCTCGCTCGCCCTCCTCGTCCTGGCGGCCTGCGCCCTTGCTACGCCACTCCGTGCACAGGAAGGCTCTCCCGGTGGGGCGGTGCCTGTCGCGTCGCTCCAGGCACGTCGTGCGGCCTTCCTCGCCACGATGCCGAAAGGCATTGCCGTGGTCGAAGCCGGCACCACCAAGAGCAACGACCTCGGCGACTACCCGCAGGACGGCGATTATCGCGAGCGCGCAAATTTCTTCTACTTCACCGGGATCGAGAGCCCCGGCGGTCGCCTGGTATTCATCCAGCCAGACTCCGGCAGCGCTCAGGGCCGCGTCGTGCTCTATCTCGCGGCGCCGCCCAAGCAGCGCAACGCCTGGTTCGCGCCGACGATCGCGGCCGACACGGTGGCGGCACGCCTCACCGGGCTCGCGATGGAGCAGATCATCGCCGGGGGCGGTCCCGCCGACGGCACCGGTCCGACCTCGCTGCCGACCGACAAGTTCGTCACCGTCGCGGATTCGATCGCCACCGCGCTCGCGTTGCCAAAGCTCGCTCCTCGGGTGATCAGCCGGCTGATCACTCCGTTGCGCTCGATCAAGGACGAGGACGAGATCCGGCGTCTCCGTCGCGCCGGAGAAATTTCGGGCGAGGCGCATCGTGCCGCGATGCTCAATGCGCGGCCGGGGATGTGGGAGTTCGAGATCGAGGCGATCGTCGAGTACACTTTCCGTCGACGCGGCGCCGAGCGCGTGGGATATCCGTCGATCGTCGGCTCAGGCCCCAACACCACGACGCTGCACTACGATCTCTCGCGCCGCCAGGTCAAGCCGGGTGAACTGGTGCTGATCGACGCCGCCGCCGAGTTTGGCTATTACTCAGCCGACCTGACGCGGACCTTCCCGGTGGACGGCAAGTTCACGGCGCGACAGAAGGCGATCTACGAACTGGTGCTTGGCGCGCAGCAGGCGGCGATCGATTCGGTGCGCCCGGGTACCACGCTGGTGGCGCTGCACCTGATTGCCGTGAAGTACATGAAGGACCACTCCGGCACTCTCTGCGGCACCAAGAGCTGCGATGCCTATTTCATCCATTTCCTGTCGCATCCGGTCGGGCTCGATGTCCACGACGTCGGTGGCGGTGCGCCGCTCCAGCCGGGGATGACGTTCACCATCGAGCCCGGCATCTACTTGCCTGAAGAAAATCTTGGCGTCCGGATCGAGGATGTGATGCTGGTGACCGCCACGGGTTCGGAGAACCTCACCAAGAGCGCGCCGCGCACGGTGGCTGAGATCGAGAAGCTGATGAGCCAGGGGAAGCTGCAGGGACTCAACGCGCTCAAGCCGTAGAGCCACGGGCGCGTATCTTTCGCGCCCATGGACAACGACGCCTTTCGCCGTCACGGTCACGAGATCGTCGACTGGCTCGCGGACTACTTCCGCGACATTGAACAACGGCCGATCGTCCCGGCAGTGACGCCGGGCGATCTCCGTCGATCGCTCCCCAGCGCGGCGCCTCAGCTCGGCGAAACGTTTGACACGATCCTCGCCGATTTTCGCGACCGCATTGTCCCCGGCATCACGCATTGGGGTCACCCGGGGTGGTTCGCGTACTTCCCGTCAAACGCCTCCCCGCCGTCGGTGCTGGGTGAGTTCCTGGCTGCGGGACTGGGCGCGCAATGCATGAGCTGGGCAACCTCACCGGCGGCGACCGAACTCGAACAGGTCGTCCTCGTCTGGTATCGCCAGCTGCTCGACCTCTCCGACGCCTTCACCGGAGTGATCCAGGATTCAACGTCGACCGCGACCCTCGTAGCCTTCCTCACCGCGCGCGACCGGCCGGGCAACGATGCCAGACGAATGACCGCATACTGGTCGTCGCAGGCGCACTCCTCCATCCCCAAGGCCGCACGGCTCGCCGGGATTCCGCTCGAGCGCTGCCGGATCATTCCGGTGGACGATGCCTTCGCGATGCGCCCGGACGCGCTCGCGACTGCAATGGCGGAAGACGTCGAGCGGGGGTTGGTCCCGGGTGTGGTGGTGGCGACGATGGGGACCACCTCGTCGACCGCGTGCGATCCGATTCGCGCCATCGGAGAGGCGGCACACCGACACGGGGCGTGGTTCCACGTTGACGGGGCCTATGGTGGCTCCGCCGCGATTCTCCCTGAAGTGCGACCACTCCTCGACGGCGTGGAACTCGCAGACTCGTTCGTGACCAACCCGCACAAGTGGCTGATGACGAGTTTTGATTGCTCGACCTACTACGTGCGCGACGTGGATGCCTTGTTGCAGACCTTCGCCGCGAACCCCGAATACCTGCGCACTCGCCACGACACGGAAGTCGTCAACTATCGCGATTGGGGTATTCCCTTGGGGCGGCGATTCCGCGCGCTGAAGCTCTGGTTCGTGCTCCGTTCCTATGGGGTGGCAGGTCTCCGGGCTGTGATTCGCAAGCACATCGCGCTGGGGAACGAATTGGCGCAGTGGGTCGACACGGCGGCGGGATGGGAACGACTGGCGCCGGTGCCGCTTGGGTTGGTCTGCCTTCGGCACGTGCCCGCGGCGCTCGCCGGCGATGAAGCGGCGCTCGCCGCGCACAACGCGGCGCTTATGGAGCGGGTGAATGCTTCGGGAAAGGTCTACCTCACCCACACCGTGCTCGATGGCAGGTACGTCATCCGCGTTGCCATTGGCGCGTGGCGGACGGAACGGAAGCATGTGGAGGAGGCGTGGGAACTGCTGCTGAAGATGATGGATGCTGGATCGTAGCTGATGGGTGACAACGGTTCCCCCATCAGCTACGATCCAGCATCGAGTATCTATCATCCCACCTCAAGCACTTCCTTCAGGAACATCCCAGTCCAGCTCCCCGCCGGCTTCGCCCTAGGGGCTTGCTGCGATGACCGCCTCCGCGACCGCGGTGTTGAATGGATCACACCAGATCAGCACATAGCGATAGGTGACGCCGGCCGGCAGCTGGAAGGAGTAGCTCTGGGCGCCGGTCGTACTGCGGAGCGCGCTGATCCGGAGCGGGGCGCCCGTGTTGGCGTTGTTGGTGGTGTTGAGGTACACGTAAGGCCCGGGGACTCCGGAGACCGCGAAATCGCTCGAGAACTCAAGCGTGCCGACACCATTTGCCAGGCTGAATCGCACCGTACCACGACCGGTATGTCCGATCCCCCGGAACGTGCCGATGGCGGTCTCAGTGCCGCCGCCCCCACCCGCGGTGGTGGTGTCTTGGTCTCCGCCGCTCCCGCCATTCCCGCCGCTGCCCCCGCCCGTGGGAGGGGTGGTTGGGTTCAGCAGGACCGCATCGGGCGCCGTGGGTGGTGTTGCACCGCAGGCGCCCAGCACCAAAGCGGCGGTGGCGAGGGAGGCCCAGGAGACGAGTCGCATCAGTGCCCTTCCAATGTGGGGTCTATCCTGAGAACGCGCACTATGAGGAATTGGATCTCTCACGCACACCGGCGGCGGTCATCAACGAAACAACCACTCCCGTGACCATGATCAACGGAATGCCGTACATCGCCCAGGGCCAGGTATAGCCTCCGGCCTCACCCACCAGGACATAGCATCCCACTCCCCATGTCACGCCGACCACCACGCTGGCCCACGCGCCTGCACGGGTCGCCCGGGGCCAGTGGAAACCGGCGAGCAGTGCGAAGGCGAGAGCCGCAACGGGAATGTTCGCGAGAATCAGCCGGTCGAGGATGTCGTCGACGAAGAGGTTTGCTCCGAGCCAGCAGGCGATGGCGATGATGACGATCGCCGTTCGCATGCCGGTCAGCCGGGCCAGGCCGGGAAGCTGGAAGTCGGCGGTGAGCATCGTCCCCATCGCACTCCAGACGCCAGCCAGCGTGGTGAGCGCCGCGACGCAGAGCATCGCGAGCCCCACGCCGCGCAGTCCGGCGGGCAGCCAACGCTGGATCATGATCGGCGTGACCAATTGCGGATCGACCAGCGCCGCATCATCCAGCCGGAAGAGCGCGGCGGCCATGACCAACGCACCGTACAGCGCGAACACCAGCACTGCCGTGATCCCGACGGCGAGAAACGCCGTGCGTTCGTCACGCGCGGCGAAGATTTTCTGGCCATACCACGGGGCAGTGATGTAAGTGAAGCAGGTGAGCACGATCAGTGTCAGCACGAAACGGAACGGCAACGCCGGGGTCTGCCATTGGCGCCACGGCGCGAATGCGAGTTGCTCCGCAGGGAAGGCCGAGCCAAGATGGCTGAGTCCTCCGTGCCGGGTGAGTCCGAGGGCGAGCAGCAATGCCACCACGAGCAGCGTGAGCACAAAGCCGACGATGTCGCTGCGCACCACGGTGGCGAGGCCACCGGTGAGCAGCACGCCCAAGGTGACGACCACGAGTGCGGCACTGAGCCACCAGTGGTTGATGCCGGGGAGCCACGGGGCCACGACCAGCGTGAGCGACTTGACATAGGTCGCACTGAATCCGGTCATCGCCAGCAGCAACAGCGCCGAGGCCAAGCGTCCGAGGCCTGGCCCGTAGCGGGCAGTGAACAGCTGGGCCACGGAGAGTCGATCGAATCGTTTCCAGGCCCGTGCCACGGTGAGGGTGTAGAAGCCGAGTCCGATCAGGAAGACCAGCGGCAGCGCGAGCGCCATCGGCCCGGCGCGGTAGCCCGCGGCCGAGAAGGCCAGCAACGTGCTGGTGTTGAACTCGGTCATCACCAGCGTCGCCACGAGGGGGAAGAGCGTGAGGCGACGCTCGGCAACCATGAATTCGTTGGGCCGGCGTGCCACCCGGCGACTGACCCAGCCGATGGCGAGAAAGACCAGTGCCATCCCCACGATATCGGCGACGGAGAACGCGGCTGTGGACCCTGCCATCAAGCCTCTCATGCGCGAGTGGTCCTTGCACCATTTCGGGGACCCTATCGGATGGGTGGGACCCGAAATGGAAGTTCAAACGTATACGTACTGTCCCACCAATCCTCCACCACCATGTCAGGAGCAGTTGATGACGATGCACCCCCTCCCCGGGCGATGCCTCCCGTTCTCCCTGATCGTGCCCGCGCTGCTCGCGGTGGCCGTGGCGCCGAGGCTCGGCGCTCAGGACGCGGTGATCCGCGGAACGGTGCGCAGTCAGGCGGGGTCACCGCTCGGTGGGGTGTTGCTCGAATGTGGGTCGGAGCCACGCAGCACGCGTTCGGACACGGCCGGTCGCTTCGTGCTTGCCGTCCCGGCCGGCAAGGCCAGCATACTGCGGCTCTCGTTGGCCCGATTCGGCGATGAGACCGTGGCAATCGCCGCCCAGGCGCCGGGGGCACAGCGAGTCGTCACCCTGACCCTGCGTCCGGTCTATCAGCTCGATGCCTTGTCGGTCGTGGCAACAGCGGCGCGTCCGCTGCTCAACACGCAGGATGCCACCACCGGTGGCGCGGTGGAGGCCGCCGAGATTGCGGCACTCCCCACCGATGCGCGCAATCCGCTCGCCCTGCTCTACAACATCCCCGGCGTGGCGCAGGCGACGTCGTATTTCGGAGATGCACCACCGCTTTCGTTCAATGGCGCCAACTCACTCTCGACTCAGTATCTCCTCGACGGACTCGACAACAACGAGGGCTTCCTCGGCGGGCAACGCGTCGACTTCCCGCTCGCGGGGCTCGAGCGCATCGGCGCGCTCGTCAACGGTTATTCGGCGGAGTATGGTCGCAGCACAGCAGGCGTCGTCAACCTCCAGAGCAAGGCCGGCAGCGACACCCACCGGGCCGAACTCTTCGCGTGGTATCGTCCCGGCCGCCCGTTCGATGCCCGCAACAAGGTGCCGTTCGGTGGCGTGCCTGAGGCAGTGGCACGGCAGCAGGAGGGCTTCCGGCGGGTGCAGCTCGGTGCCGGGTGGAGCGGTCCCCTCTCGCGCGGCCGCACCTTCGGCTCCGCGGCGATGGAATACAGCAACGAGAATGAAGATCGCATCGGGTCGACGGCGCTGGCACAGTTCCTCGGCACCGAACGGCGAGAGACGGTGAAGCTCTTTGGGCGCGTCGACCACGGCTGGAGCGCAGGTCAGACCACAACGCTGCGCGTGGCGGTGAGCGACGTGAGTCGTGCGGGGGAGGGGAGTGGGGTGCTCACGCCCGAGGCCGACATTACCACGCGCCGCATCGGGACGCTCACGGCGCTGACCCATCGCTCCACCTTCCGCAGCGGGCGTGCGAGCAACACGGCGAGTGTGCAGCTGGGGACCTTTCGCTGGTTTTTCCCGCCCACACGGAGTGATTTCACAGTGCCGCAAGTGACGGTGGTGACCCCAGCATTGGCCACCGAGGCGATCGTGGGATCGAGCAACTTCGTCTTCGATGAAACCGAGCATCAGCTGCAGCTGCGTGATGTCGCGGAACTCGAGCTCGGTCGGCACACGCTGCGCATTGGTGCCGATGCGCTCCGGTCGGCCTTCCGCCTGAGCGCGGCGAGCACCAACCCCAACGGCAGTTACGTGGTCTACGACGACGGCAACATCCCGACGCCGCAGGGGCGCCCGCTCTCCATCACCGACATTCCTGCCAACGTCCGCGTGGGTAGCTACACCGTGGATGCCGGCCCCCAGCAGGTCAACCTGACCCAAGGCGTGTTGGGTGCGTTTGTCGAGGATCGCTGGCGGCTCTCCCCTCGCCTGTTGCTGACCCTCGGTGTGCGCTGGGACTATGACGACGTGACCAGTCGCGGGGAGAGCTCGCCCGACCTCAACAATTTTCAGCCCAGGCTGTCGTTCAACTGGCTCCGATCCGCGACCTCCGTCGTCCGGGGCAGTGCGGGCTCGTATGTTGGCAAGTTTCCCTACGCGGTGTACTCCGACGCGGTGCAACTGGGCCCTGACGGCAACGCGGTGGTCACCTTTGCAGGCAGCGATGCCCCGGGTTTCCGTCGGGGTGCCACCCAGTCGCAACTGCAACAGACGCGATCACAGCTCCCACCTACGGAACAGTTCCGGACCTTTGCACTTGGTCTCGAGCAACCGATCAGCTATCAGGCCACCCTTGGCATCCAGCAGCAGCTTGGTGACGACTGGGTGCTCTCGGTTGACGGCGTGGTGTCGGCCACTCGGCATCTCCCGCGCAACGTCGATCTCAATGCCTCGACGCGCCGTATCGGCGCGGGTGACGTGACCGATCAACCCTGTGCTTCCGCGTTCAGCTGCCCGGCGGATGCCTCGCGCCCAGTGCAACCGGTCGCGGGCGGCTATCGCCGACTCTCAGCCACCGAGTCGGGGGGGCAAGCCGACTATGTGGCACTCTATACTTCCGTACGTCGTCGGCTGAGCCATGCCTGGACCGTCGATGCGAACTGGGTCTGGTCGCGCGCTCGCACCGATGCCGAGGACATCAATTTCGCGGCGTCACAGGGGAACTGCTTCTCGTCGGATCGGGTCGATGCCGTCACAGGGCAGGCGTGCACCTCCCAGGAGTATGCTGCTGCCAACAATGACCGCCGGCACAAGGTCACCCTGCGCTCGGTGTACACGCTCGGCAACGCGGCGCGATTCGGGATCATCGCCGACTATCAGTCGGGCTTGCCCGTGAACCGTCTGGCCGGCGCCTCCTCGCTCGCTGGCAACTCGCAGTACGACCTGCTCGGCATCGGTCCGGTGCGCGGCAATGCCTTCATCGGCGACGCCAATCGATTCTTCGGGGTCGAACGCAACGGCGAGCGGTTGCCGGGCTTCTTCAATCTGAGTGCTTCGGCGACTTGGTTCCTGGCGGTAGGCGGCGACCTCGTCGAGCTGCGCGTCGACGGATTCAATCTCCTCAATCGTACTGAATACTCGGGCTTCGCGAGTGGTATCGGCGGAGGGGGAAGCCGCACCCAGTATGGCAGGCCGGGTGAACCCGTTCGACTCTTCTCGCCTGGACCGCCGCGCCAGCTGCAGTTCTCCGCCCGGTGGGCCCTCTGAGCGCCGGGGGGCTGCCCAATGATTGACGGAATCGCGCGCCCGTACCTGCAGCGTCTATACCACCCACTGGCGCGTCGGCTGGTTGAGGCCGGGGTGTCCCCGTTGCACCTGACCCTACTCGGCGCAGGTATCGCAGCGTTGGCCACCAGCGTGGTGCTCGCCGGGCCTCCTTCACTGGGTGTGGCGATCTGGCTGCTAGGACGCATTCCCGACGGACTCGACGGGGCGGTGGCCCGGCTCGGCAATCGCGTCACATTGTGGGGAGCCTACCTCGATACCACCCTCGACATGGCGGCCTACAGCGCCATGATCGTGGCGCTCGGTCTGCGACACCCGGAGCTCGCTGTCGCTTGGCTGCTCATTCTGGTGGGCTATGTGCTCTGCAGCGCGTCGACGCTGGCACTCTCCTCTCTGCTGGAGCGGCAGCAGCAACAGGCGTCGGGAGAGCAACGTTCGATTCAGTATACGCGCGGGCTCGCCGAGGCCGGGGAGACGTATATCGTCTACGGGCTCTTCGTGTTGATGCCGTCGGCGATGTCCCTCATCGCGTGGGGGTGGGTGATTGTGCTGGGGATCACGTTCGTCGAGCGGACGATGCTGGCGGCGCGGCTGCTCAGGGGCTGAGCAGGGGCAGGGCGACTAGCGAAACCAGCGGAACCAGAATGCCATCAGCCGCTTCACCATGGGCGTGAGCTTGCCGCGACGCCACTGATCGGCGGCCTTGCGATAGGCCTCTACCTTGGTGGGATAGGGGTGCATGGTCTTGCCGAGGGCACCGAGGCCGAGCCCGTTGGTGATTGCCACGGCCGCCTCGCCGATCAATTCGCCGGCATGCGCATCGACGATGGTCACGCCGAGAATCTTGTCACTCCCCGACTTCAGGTGCACGCGCAGGAAGCCCACCGCGTCACCCTCGAGCACTGCGCGATCGACCTCATCGAATGGCACGGTGATGGTGTCGATTGCGATCCCTTCTTTAGCGGCGGTCGCCGGAGTCACACCAACATGGGCCACTTCCGGGTCGGTATAGGTGCACCACGGTGTCACGAGGTGCTTGTGGTTTCCGCGACCGAAGAAGAGCGCATTCGCGAGCACCAGTCGCGATTGGAAATCGGCGGAGTGAGTAAACTGCAGCCGCGAGCAGACATCCCCCACGGCAAAGACCCTGCGATTGCTGGTCTGCAGGCGCTTGTTCACCACGACACCGGTCTGATCGCAGACGACCCCCGCGAGGTCCAGGCCACAGCCCTCGACATTCGCGGTCCGGCCAATGGCCACGAGCAGGGCGTCGCCGGTCACGCGGAACCGTTCTCCGCCACGCACGCACGCCAACGTGATCTCGCTCCCCTGCCGCTCAATCCTCTCGACCGTGGTCGTGAACTCAAGTGACACCCCTTCGCTGCGGAGCGCGTGGCGCACGATTTCGGCGGCATCGGCGTCGTCGTGCGGGAGCAGTCGATCGCCGCGGTCAATGATCGTGACCGCGCTCCCGAAGCGTGCAAAGGCTTGGGCCAGCTCGCTGCCGATCGGTCCACCACCGAGGACGAGAAGTCGCGGCGGGAGTGACTCCAGCGAAAAGATCGATGCGTTGGTGAGGTAGCCAGAGCCCTTGAGCCCGGGAATCGGCGGCACGGTCGCGCGGGCCCCGGTGGCGATGACCGCCCGCTTGAAGCGCAACCGCGCTCCTTCCACCATCAGCGTTCGGTCTCCCGTGAAGGTGCCGTTGCCGAGGAAGACATCGACGCCCAGTGCGCGGAACCGCACGGCGCTGTCGATCGGGCTCAGGCCCGCCCGCAATGCCCGCATCCGGCGCATCGCTCCGCCGAAGTCGCCAGGACCGATTGCAGTAGGACCGCCGAATGCAATGGCGTGCCGCGCTCCATGCCATGCACGCGCCGCGGCGACGATGGCCTTCGATGGAACGCAGCCGACGTTGAGACAGTCGCCCCCCATCAAGTGGCGCTCCACCAGTGCCACCCTGGCCCCGAGCCCTGCAGCGCCTGCTGCGGCGACCAAGCCACCGGTGCCGGCGCCCAACACGACCAGGTCGTACATCGGTTGGGCTACCGGGTTGATCCAATCGGGCGGGTGGACGTTGGCGAGAAGTTCCGCGTCGGCGGGGTCGTGGGTCATTCGAGTGCACCCTCGGTCGCGGCGGCGAGCTCGCGGCGCGCCCGTCGCGTGATCAGAATCGTGGCCGCGAGTGTCGCCAGCAGCCCGAGTACAAGCAGGGCATAGCTTGCGAATCCCTTGGGCACGGCTCCATCGGTCGCCAGTGCGGCGACGTCGCCGAGGACCCGGCCATAGTAGACATAGAGAAGCGTGCCCGGCAGCATCCCGAACGAGGCCAGCAGATAATCCCGGAACCGGACTTGGCTTGCGCCGATGGCATAGTTGAGCAGCGTGAAGGGGAAGAGGGGTGAGAGCCGGAGGAGGAAGACCAGTCGTAGCCCGTCGGCGGCGAGGGCACGGTCGAGGGCGGCAAAACGCGGCGAGGCCTGCAGTCGCGTCACGACGAAGCGACGCAGCAGGTGGCGCGAGACCAGGAACGCCGCCGTTTCGCCAATCACGGCGCCGGCGAAGGCGATCAGGGTGCCGCGGCCGAGGCCGAACAGCGCGCCGGCCGCGATCGTGAGCAGAGAGCCCGGAACCAGTGCGACCGTGGCGACCCCGTATATCCCGATGAACATGACCGGAGCCCAGCCCCCCGTCGTTTCGACCCACGACACCGCGTTGGGGAGGAGCCCAGCGAGTCGGTGGGCACCGGAGAGGAGAGCGAGCAGCACGACGGCAAACAGTAGGATCCTGCGAATCATTTGGCGAGGCCGTTGAGGCTCCAGTCGTACTCCGTGTACTTCAGGTCGAATCGGCCGCTGTCCAGGAGCTCGGCCTCAGCCACCTTGCCGGCACGCCGGAAGTATGGCGCCACGAACCGACCTACCGACGCCTTGCTCCCACCGAAGTCCTTGATGTAGTCTCGAAAATCGAAGATCTGGGAGAGGTGCGCCGTGCGGGTGGATACATCGACCCAGTTCTTCTGCGGCGAACGGGTGAAGAAGGTCATCGCCTGGTCGTCGAGCTGTCGCTCGAGGCCGTCGCCGCGGTAGGCCTCTGATCGCAGTAGCGGGCAGCCGATGGAGGCGCACACCAGCGCGACATGGATCCGCGGCTCGTGGAACTCGACCCGGATGATCCCGTGCTCGATATCGTCGAGGGTGTAAGTCTTGCCGCCGATCACCGCAAACTTCACCCCCCAAGGCCCACCGGATCGGAAACGTGCGATCTTGCGGATCGACGAGCGTTCGTGGTTGCGGTTGATGAGATCGATCGTGAAGGCGTTATAGGCGTTGATCCAGAAGGCGAGTCGATCGGCCGAGGCCAGCCTCTCGGGGTGCGCCGCGGCAAAGGAGCCGAGGTACCCCGCAAACTCCGGCGCCCGGGCAAACGCGTCATAGTCGACCGTGCCGTCGTGCACATGCGCGGCGAGCAGATGATCGAAGCGGCTGTGGTCGAACTGGGCCACTGCTGGGGAGGGGAGCGCGAAAAGCGCCGCTGCAAGGAGTAGGCTCCGAACCATCAGACATCCTCGGGCAGGTGTGGGTCGTGGCTATTGCGACGCAGAGTGAAGCGGGGGCGGCGCGGTGACAACTATACGTCTCCGAGGGTGTGATGGATCCCGTCAACGGTCTTCCGCTATCCTTCAGCCAGCACTTCCCTCAAGAACTTTCCCGTCCAGCTCCCTGCCGTCTTCGCCACCTCTTCCGGCGTGCCCATCGCGACGATCTCGCCGCCGCCATCGCCCGCTTCGGGGCCGAGATCGATGACCCAGTCGGCGCGCTTGATGACGTCGAGGTGGTGTTCGATGACTACTACCGTGTGGCCGGCGTCGACCAGCTTGTCGAGCACGCTGATGAGGACACGCACGTCGTCGAGGTGAAGTCCGGTGGTTGGTTCGTCGAGCAGGTAGAGTTTACGGCCGCCACGCTTCTGCGCCGCAATGAGTTCGCGAGCGATCTTGAGCCGCTGTGCCTCACCACCCGAGAGGGTCGTGGCCGGTTGTCCCAGGCGGAGGTAGCCGAGGCCGACTTGCTGCAGCTGCCAGAGTGCTGCGCCGAGCTTGGGCTGATGCCGGAAACGGCGGATCGCTTCGTCGACACTCCACTGCAGCACATCGTGAATCGAGAAGCCCTGCAACTTCACATCGAGCACGGCGCGCTTGAAGCGGGTGCCGCCGCAGACCTCGCACGGCACGAAGACGTCGGCGAGGAAGACCATCTCGACCTGGACATGCCCCGCGCCCTCACACTCCTCGCAACGCCCTCCCGGCAGGTTGAACGAGAAGGTGGCCGGCGTGTATTTCCGCTGCTTCGAGAGCGGGTGCGCCGCAAAGAGTTCGCGGATTTCGTCGTAGGCCTTGATGTAGGTCACCGGATTCGATCGCGGCGAGCGGCCGATCGGCGTCTGGTCGACCAGCACCACATCGGTGATGAGCTCCCAGCCCTGCATCGAATCCACTTCGCCGACTTCCTCCCCGAGGTGCGTCTTGGCGGAGTGCTCCCCTTCGAGCCGGCGCTCGAGCTGGCGGTAGAGCACATCATAGGCGAAGGTGCTCTTCCCCGAGCCCGATACGCCGGTGATGGCGGTGAGGGTGCCCAGGGGAATGCGCGCGTTCACGCCGCGGAGGTTGTGCAGCCGCGCACCGCGCACCGAGAGCCAGGTTGGCCCAAGCTGACGCCGCACACTCGGAATGCCGATCCGTTTGCGGCCGAGGAGGTAGTCGGCGGTCAGCGTGTCGTGAGCTTCGGCGACGGGACCGCTGTGCACCAGCTGGCCGCCCTGCTCGCCAGCGCCGGGCCCGAGTTCGATCATCCAGTCGGCGCCCTTGATCGCGGCCGGATCGTGCTCCACCACCACCACGGTGTTGCCGAGGTCGCGCAGCCGGAAGAGCAGGGAGAGGAGCCGGTCGGTATCGCGCGGATGCAGGCCGATCGACGGTTCATCGAGCACATAGAGCGCATCGACGAGTCGCGACCCGAGCGCGTTCGAAAGGGCGATCCGCTGGGCCTCGCCGCCCGACAGGGTGCGCGTCTGGCGGTCGAGGGTGAGATAGCCGAGGCCGACATCGCGGAGGTAATCGACCCGACTCGCGACCTGTTCGAGCACCAGGTCGGCCACGATGCGAGCGGTGTCGGCGAGTTGGAGCCCTGCGAACCAGGCATGGAGCTTGTCGACGCTGAGCGCCGCCACGTCGGCGATGGTCCGCTCGGCCACGCGCACCGCGAGCGCCTCGGGACGAAGCCGCGCGCCGTGGCAGGCACTGCACTGGTGCGCGAGCTGGTACTGCCGCAGGAAGACGCGGATGTACTGCTTGTAGCGCTTCTCCTCGAGTCCGACGAGAAACGGAAAGATGCCGACGTATTTCCCCGACTTGCCGTGCAGCAGCGTCTCCTGCACCTCGGCCGACAGGGTATGCCAGGGCGCGTTGATGTCGGCGCCGAGCTTCTTCGCGGTCGACGCCAGCAGCTGACGCTTCGCCTCGTAGCGCGGCTTGGTCCACGGGTCGATCGCGCCCTCGCTGATCGATCGCTCGGGATCGGGCACCACGAGGGCGATGTCGTATTGCAGCACGGCGCCGAAGCCGTTGCAGGTCGGGCAGGCACCGCGCGGATTGTTGAAGGAGAAGAGCGCCGGCGTGACGACAGCCGCTGGCGTGTCGCAATTGCTGCACGCCGGAAACTCAGTGAAGCGAAGGCGACGATCTTCGCCCAGGACCAGCGCGATCCCTTCGCCCTCATCGAAGGCGCTAGCGATCGATTCCGCGATGCGTCCGCGCTGATCTTCCTGTGCCGCGAGCCGGTCGACCACGACCAGCACTTCCTTCGCCGCGATCAGGTCGAGTCCTTCGGGCAGCTCGTCGAGGTGATACGCGCTGCCATCGACGAGCAGCCGGACGAAGCCGAGCGCGCGCAGATTCTCCACGGTGCCGATATGCGAGACATGCGCCGAGGGAGGGAGCGGGAAGGCGACCTGAATTCGCCCCGTCAGCGTCGCGAGGGTGGCGTCGGTGCCCGACTGGGCGGTATCACGCCGCACCGGGGCACCGCACTTGATGCAGAACTGCTCGCCGATGCGGGCCCAGAGGAGCCGGAGGTAGTCGTAGACCTCGGTCGCTGTTCCAACGGTGGAACGCGAGGACATCGCGGGGGCCCGCTGCTCGATGGCGACGGCCGGCGCGATCCCTTCGATCCGGTCGACCAGCGGCTTCGGCATCCGCTCGAGGAACTGCTTGGCGTAGGTCGACAGCGACTCGATGTAGCGACGCTGCCCCTCGGCGTAGAGGGTGTCGAACGCGAGCGAGCTCTTGCCGCAACCGGACGGTCCGGTCACGACCGTCAGGGAGCGACGCGGAATCTCGACCGTGATGCCCTTGAGATTGTGCTGGCGTGCGTTGACGACGCGGATGACGGGGCGATGCACGGGTGAAACGTAACCAACCTGAAAATGAGATAGGAGAGAGGAGAGACGAGAGAAGTGACCTGCCCTTCGACCTCCTCTCTCTTTTCTCATCTCTCATCTCTCCTCGAAGGGCTTCTCTGTTCCGGAATTCAACGATACGTTTGGCGCAATGGCTCTCCTCACTCCCAAGGCCCTCCGCCGCGGCTTTTCCCTCTTCGTCCTGATCTCCCTCGTGGGCTACGTCGCCGTGCTGCTCTATGGCGACGACGGGGCGGGCTTCGTGCGCTCGCTTGGCGGGATTCACTGGAGCTGGGTGCTGGTCGGGGTGGCCCTCGCCTCGATGGACTGGCTGGGTGGCGGACTGC
>JBDSMX010000212.1:0-3504 GCA_039915645.1 Gemmatimonadales bacterium | reverse complement strand
GAGCAGGAAGAGCAGGGACATCTCGAGGCCTGAACGGTGGCGCATGGGATTCACTCCTTGTATTGCAGCAGCTTCTCTCCTTCCACCTGATCGAGTCGTTGCTGTTGCTCGGCCTTTCTCGCGATCGCCAGCGTCGCGCACGCGCTGAGCGCGCTGAGCACGCCGGTAAAGAGAAGGACGCCCGTCGGCAACCCGATCAGCACTGCAAGCGCGCCGAACAGCAGCCCACCGATCGCACCCCAACCGGTGAACCGCGGCAACGACAGTTCCTCGAATCGCCGCTGCCGTGCCGCGATCGAGAGCACCGTGGAGAAGAAGATGCCGCAGAAGAATCCCGGAACGGCGAGCGCCGGAAGCGGGGCGTCGAAGGTCAGGAAAAAGGCATCCCACGGCAGGAAAGTGAGGATATTGCTGGCGATGCCGATGAGCACACCGGTCACCGCCCAGCCGAAGGCCCAGACGAGTCCCATGCCGATGGCGCCGCGAATCGGACGCAGCCAGCGGGGCATGACTTACAGCTCCCGGCCGGCCGTTTCTCGCCAGAGGGTGCGCACGTCTTCGATCGTGACGCCGAGGTGATTGAGCAGTTGTGCTGCGGGGCCGGTCTCTTCCTCGAGCAGGCCGAGCAGGATGTGCTCCGTCCCGACCGCCGGGTTTTCGAGTCGTGCGGCGTTCGCCTCGGCGAGCTCCAGCGCTCGCAGTGCGCGACTACTGTAGGGACGAGTGGTCATGGAAAGCCTCCCCTTCGATGATGGAAGCGACAATGCGTCCGAGGATTTCCGAATCTACGGCCGAATCGTGACCGTGCAGGAATTCCGATGGTGGACCTCTTGCTTCTCGCTTCTCGCTTCTCGCTTCTCCCTCCTCCCTCCTCCCTCCTCCCTCCTTGACAACCCATAAGCTCCGCCTTATCTATTTCCCATGCGCTCCGCACCTGCCCTCGAAGGGAAAGTCTTTCTCGCCCTCGCCGACCCCAGTCGGCGGGCCATCTTCGAGTCGCTCACCCGCGGCGAGGCGGCCGTAAAGGAGCTCACCGCGCGCTTCGACATCTCCCAGCCCGCGGTCTCGCAGCACCTCGCCGCGCTCAAGGCGGCGGGTCTCGTCCAGGGTCGCCGAGAGGGGCGGAACGTTTTCTACCGGGTTGAACCGCAGGGGATGAAGCCCCTCATCGACTGGATCGCGCACTATCGCGCCTTCTGGACCGAACACGTCGATCGCCTCGAACATTTGCTGGAGACCATGGACCGATGAACTTCGCCGACACCACCGCCGCTGCGCAGACCGATTCAATCAGCTTCGAGTTCGACCTGCCCCACGCACCCGAGAAAGTCTGGCGCGCACTGACCGATCCTGCCCTGCTCGAGCAGTGGCTGCTGCCGGTATTCGACCTCGAACTCGCACCGGGCAGGCCATTCTCGTTCAAGACTCAGCCCTACCCCGGCTGGGATGGCACCGTGCAGTGCACGATGCTCGAAGTCGATGCGCCGAGAAGACTCTCCTATGCCTGGGTTGTGGGCGAGATGCTCGATACGGTCGTGACCTTCACACTCACGCCGACGGCCGGCGGCTCGCACCTGACACTGGTACAATCGGGCTTCAAGCCGGACCAGAAGCAGAACTTCGGCGGCGCCCGCTATGGCTGGAAGATGATGGGTGGCAAGCTCGTGGAACTGCTCGACCAGATGTTCAGGAAGGTGTAAGCGCTCGAAACCGAGCTTCACCGTGGGCGTACAGGCGGTGACTTTCCCGCCTCCCTCATTGGAGATTCCCTCGATGCGCCTCGCCTGGTTCGGGCTCCATCTCGTGCTCGCCGCTGCCCCACTCGCCGCCCAGAGTGGGGGGTTCGTCGCCACCCTCGGCAACGACACCGTGCACGTTGAGCAGTTCACACGCAAGGGAAACACGCTCACGGGCGTCATCGCGACCCGGGTCGGCGCCACCCGGGTGACCCGGTACCAGATGACCTTCGACAAGGCGGGCAAGCCGCTCCAGTACCACGTTGATACCTT
The DNA here is from genome assembly GCA_039915645.1 of Gemmatimonadales bacterium. Taxonomy (GTDB): domain Bacteria; phylum Gemmatimonadota; class Gemmatimonadetes; order Gemmatimonadales; family GWC2-71-9; genus Palsa-1233. The sequence continues at coordinate 1,495 of JBDSMX010000212.1, read as the reverse complement.
CGACGGCGCCGGGGCCCCGCTTCGAACGGATGGTGCCTCGGCCACGCTCGACTACATCGGAGACTCGCTCATCAAGCAGGTGCTCTCGAAGGGAGAGATGGTCACCCAGCGTGTCGCGGCACCGAATGGTGCGTGGCCAACTCCGTCGATTCCCTACATCGGCGTGTCGTACCTGATGTACGAGTTCGCCATCGCCGCGCTACGGGAACGGGCACGCGTCGCTCCCGACTCGATGATCTACCTGACATACACTTTCGCAGGCGCACCGAATCCGACCCGCAAGCGCGCCTGGCTCGTCGCGCCGGATTCGGCCGAGCTCGATTACTTCGGCGTGGCGCGCAGCGGCTACCGCTTCAACGTCAAGGGTGAGCTGATCCGTGCGGATTGGACAGGTACCACCTACCGCTATCTGGTGCAGCGGGTCGCAAGTATCGATGTCGATGCGATTGCGGGGCGCTGGCGTGACGCCGATGCAGCCGGGAAAGGCTTCGGGGCGCTTTCTCCTCGCGACAGTGCCTTGGGCAAGATCGGTTCGGCAGCCGTGAGCCTCGATTACAGTCGGCCGTCCCGACGCGGCAGGAATATCTGGGGAGACGTCGTACGCCCTGGAGTGGTGTGGCGGCTCGGCGCGGATGTCGCCACACATTTTGCGACATCGGCCGACCTGCTGATCGGCGGCACCCGGGTACCAGCGGGCCGCTACACGTTCTGGATGCTGTATCAAGCGGACGGGACCGGCGTCCTGATCATCAATTCGAAGGTGAACATCTTCGGCACCAGCTACGATCCGAAGGCAGATTTTGCAAGAATTCCGCTCGTGCGCCACGACAACGTTCCGGATGTAGAGCGGCTTACACTGAGTGTGGCCAATGGCGCCATCGAGATCGCCTGGGGCGATTCCCGCTGGTCCGTTGCGGCCCAGATCGCGCCGTGAGCATGCGGCCAGAAACTCGTTGACCTGCTTGGGAGGCCCGTGTGACCAAAACGACCACGAAAGACTGGCGAGCCGAAGCACTCGACCGGATGCGCACGCTCATCCTCGAGGCCGACGCCGGAATGATCGAGGAGCGCAAATGGAAGAAGGCGTCGAACAAGATGGCCGGCGTTCCGGTCTGGTCCGACGGCGGCATCGTATGCACCGGTGAGACCTACAAGGAGTCCATCAAGCTCACTTTCGCCAAGGGCGCGGCACTTCCCGACCCGTCGAAGCTCTTCAATGCTTCGCTCGAAGGCGGCACCCGTCGCGCGATCGATATCCGCGAAGGCGAGCAGGTCAACGCCCGCGCATTCAAGGCATTGATCAAGGCGGCGGTCGCCTTGAATGGCGCCGGGACCAGGAAGCCCGCCAAGGGAGCGCCGGCCACGCGCGCGAAGCTCCTATCCGGCGGAAATCCCCAAATCGTCAAGGCCGATGGCAACGCACCGGTGCAGGCCTGGATCGCGGCACTCCCCGGCTGGAAGCGCACTACGGCCAGACAAGTCGACGCACTCGTGA